>DAINPM010000003.1:0-90079 GCA_036743455.1 Bacteroidales bacterium | reverse complement strand
ATCTCAGGAGAAAAAGAAATAATCATTGCCGGAACAATAGGTAAGAGTAAACTGATAGATGATCTTATCAGGAGAAAGAAAATCGATGTAAGTACTATTGATGGTTGTTGGGAATCATTTATTATCCAGATAGTTAGACGACCGGTAAAAGGTGTGTCAAAAGCTCTGGTGATTGCCGGAAGTGATAAAAGAGGTACTATTTATGGTATCTATGAGATATCAAGACAGATTGGAGTATCTCCATGGTATTGGTGGGCTGATGTAGCGGTCAAAAGAAAAGATCAGATATTTATAAAACCCGTGAAATACAGTGACGGTTCTCCGTCAGTGAAATACAGAGGTATTTTTCTCAATGATGAAGCTCCTGACCTTACCAACTGGATTCGTGAAAAATACGGGGAGATTACTCCTTCAGAAGATCCTCCTATACCTCCGGGTGTGGCAAATTATGGCAGAGAGTTCTATACCAGGCTTTTTGAACTAATGCTCAGACTGAAAGCCAATTATCTGTGGCCGGCTATGTGGAACAACGCTTTTAACGAAGATGATCCGGAAAACCCTCGTCTGGCAGATGAATATGGTATCATAATGGGTAATTCACATCAGGAACCCATGCTGCGTGCACAGAAAGAATGGGATCGGCGTTATATAAAAAAAATTGGTACCTGGAATTATGCAAAGCATCCTGATATCCTTGAAGCTTTCTGGAGAGAGGGAATACGAAGAAACAGAAACTATGAAAGTATTGTGACTATCGGGTTGAGAGGGGCAAATGATACTCCCATGTCCAGGGGAGGTCCCGAAGAAAATATGGCGCTGTTGGAAAGGATTGTGGAGGTACAGCGGAATATTCTTGGGGAGGAAATGAATACGGATGTCACAAAAGTGCCGCAGCTGTGGTGTCTCTACAAAGAAGTGCAGGATTATTATAAAGCAGGCATGAGGGTGCCTGATGATGTAACTCTGTTGTGGGCGGAAGACAACTGGGGTAATGTAAGACGCCTGCCAACAGCTGATGAAAGGAGAAGAAGTGGAGGTGCCGGTATTTATTATCATTTTGATTATCACGGTGGCCCAAGGAGCTACCAATGGTTGAATACTAATCCTATATCCAAGATATGGGATCAGATGTCACTATCAAAACAGTACGGAGCTGACAGGATATGGATAGTCAATGTGGGCCATTTCAAAGGATATGAATTCCCGATGGAATATTTTCTTGATCTTGCATGGCATAGCAAACGGCTGACAAATGATAATATTACTGAATATACCAGATATTGGGCAGAGAGAGAATTCGGAACTGAATATTCGGCTGAAATAGCCGAAATAATATCTCTTTACACTAAATATAATGGACGTCGTAAACCGGAACTTCTTTCTCCTTTCACATTCAGCCAGATAAACTATCGTGAAGCAGAGAAAGTGGTTGCTGACTGGAATGAAATATCTGAGAAGGCTGAAGATATTTTCGCCACATTATCTCCTGAGAAAAGGGATGCTTTCTATCAGCTTGTTCTTTTCCCTGCCAAAGCATGTGCCATTGTTAATGAGCTGTATCTTGCAGCAGGTAAAAACGATTTGTATTTTCGTCAGGGCAGGGCAAGTACTAATTATATGGCTGACAGGGTCCGGCAGCTTTTCTGTGCCGATACCAGTCTGATGGGTTATTATAACCGTACTTTTGCCGGAGGGAAATGGAACCATTTTATGGATCAGACACATCTCGGGTATACAAGCTGGGTTGATCCGCCTGTAAACAGCCTCAGGGCTATAAAGCTTCAACAGCTTGATGTCCCTTCCGGAGCTGATATGGGGGTTGCAATTGAGGGTTCAGAATGTGTATGGCCCGATGAGAACAGTGAACCTGTACTGCCACTATTTGATGCTCTTAACAGACAAAACCATTATATTGATGTCTTCAGCACAGGAAGCAGTTCCTTTGAATCGACAGTCTTATCCGACAAAGACTGGATAATCATAGATAAAGGGAAAGGCCCTTTTGGGATGGATGAGCGACTGGAAATATCAATCGACTGGGGAAAGTTGCCTCCAGGCAGAAATACTGCAAAAATAACTATTACTGGAGCCGGTAAAGAAGTAGCTGTTAAAGCTATAGCTATTAAGCCTGCAGAAATAACAAGGGAAAACCTGCAGGGTTTCGCAGAAGGGCAGGGATATGTGTCTATTGAAGCAGAAAATTATACTGCTAAAACCGGTTATGGTACCAGCCAGTGGATTAAAATTGAAGATTATGGCCATACCTTATCCGGAATGAGAGCAACAGGCGATGTTGATATCCCACAGGCTGTCCCCGGTTCCGATTCTCCTTGTCTTGAATATAAAATGTATCTCTTTAATACAGGCGCTTTTGACATAACGGCTGTCTTTTCACCGACATTGAATTTTATGGACGGAAGAGGATTGCACTATGCGATATCAATCGATGACCAGGAACCGCAAATAGTAACTCTGGTGCCGGAAGATTATAATGCACAAAACAGAAACAGAGACTGGGAAAAATCAGTAAGCGACAATGCCAGATTCAGTATTTCAACACATAATATCACCAGCCCGGGATATCATGTATTAAAGATATGGATGATTGATCCCGGACCGGTATTGCAGAAACTAATGGTGAACACCGGAGGATTAAAAGACAGTTATCTCGGCCCTCCTGAAAGCTATAGTAATATAGAAGTATTATAAATACCATTTTATTATCTTTACTGCTGTATTATTTAGGAAATTCTTTGCATGAACTTTATAAGTCAGGTCAGAAATAAGATGACTGATGAGCATCTTATGTTCGTATACCGGGGTAATATTACTGAAGAAAACTCTATCCCTCTCCTGCAGTTGCTTGAGAAAGAAATGGAGAATGCAGCATTCAGTTACAAAGGCAGAAAGAGACTTTTTATGTTTGTTCTGGAAAGTCTGCAGAATGTAACCAGGCACAGTGATAAATCAGGTATGCAAGATATGTCATTGCTTGTTTACTCCAGTAATAATGACGGGCATACTGTTACTACAGCAAATGTAATGCGTTCAAGCGATGTGGCTGAATTGAGGGATCGCCTTGAAATGATCAACAATCTTAGTGCGGATGAGATCAGGGATGTATACAGGCAGATGTTGACTAATCCGGGCTTGAGTGAGAAAGGAGGGGCCGGCCTTGGGCTTATTGAAATGGCAAAAAAAACAGGTACACGACTTGACTATGACTTCCTTAAAATCGATGATAAAAATGCCTGGTATGTTCTCAGCAAAACGGTTAATAAAGAGGGGATAGGAGAAGACAATGCCAAAACACATAAATTGTTCAGAGGTGATGATGTTTCCCGCCTGGAAAAATTTATGGCTGAAAACAATATTTATCTTATGTGGTCAGGTCATTTCACTCCGGATGCTGGAAGGGAAATGCTTTCTTTCACAGAGACAAAGCTTACGGAAAATGATACGGAGTTAAATATAAGAAAAAAAGTTTTCAGCATTCTGATTGAGATAATTGAGAATGTAGCAGACCATAATGCCGGGAAAGAAGCAGGGCAAAAATACGGCATGCCCTTACTGGTTTTAAGGTTAGAGGACAATATATATAAAGTATCAACAGGCAACCTGATTGCCAATGAAAAAATTGACAGTCTGAGAAATAAACTGGAAAAGATAAACAGCCTGGATAAAAACGGTATTAAAGAACTTTTTACCAGGTCTTTGAATCAACAAAATAAGGGTTCTGAAGGAACTGGAAACCTGGGTCTTATTGATATGGCCAGGAAGTCAGGTGAAAAACTTGAATTCTCTTTTGAAGAAATAAACAGTGATTATTCCTACTATATTCTGGAAGTAAAAGTTGAAGACAAAAGCAATCTTTAGTCCGGTGTTTTGAGTGTCAGATCGTTTCCGTCCCATTCAGCATAACTTGAGTGCTTAAGCCAGTCTCCGAGAAGCATTATCCGGGAATCATTTTTTAGTTTCATAGTCATCGCCAGATGCCTGTGACCAAAAATAAAATAATCGGGTTTGTCTATTCCGGTAAATGAATTTGCGTATCTGATAAGATCTTCCTTGTCTTCGCCCATGAATTCTTGTGATATGCCTTTGCCAAGACGTGAATTCAGTGACCAGTTCTGGCCTATCTTCATGCCCAGAGAAGGGTGTAATGAAGAATAAAGCGCTCTTAGGGGCTTATTGCGGAAGATACTAAGTAGTATTTTATATCCGATGTTTTGAGATCCAAGACCTTCTCCGTGAGCAATATAAAATGTCTTGCCATCAAAAGATGTAGTTAATGGTTTTTTATGAATGATCATTCCGCACTCTTCAGACAGATAATCTTTAACCCACATATCATGATTACCTGCAAAGAAATGGACCGGAATACCAGAATCCGTTATTTCCCCTATAGTGCCCAGGAAGCGTGTAAATCCTTTTGGGACAACCTTTTTATATTCCCACCAGAAATCGAAAATATCTCCTACAAGAAATATTTCTTTTGCTTCCGGTGTAATTTTCCTTAGCCATCTGATAATTTTTTTTTCACGTTCGGATGAGCCGGATCCTGTATTGAGTCCCAGGTGAAAATCTGATGCAAAGAATATTTTTTCAGTTTGAATCAATGTTTAAAGATCTAATTAAACAACTGGTCGAGTTTCAGATCCAGATTCTTACCATGCAGGTTTGTCCCTATAACATTCCCCTCCCTGTCGTAGAGGAAGTTTGAAGGCAGCGTTTTTATATTGTATAGTCTTGCATTATAAGGGTCAGACGGATCATCTTCTCTCGTGCTTATCCATGGCAGTTCATCAAAGCTAACGGCATTTTTCCACTTCTGTTCATCAGTATCCAGATTAATCTGGTAGATTTCAAAACCACGGTTCTTATAAGTGTTGTACAGTCTTTTCAGCTGCAGGTTTTCTTCAATACATTCCTGTGAATCAGCTGACCAGAATGTAAGGAGAACATATTTTCCTCTGAGGGAAGACAGTTTTATTCTTTTCCCATTAATATCCACCAGGTCAGGATCCAGTTTTGTCTCGGGCAGAGTATCCGATGCAGCAATCAGTTGTCTTGTATATAGCTGTGACATTTCATTATTGAAATCACGCATAAGGGCTCTGGTATGTTTTGATGAGGGATAATAACGCGAAAGAGTATCAGAGACAATTTTCAAGTATTGTAAATCACGTGTCAGGTTCAGAACATACGTATTATCGTCCAGTTTCTGATACAGTGCTTTTATTGAAGCAAGTGAACGATAATTATCAAGGATGAAACTGATGTTAAATTTTCTTTGCTCATTCATCACTTTTCTGTACTCTTGTTCCAGTAACGTCATTTTTTCTTCGTTACCGGGATTTGAGGAAATATTAATATAGAGCTTGTTCAGAGAGTCAAGAAGGTATTTTGTCTGCAATAAACTGGAATCCAGCATCCGGATCTGTTCTGATCCGGGCGATCCGTCAACTGAGTAATCATTTATCAGAATATTGTTTTTAAGTAACAGTTTTATTTTTTCTCCGGGTTCGGCAAGCAGAGTGATAAAATTGCCGGGAGTATAGCTTATCTGATAGAAATCAGGCTCTTCAGCTTTGACTTTAAATTTGAAATCACCATTCTTCTTTATTTTGGAAGAATCAATTGGAACAGTGGTGTTTACATTGACTCTGCTCAGGAATATATAATCCTGTGTTTTTTTCTGTGCAGTTCCGTAAATAGTGAATGAATTCTTGTCATGACATCCTGTTATTATAAGTACAGGAATAATTAATATGAAGTATTTTTTTATTGTCAGCATAATACCTAAGTACTTGTTAGTTAATCTTCAAAAATCTCAGCAAGTTTTTCCATCAGTATGTCTCCTCTCAGATTGGAAGCTATAATACAGCCTTCTTTGTCGAGAAGGAAATTAGCCGGAATGGATTCCAGCCTATACAGAGGAACTACAACAGAGCTCCAGTATTTCAGGTCGCTCACATGAATCCATTTACCGGTATTATCATTTTGTATTCCCCTTAACCACGCTTCCTTTGTTTTGTCAAGGGATACCTGATATATTTCAAATCCTTTTTTATTGTAAAGTTCATAAGCTTTTATCAGGGTTGGATTTTCCTGGCGGCAAGGTGGGCACCATGAAGCCCAGAAGTCAAGCAAGACAATTCCCCCCCTGGTTGAGGATAGTCTTATAGTGTCTCCCTTTGGATCGGGTAGCGCTATTTCCGGTGCCTGGGTCCCGGGTTCAGACAAGGGAGAAAACAGATCCTGTATCTCTGTATTGGCCCTTAACTCCCGGACCTGTTCGTGTAATGCCTTCACCGGTTCGTAATCGGGATACAGAGAGTGTAATGAGGAATCCACTTTCAGAAAATATTTTAAATCCTTTTCTGGATGCAATATATATTCTCCAGGGGCAACCTGCTGGTATAATGCAACCAGGCTTACCAGCGAAGTAATATTTTCATCAATATATTTTTTTGTATACTCATTAATGTCATCAAGATAAACCTGAGCCAGTGAATCCAGATTTTCCATTACAGCAGCCAGACCCGGAGATCCGAGATTCTGCATATAAATAGTACGCAGACCGGAGAGACGGTTGATGGTGTTTCTCAGTATTTTGTTGTATTCCATCATTGACGATGTGCCTTCCGAGCCTGAAAGATATACAGGGTATTGAAGAGTGTCATAATAAGCATTCAGGTCAATAGTTTGTCCTGGTTCAAGCATCATTGTCAGGAAATTGGACTGGTCAGTTCTGAGCAGATAAAAAGCAGGATATTTCAGTTTTATGTTAAAGGAAAAACTCCCTTCATCACTTATTATTGCAGAATCTGCCGGGATAAGTTCTGTCGACTGCAGTTCGTCAAGGAAGATATAACTGTCCGGAACAGAATTGATAAGTTTGCCGTTTATTTCTATATTGTTATTTTTGCATCCTCCAAAATAAAGGATAGTAATAAGAGTGATTATTAACCAGACACTGTATTTTTTCATCAATAATTCTTTTACAAATTCATTCTTGTATCAGAGTTGCAAAGTTATTCTTTTTTCAGGAGAGTCACCGGAAATAAGAATTAAAACAGTTAGCTATTTCTGTTTGCAATGTTAAATAAAATTTGGTATCTTAAAAGAGTTTTTTACGAGGGTAATAGAGTATATATATGAGCTATATTAATTTCGAGAAGGGTCAGATAGTCAATCTGGAATATTCTCTTTTACGGGAAATAATAAGGACAAACAGGGCCGGATCCTATACATCCACAACCCTTGTAGAATGTAATACAAGGAAATATCACGGACTGCTTGTTTGTCCTGTCAGCGAACTGGGAGGGGGCAGGTATGTCCTGCTCTCTTCTCTTGATGTTACTGTGGAGTATAATGGTACCAGTTTCAATACAGGTATAAGGAAATACAAGGGTGATTATTTTAGTCCGAAAGGGCATAAGTACATTGAATATTTTGAGGCAGAAACAATTCCTGTACGTATCTTCCGGGTGGGAAGTGTTTTGTTGAAGATGGAAAGGCTGCTTGTTCATTATGAGGAACAGTTACTTGTAAGGTATACTATTATGGAGGCAGCGGAGCCTATGAAGCTTCAGGTGAGGCCTTTTTTGGCCTACAGGAATATTCATGAACTCACTCATGCAAATATGGTTGCAAATACCAAGACAGAACCGATTAGTAACGGAATAAAAGCCAGAATGTATGATAACTTTCCGTCATTACACATGCAGTTTTCTTCAAAGGCAGAGTTCATACATGTACCAGACTGGTATCTAGGAGTGGAATATATCCAGGAACAGAAAAGGGGTTATGATTATTCCGAGGATCTTTTTACACCGGGTTTTTTTGAGATGAAGGCCAAGAAAGGTGATGTTATTGTTTTTTCAGCTTCAACACGTGAAGAAAATCCTTCGGAATTCAAAGGGAAATTTACATCAATGCTGTCAGGTAAGATTCCAAGAAACAGTTTTATTAACTGTCTCAAAAATGCAGCTCAACAATTTGTTGAAAAAAGGGGGAATGATACACTGATCATTGCAGGTTATCCCTGGTTTGATTCCTGGGGCAGAGATACTTTTATCTCTTTGCCGGGCATAGCCCTTGCCCGCCATAAGCTTGCCCTTTATCAGGACGTTCTCGATACCCAGGTCAACAAGATGAAAGACGGATTATTTCCCAATATGGGGAAGGAAGGCGATTATGCTTTTAATTCCATTGATGCACCTCTTTGGTTTTTCTGGGCTCTTCAGCAATATGTAATAAATGGAGGAACAGATTGTTGTGAAAGATATGAGCATACAGCCAAATCAGTTCTCACAGCCTTTAAAAGAGGCACATCATATAATATACATATGAGGGATAACGGGTTGATATATGCAGAAGCTCCCGGGAAATCATTAACATGGATGGATGCAGTTGTGGATGGCATACCGGTTACTCCCAGACACGGTTATGCAGTGGAAATTAATGCTTTGTGGTATAATGCTATCTGTTTTACTCTTGAAATGGCAAAAATAGGAAAAGATAAAGCTTTCATTGAAGAATTCGGACATCTTCCTGAACTGATAAAGAACTCTTTCCTTGAAATATTCTGGGATGAGACTGCAGGATACCCTGCAGATTATGTTAATGACCAGGAAGGAAGGAACATGTTCGTCAGACCAAATATGCTTATTGCTGTTTCACTTCCTTATTCCATGCTTTCCAGGGAACAAATGAAGATAGTCCTGGATATTGCAGATAAAGAGCTGGTTACTTCCAGGGGGCTGAGGACACTCTCTCCTGCAAATAAACTTTATAAAGGGACATATTGCGGAAACCAGGAAGAAAGAGATAAGGCATATCATCAGGGTACGGTATGGCCCTGGTTGTTTGGTCCGTTTTGTGAAGGATGGCTTAAGGTTTATGGCAAACAGGGAGTACAAAAAGTCAGGAAACTGATATTTGGACTGGAAGAAGTTATGAACGAGCATGGTATCACCACTTTGTCGGAAATACATGACGGAGATCCCCCTCATGCCCCGCGCGGAGCTATTTCACAGGCATGGAGTGTGGCAGAAGTATTGAGAATTATTGATTTACTTGAAAAAAATTATTCAGATGTTTAATACCGTAGGAATATGCGTGTATTAATGTTCGGATGGGAATTTCCCCCTCATATATCAGGGGGATTGGGTACGGCCAGTTATGGTCTTACAAAAGGTATGGCTGCAATAGATAACCTTGAAGTTATTTTTGTGGTTCCGAAAGTCTGGGGTGATGAAGATCAGAATGCTGTACGTCTTATCGGAGCAAATAAAATACCGGTGGCTTTTAAACAAATATTTTATGAAGGAACAAAAAAGTCATTTGAGAAAATTGAAATCTCTTCCAGAATAGTTCCTTATACAGATCCCGACGATTTCTGGAAAGTGATTAAATCAGAAGTCGACTCATACAGGCTCATAGTTCATACCAATAGCAAGGGAATGGTAGATTTTTCAGGTAAATATGACTGCAACCTTCTGGATGAGATTTATAAATATTCTGTTGTAGCTTCGGTTATAGCAGAAGAAAATGAGTTTGATATTATCCATGCCCATGACTGGCTAACTTATCCCGCAGGTATAGCTGCAAAAGCAGTTTCGGGCAAACCCCTGGTAATCCATGTTCATGCCACTGAATTTGACAGAAGCGGAGGAAATGTTAACCCGGAGGTATACCGTATCGAGAAAGAAGGGATGGATGCTGCTTCAAAAATAATTACAGTCAGTAACCTTACCAGAGATATTGTGATTCATAAATATCATATTAATCCCGACAAAGTTGAAACAGTATACAACGCTGTTGAGCCTGTAAGGATGTCCGATGGAATGGTTGTTAACAAAGGCTTTGATGATAAGGTCGTTACTTTTCTGGGAAGAATTACCCTTCAAAAAGGACCTGAATATTTTATTGAAGCAGCAAATAAGGTACTCAAGGTCATGCATAATGTAAGATTTGTTATGGCCGGATCGGGTGATATGATGGAAAGAATGATCAGAAGGGCTGCTTCATTGAAAATAACTGACAGGTTTCATTTTACAGGCTTTCTCAAAGGGAGAGATGTTTACACAATGCTTGCATTAAGTGATGTATACATAATGCCTTCTGTATCGGAACCTTTTGGGATCTCTCCTCTTGAAGCAATGCAATCAAATGTCCCTGTGATAATAAGTAAACAGTCAGGGGTATCAGAAATACTGACACATGCAGTTAAAGTCGATTTCTGGGATATAGATGCCATGGCAGATGCTATATACGGAATCCTTAATTATCCTGCTCTATCAAATATGTTTATTAAAAATGGCAGGGAGGAAGTGATAAAACTAAAATGGGATAATTCAGCCAGGCATGTAAAAGATATTTACGAGAGTGTAATATGGCATAAATAACGTATTAGATATGAGTGCAGCAACTAAAAAGGCAATATGTTTCTATTTTCAGGTCCATCAACCTTTCCGGCTCAAAAGGTACAGGTTTTTTGACATTGGACACGACCATTATTATTATGATGATTATACCAATGAATCTATAATGCGAAAGGTAGCAGATAAGTGCTATCTGCCTGCCAATAAAATTATTCTGGACCTTATTCAGAAGAATAAAGGTAAATTCAAAGTTGCCTTTTCCCTTTCAGGTATTGCCATTAACCAATTCAGGTTATACGCTCCCGAAGTGCTTGAATCCTTCAGGCAACTTGCAGATACAGGAATGGTTGAGTTCCTGGCTGAAACAGATTCCCACTCACTGGCTTCCCTCAAAAGCAAGGTACAGTTTGAAAATCAGGTTAATACACACAGAGAAATGATGAGGGAACATCTCGGGGTCGAAACAACATCATTCAGAAACACAGAACTGATATATTCCGATCAGATAGGTTCCTGGGTCGCCGAAATGGGATTTAAGTCCATCCTTACAGAAGGAGCAAAACATATACTCGGCTGGAAAAGTCCTAATTACCTGTATTGTAACGTTATCAATCCGAGGCTTAAGGTTTTGCTCAGGAACTTTGTACTGAGCGATGATATTGCTTTCCGTTTTTCCAATAAACAGTGGAGTGCCTGGCCGCTGACTGCTGATAAATATGCCTCCTGGCTAAATAAACTTGCAAATAAAAGTGAATTATTAAATATATTCATTGATTATGAAACTTTCGGGGAGCATAACTGGAAGGAAACAGGTATTTTTGATTTTCTCGGACATCTGCCTTCAGCAATCCTTAAAAAGACTCCATATAATTTTATGACTCCTACAGAAATTGCTGATGCCTTACAACCCGTTTCGGCTATAAGTGTCCCATCTCCTATAAGCTGGGCTGACGAAGAAAGGGATATAACTGCATGGATGGGGAATGAGTTACAGATAGCAGCACTCGATAAACTGTACAGTTTGTTCGATAAGGTTCAGAAATGTAACGATGCACAGATACACAAGGATTTGGAATATCTTCAATCAAGTGACCATTTTTACTATATGGCAACAAAATTTTTTTCCGATGGAGCAGTACATGCATATTTTAACCCCTATGAGACACCCTATGAGGCTTTTATGAATTATATGAATGTACTTAGTGACCTGGAAATAAGGCTTAACCGGTGCAACCCCGATACAAGTGAACAGATGCATATAACAAACCTCGAACAAATCCTTGATGAAAAAGATAAAGTAATAGCCAAACAGGCTGCAGAAATAGACAGGTACACCAGAAAAACTGTTGAGGAATTAAAGCCTGAGAATCCTCCTGTTGTCGCAACAAAAAAATCCACATCATTGCAGGAACTTTCCCATAAACTTATTGATGAAACAATAAGACCACAGGACAGCCGTTCTAATTCATCAGCTAATGTTAAGACAGGAGATAAGGCAAAACCTGCAAAAAAGACATCTGCCGGTAGAACTGCCGGAAAGAAAAAGGTAGTAAAAAGAACAGCAACAAAAAAAACTGTCAAGAGGACAAAAAAGGCAGGTGATTAAATAATTTTTTAAAATATAATCTAAATATGAAGGTTGAATTCATTTTTGAAACCAGTTGGGAAGTATGCAACAAGGTTGGGGGTATCCATACGGTAATCTCGACAAAAGCATTGAACATCATCGAAGTGCTGGGTGATAATTATATACTTATTGGCCCTGATGTATGGAGAGAAGAGGTGAAGAATCCTGAATTCATTCCTGATGATTCTTTGTTTACTGAATGGCGATCGCGGGCTGCTTCCGAAGGAATAATGGTGGAAATAGGCAGGTGGAACATAGCAGGAAAACCAATTGTGATGCTTATTGATTTTACTCCTTATTTCGGAATGCAAAATGAAATTTTCGCAAGGTTCTGGGAGATATATAAACTGGATAGTATTTCAGGTCAGTGGGACTATATTGAACCGGCTTTATTCGGATATGCTGCAGGGAAGCTTATTGAAAGCTTTACATCTTTTTATCATGAACATCATAATATAGTGGCTCAGTTTCACGAATGGATGACGGGTACAGGGATACTTTATCTGGAGAAATGGGCTCCGTGGATTGCCACTGCATTTACAACCCATGCCACAGTTCTTGGAAGATGCATAGCAGGAACCAGCCGTCCCTTATACAGTAAAATGAAGGAATATAATCCTGTTCAGATTGCGCGTGAATCGAATGTTGTTGCAAAACAATCTCTTGAGAAAATTTCAGCTGCTGTGGCTGATGTTTTTACTACAGTAAGTGAGCTGACTTCCAGAGAATGCAGTCATTTTCTGGGCAAGGATGTGGATATGGTCACTCCAAATGGTTTTGAAGATTCTTTTGTGCCTGCCAGTGATGTTTTTGATGAAAAAAGGACAACGGCCAGAGAAAAACTTAAAAGTGTGGCAGAAGCTGTTCTGGGATATCAATTGCCGGATGACTGCCTCTTTCTTGCTCTTAGCGGAAGGTATGAATACAGAAATAAAGGAGTGGATGTGTTTATCGATTCAGTAGGAGAACTCAAAAGAAAAAATGATCTCAGGAAACAATGTGTTGCTTTTATCCTTATGCCGGCTTATCACAAAGGACCGAGGGAAGATCTTATAAAAATTCTTTACAGCGGGGAGGAGGCTGTTAATCTCAATGACCATATTCTGACTCACTATCTTCATTATCCGTCAAACGACCCTATTTTAAACAGAATAAACGAGAACAACCTGTATAATGAACAAGACTCACAGGTCAAAATCATTTTTGCACCATCATATCTGAATGGAAACGATGGCATTTTTAATCTGTCGTATTATGATCTGCTGATAGGTTTCGATCTGACAGTCTTCCCCTCGTATTATGAGCCCTGGGGTTATACTCCTCTTGAGAGCCTTATGTTTTCAATACCAACAGTAACAACATCCTTATCGGGTTTTGGACTGTGGGTACGGGAATATTTTAAGGATCACGGAAACGGGATTGCCATTATTGAAAGGACTGACGATAATGAGGCCAGAGTTGTAGAGGAGATAAGGGATTTTATTACAATGTTCACGGAACTCAGTGATGATGAAATATCTGACGCGAGAAAGAAAGCCCATGAAATATCACGTATTGCAATGTGGGACACTCTGGTCGATCATTATTTTGAAGCTTATGAGAAAGCACTGGATGCCAGTAGTGAAAGGAGGGAAGAACCCCGCGAGTTTATTGGATTTGTGGAAGAGCCGGGAATACCGGTAAGAAAGCCTCATCAGTTACCTGTATGGAAAGATATTTATGTTCAGAGTGATGTGCCGGATAAGTTAGCCGCACTGAAAGACCTTGCAAATAATCTTTGGTATTCATGGAATTCTGAAGCAGAATCAATTTTCAGAAGAATGGATCCCTCTTTATGGGAAGAAGTTAAACATAATCCAAAAATCCTGCTGGAGAAGATAGATTATAAAAGATTGCTTGTTCTGGAAGATGATGAGGAATTTGTAGAGGATCTCCAGAAACTCTCAAAAGATTTTAACGAATATATTAACCGGCCTCCCGACACTGAGAAACCCTGTGTAGCCTATTTCAGCATGGAGTTTGGTATACATCACTGCCTGAAGACTTATTCGGGAGGATTGGGCATTCTGGCAGGTGATTATCTTAAAGAGGCCAGCGATTCAAATCTTGATATAATAGGAGTAGGGTTTATATACAGATATGGTTACTTCCGACAGAAACTGGGACCGAAGGGAGAACAGTTGACTATCTATGAAGCAGAGGATTTTTCAAGGCTGCCCATTGATCCGGTAAAGGATGAAAACGGTAATCATCTTTATGTGTCAATTGCCTGGCCGGGGCGTGCTGTAAAGATACGTATATGGCAGGCAATGGTTGGCAAAGTAAGGCTTGTCCTTCTGGATACCGATTTTGACGATAATAATCAGGAGGATCGTTCTATAACACACTATCTGTATGGAGGCGATAATGAAAACCGTTTGAGGCAGGAGCTGATACTTGGTATTGGAGGAGTGAGGGCACTGGTAGCAATGGGGCTGAAACCAGATCTGTATCACAGCAATGAAGGTCATTCCGCTTTCATCAGTCTTGAACGTCTGCGTACCATGATAGAACAACATCATCTGACATTTAATCAGGCACTGGAGGCAGTGAGGGCATCAACTCTCTTTACTACCCATACTCCTGTTCCGGCCGGTCATGATTCTTTCGATGAGGATCTGCTCAGGAAATATATTTCGCATTATCATAGCAGACTTAATATATCATGGGATGAACTGATGGCTCTCGGACGATGTGAGGGGAGTAGTGAGAAAAAATTCAATATGAGCTACCTTGCAACACGTATGTCACAGGAAGTTAACGGTGTAAGCAAACTTCACGGGGAAGTCAGTCAGGAAATGTTCAACAAACTATGGCCGGGATACCTCAGGGAAGAATTGTTTATCGGGTATGTTACCAATGGCGTTCATCATCCGACATGGACAGCTGCGGAATGGAAAGAACTGTACAGAGAGATATGCGGAACTGACAAATTCGATCAGACTGACCGTACTCAATGGGAGAAACTCTATACAGTTGATGACCATAGAATATATGCAATAAAACAGGAACTTAAGAAAAGACTTTTTGCCAACATCCGTAAAAGGTTTCAGACAGATATGATCGATAGGCATGTCAGTCCGCGTACCCTAATGAATATAAGTACTCATCTCAATGAAAAAGCCCTGACTATTGCTTTTGCCAGACGCTTTGCAACTTATAAACGGGCTACTCTCCTTTTCCGGGATTTAGACAGACTTGCCAAAATAGTGAACAATCCTGAAAGACCCGTTCAGTTTATCTTTGCCGGAAAAGCTCATCCACACGACGGAGGTGGACAGGACCTTATAAAAAGAGTATATGAAGTGTCTCAAATGCAGGAATTTACAGGGAAAGTAATATTTCTCGAGAATTATGACATAGAACTTGCAAAGGATATGGTACAGGGAGTTGATATCTGGCTTAACACACCGACAAGACCACTGGAAGCATCAGGTACCAGCGGTGAAAAAGCTGTGATGAACGGCACTATTCATTTCAGTGTGCTTGACGGATGGTGGGTCGAAGGCTACAGAGCATTTGCAGGATGGGCCATAACCAAGAAAAAAATATTTGCAAACCAGGAACTGCAGGACGATATTGATGCAGAAACAATATACAACATGCTTGAATATGAAATCATCCCTGCATATTATTCCTTTGACGAACAGCAAATACCGGCGGAATGGATAAGCTATATCAAGAACACTATGGTTAAGATTGCGCCGGAATTTACTATGAAAAGGATGATAGATGATTATTATGAAAAGTATTACAATAAGCTATATGAAAGAAGTAAATATCTCATTTCTGATAATTACGCAAAGGCAAAAAATCTGGCTGACTGGAAATATACTATGAAAAAGGAATGGGATAATATTGAAGTATTGAATTACAGTTTTGAAAAACCTGACGGAAATGTATATCATTCAGGGCATGACTATAAGGCAGAGATTGCCCTGAATATTCACAAGATACCAAAGGAAAATGTTGGTGTTGAGTATATTATTACTTCACTTAGTAAGGAGGGCCAGCATGAATTTGTTGCCAGTAAAGATTTTACACTGATAAGCTGCAAGAACGGGAAGTGTCTTTACAGGGCTAATCTCGTTCCGGAAAAAGCAGGAACCTTCTTTTATGGTATTCGTATATACCCAAAGCATAAAGATCTGCCTCATAAGCAGGATTTCTATCTGCTGAGATGGATAGATTAAAGATCAGTAACTTTTTTGACAGCTTCCTTTTTAAAAACCAGAGCACATCTGGAAGGAAGGTAAAGGAAAAGATAAAAAGGAATATTTAAAGCAGGTCTTTCTGACTTTTTTTCTGCAGAATACAATACTGTTCTGTCTATCCGGTCAAAACCTCCGAAAGCAGCATCATCTGTGTCAAGAATAATCCTGTATTTACCTTTCACGGGAATACCATAACCGGTATATGATTTTAAAGGGTGAAAATTGAACACAAACAGTAAGTCTCCTCTTGAAAATGCTATTATTTTATCAAAATTATTTTCTGTTAATTTTTCAATGTACCTGTTATCAAGAACCCTGAAATTATTTTGCAAGTCAACCATTTGTTGGTCGAATGCAGAAAGGAACTTGTATTTGAGGTTGTTGTCTTCAGCCAGATGCCATTGTCGGCGGGCGTATTTATAGCTCCAGTTGTTTCCCTGGCGCGGGAAATCAATCCATTCGGGGTGTCCGAATTCGTTGCCCATAAAATTCAAATAACCTCCTCCGGCAGTGGCAAAAGTGAGTAATCGTATCATTTTATGCAGAGCTATACCCCGGTCCATAGAGAAACTGTGATATGAAACAGACATACCAGTATACATTTCAGAGTCCAGCATTCTGAATATTAGTGTTTTGTCCCCTACAAGAGCCTGGTCATGGGATTCACAGTATGAGATTATCTTTTCTTCAGGCCGGTGTTGAGTGAGCTCATGAATCAGGAGGCCCATATCCCAGTTCTCATCGGGTATTTCTTTTATAAGTTTAATCCATAAATCCGGAACTCCCATTGAAAGCCGGTAATCAAATCCGATTCCCCCTTTGTCTGTCCCGGCAGCAAGACCGGGCATACCGCTCATTTCTTCTGCAATAGTTATAGCATCAGGCTTTAAGCTATGGATCATCTTGTTCGCCAGATATAAATAGATAAGTGCATCTATATCCTGTCCGCCGTTAAAATAGTCGTCATAACTTGTAAAGTTTTTTCCAAGGCCATGGTCATAATAAATCATACTGGTTATTCCGTCGAACCGGAAGCCGTCGAATTTGTATTCTTCGAGCCAATAATGACAATTTGAAAGCAGAAAATGAATTACAGAATTCTTCCCATAGTCGAAGCAAAGAGAATCCCATGCTACATGTTCACGTCTGCTGTTCGTGTGGAAATACTGACCCGGAGATCCGTCAAAAAGACCAAGTCCTTCATTGGTGTTTTTAACAGCATGAGAATGGACAATATCCATAATAACTCTAAGCCCTGATTTGTGAGCAGTGTCAATCAGTCTTTTCAGTTCTTCAGGAGTTCCAAATCTTGATGAAACAGCAAAATAGTTTGATACATGATAACCAAATGAACCATAGAAAGGATGTTCCTGGATAGCCATTAACTGAATGGTATTGTATCCGGCCCCGACTATCCGGGGAATAATATTATCAGTGAATTCGTTAAAAGACCCTATCCTTTCTTCGGGAGTAGCCATCCCTATATGGGCTTCGTAAATAACGGGAGCAGTATTATCAGAATGAAAATCTTCTGTTTCCCATTGGTATTTCTTAGCAGGATGCCATACCTGTGCTGAAAATATTTTTGTTTTATCATCCTGTACCACTCTGGAAATATATGAAGGTATCCGTTCTCCTTTTCCTCCTTCCCAGTGTATCGATAATTTGAAGAGATCTCCATGTTTCAGTTTATCTGAAGACAATATGAGTTCCCAGTTACCATATTCATTGACCCTTGTCATCCTGAACCCGGCTTCCTCTTTCCAATGGTTGAATTCACCAATGATAAATATATCCGATGCATTGGGAGCCCATTCCCTTAAAATCCAGTTGTTATTGACGTAATGAAGTCCGTAATAATAATGACCAAGAGAAAAATCGACAAGAGATCCTCCTTCAGTCAGTTCATTTTCTTTCTGAAGACATCTGGATATTCTCTCTTCTATAATACTGATATATGGGTTTAGCCACTTATCGATGTTGTAAAATTTACCGGTATTCATGTACTTGTTAAGTTGGGTATTTATCATTAAAAGTACAAAAACTAAATCACAAAGTTTATTCATTTCCCGGTGCTTTGTTATTTTTGCATGGTTAAGATGGGACAATGATTGTACATGAAGGGTATAAAAATCTGGAATTGAAGAATCCTGTTGTTACAATGGGCATCTTTGACGGTGTTCATCGTGGTCACAGAGCTCTAATAAATAAAGTTCTTTCTGTGGCTAAGGAGACACAGGGGGAATCTGTTTTAATAACATATTATCCTCATCCCCGGCTGGTTCTGGAAGAGGGATCGGCTAATGTTTCCCTGCTGAACTCTCCCGAAGAAAAAATATCACTTCTTGCCTCAACAGGAGCAGACCATCTCATTATAATAGATTTTACTCCTGCTTTTAGCAGAATCACAGCCTCCTCATTTATTAAAGAAGTCCTCGTTTCACAAATACGTGCCAGACATTTTATTATGGGCTATGATCATCGTTTTGGTTACAGGGGCGAAGGTGATTACGATACAATAATCAGGTTGGCTGAAACCATGGATATCACCGTATTACAGAGTGAGGGTATGGAGGAAGGAGATATCACAATCAGTTCCTCTCTGATAAGGGAAGCCCTGCTTACAGGCAGGCTTGAGGATGCTAACAGATGGCTTGGGTACAGTTATTTTCTGAAGGGGAGAGTAATTGAAGGGGAGAAATTGGGAAGAAAACTGGGCTTCCCTACTGCAAACATAAGTCCTTTGTACAAATACAAATTAATACCTGCAGATGGTGTTTACGCTGTGGAAGCAAAGGTGGAGGGCAGCACAATGAAGGCTATGTTAAGCATCGGGAACAAACCCACAATAAGGGAAGAACCAGGAGAAAGATCAATTGAAGTAAATATTTTTGATTTTAACAAAGATATCTACAATAAAGAAATAGAAGTAATTTTCCGTTACCGTTTACGTGATGAAATTAAGTTTGCCAATACCCAACAATTAGTCAGACAGATGAAAAATGACAAAGTAAAAGCAATTAACTTACTGTCTTGAATAATAACGGGCTTTTATTTAACTTTGCAGACCTGTAAATTGATAATCAATGGGCTTAGTAACAGATATAATGGAATATAAAGTTAAGGATATCACTCTGGCTGATTCAGGCCGGAAAGGAGTTGAGATAGCAGAAAAAGAGATGCCGGGATTACTGGCTATCAGAAAAAAATACTCTGGTGAAAAACCGTTAAAAGGGGCACGAATAACAGGATCGCTTCATATGACGATAGAAACTGCCATACTTATAGAAACTCTAAGAGAGCTTGGAGCTGAAGTAAGATGGTCAAGTTGTAATATTTTCTCTACGCAGGATCATGCTGCAGCTTATATAGCTGCTTCGGGAATACCTGTTTTTGCATGGAAAGGGGAGACTCTTGAGGAATATTGGTGGTGTACTGCCCAGGCACTTTCTTTTCCTGGAGGTAAAGGACCTCATCTGATCGTTGATGATGGTGGTGATGCTTCTTTGTTGATCCATCTGGGGTTTAAAGCAGAGAATGATCCTTCGTTTCTGAACAAAAAGCCTGCTAACAAGGAAGAAAGAATCATACTTGAGACCCTGAGGAAACTACAGGAGAGTGATCCTGAAAAATGGAGACGGGCCGTAAGGGAACTGAAGGGAATATCTGAAGAAACAACAACCGGAGTTAACAGATTATACCGTATGCACAAAAGCAATGAATTGCTGGTGCCTGCAATCAATGTCAATGATTCTGTTACAAAGTCAAAATTTGATAACCTGTACGGTTGCCGGGAATCGTTGGCAGATGGTATAAAAAGAGCCACTGATGTTATGATAGCAGGTAAAGTAGTTGTTGTATGTGGTTACGGGGATGTTGGAAAAGGCAGTGCAAAATCAATGAGAGCCTATGGCGCAAGGGTCATTGTGACAGAAATAGATCCTATATGTGCATTGCAGGCAGCCATGGAGGGTTTCGAAGTAAAAAGAATTGAAGATTCATTTGATGAGGCTGGCATTTTTGTGACAGCAACGGGAAACAGAGATGTTATTACTGCTGATCATATGAAGAAGATGAAGGATCAGTCTATTGTCTGTAATATTGGGCATTTTGACAATGAGATACAGGTCGATCAGCTTAATGAAGTGGAGGGTATAAAGAAAATCAATATTAAACCACAGGTTGATAAATATGTTTTTCCTGATGGTCATTCAATATTTCTCCTGGCAGAAGGTCGCCTGGTAAACCTGGGCTGTGCTACAGGACATTCTTCATTTGTCATGAGTAATTCTTTCAGCAACCAGACGCTTGCCCAGATAGAACTTTGGAAAAACAATTATCAGACAGGTGTTTACAGGCTCCCAAAGCATCTTGATGAAGAAGTGGCCCGATTACATCTTAATCATCTGGGAGTACGACTGACTCTCCTGACAAAGGAACAGTCTGATTATTTAAATGTGTCACCTGATGGTCCGTATAAACCGGATCATTACAGATATTAATTGTTTTTCCGGCACCATAACAGGCTAATGCCCTAAATTTCATGTAATTATAATTACCGGCAGGACCTTCTTCAGAATACTGTTTGGTATATGATTGTCAATATCTTAAAATAAAAGTTAATAATTACGTTATATTAGTATAAGCCCGTCGCTTATATTTAAGGTATAACATAAGGGTATTTTTTAATTAAAAAGCCGGCTTCTCTGCCAACAGGGGAAAAATATGATGGTTATACAATAAATTATTGCAGATGAGTAAACTGATAATAAGTCGCTTGGTTTTAATATTTCTAACTTTTTCTCTGACTTGTACAGTTTCTGAAGCACAGTCATTTGCCAGGCCAGGAAGTCACAGGCTTCAGAAAAAAGTTCGTAATAAACCACTCCGGTCGCGCACGGTAAAGATACGGGAACCCAGAGCGGCAGAAAAGGCGAAGAAAAAAGCTGAAGCTACTGACAGAAAGAATAAGAGAGAATACGAAAAGTTTGTCAGGGAGAACAGGGAACGTTCTTTTGAGATACAGACACCGGCAGTTCGTGAAAGGATGAAACAGAATGTTAAGTCAGCCAATGCAAAATATAAGGCTAAAAGAAAAAAAGCATCTTCCCGGAGCAGAAAAGTAGCAAAAAAATACAGGAAATAGTCCGTGCTTTTATTGTCAGATGTATCTCTTTAATTTTCAGGTTTATTTTGTAATTTAGAAAAAGATTTTATATATTTGGTCAATGAAGAGTTCCGCATACCACGGAATTCTTCTTATTTTTTTTAAATGAACAGAGAGATGTCAGAGCTTTTATATATTACAGTAGACGGTCTGCGGAATTTACAGGAAGAACTGGAAAGACTGAGAACTGTTGAACGCCCCATGATAGCTAAAATGCTTTCTGAAGCGACCGATAAAGGCGATCTTTCGGAGAATACCGAATATTCAGCTGCAAAAGAGGCACAGGGAATGCTTGAAATGAAGATAGCAAAACTGGAGAATCTTATTGCACGGTCAAGAGTCATTGATGAATCAATGATCGACAGTTCGACTATCAGGATCCTTCATAAGGTAAAGATCAGAAATGTAAAGAACAATATGACTATGGAATATCAGATAGTTCCGGAAAGTGAAGCCGATCTTAAAAAAGGGAAAATAGCTGTTAATTCCCCGATTGCAAGCGGACTTATCGGAAAGAAAGTGGGAGATACTGTTGATATTAAAGTCCCTTCAGGACTAATGCAGTTTGAAATAATGGCTGTTTCATTGTAAAAATATTCTTATGGCAACAATTTTTACAAAAATTATTAAAGGGGAAATACCTTGTTATAAAGTTGCGGAAGACGAAAGATTTTTTGCTTTTCTTGATATCAATCCCCTGAAAGAAGGACATACTCTTGTTGTTCCCAAACAGGAGACAGATTATATTTATGATCTTGATGATGACCAGCTTGCAGGCATGGCGGTTTTTTCAAAGAAAGTTGCCACTGCCATTAAGACTGCAATACCATGCAACAGGATTGGTATAGCCGTCCTTGGCCTTGAAGTTCCTCATGCCCATATTCATCTGGTGCCAATGGATGAAATGGATGATATCAATTTCCGGAATCCCAAGCTGCATCTTAAACCTGAAGAATTTGAAAATATTGCAGAGAAAATCAGAAAAGAATTATCGATTTAGTTCTGTTCCCTTTGCTGTTGATTTTACCCGGATTTACTACCTTTACAGTAAATTCAGCTCGCTGCATGGGTTTTCTTAATGGTTTGTATGATGATTTTTTAAGTCTTCTCTTCCCCAGAGTGTGTTATGCCTGTGGAAAAAACCTTGTAAGGAATGAGAAACTGATATGTACGGAGTGTTATGTGCTTATGGCACGTACAAATTATCATCTTCAGAAAGGGAACCCTGTTGAACAACTCTTCTGGGGTCGCTGCAGAGTGGAAAAAGGTGCGGCATTTTCATTTTATAATAGAGACAGCAGGATGAGACAGCTCATTCATAATCTCAAATATAAAGGGATAAGAGAAATAGGTATCGAACTTGGTTGTATGTATGCATATGACCTGAAGCAATCCGGCTTCTTTGAGGGAATAGATATCCTTTTACCTGTACCTCTTCATCCTTCAAAAAAAAAAGCAAGGGGCTTCAATCAGAGTGAAATGATTGCTGAAGGTGTGGCCCGAATCGCCGGACTGCCCGTCGACACAACATCCCTTCAGAGGGTATCAAAAACAGTTACTCAGACAAGGAGGTCACGCTATGACAGATGGATCAATGTGGAAGGTATATTCAAAACTGACAATAAAGCAGTAATCGAGAACAAACATATACTGCTGGTAGATGATGTAATAACAACCGGATCAACGATTGAATCCTGCACATCCGAACTGCTAAGAACAGAAGGAGTGAAGGTAAGTGTTATCGCTCTGGCAGTGGCAATAATTTGAATCATACACTTATCTTATCCTTCCCGGATTTTTTTTCATAAAATCCTTCCAGTTACTGTAAGATTTCTGAACTGAAGGGAGTCCTGACTGATAGAAATGGCAAAGAGCAGCAGCAAGACCATCGGTAGCATCAAGGATTATACCTTTCTCATTAAAACTGAGAATGCTCATAAGCATCGAAGCTACCTGTTCTTTTGAAGCTGAGCCCTGACCTGTGATTGACATTTTTATTTTACGCGGAGCATATTCAAATATGGGAAGCGACCGCGAAAGAGCTGCGGATATTGCAGCTCCCTGTGCACGGCCTAATTTTAACATCGACTGAACATTTTTCCCGTAAAAAGGAGCTTCTATTGCCAGTTCATCGGGATGATATTCATCGATAATAGCAGTGGTCCTTTCGAAAATATACTTCAGTTTAAGATAATGATCATTATATTTCGATAATTCAATTACTCCAACGGCAATCAGCTCAGGTTGGGTGCCTGCAATACGGATAAGACCATAACCCGTAATATTGGTCCCAGGGTCAATACCTAATATTATTTTATCTTTTGTTTTTCCCTGCAAAACTGATAGTAATAGAAATATGCATTCTGTAAAACAAGAACATTTTAATCACAGTATTAGCTGTCCCGCTTTCTGTCTTTTGACTATAATCATCAAAGATAATAATTTATTATCTCTGAGTTTTTCTGTTTTGTATCAGTATACCTGTGACGATAAGAATTAAGCCCAGCGGAGTTGTATAATAAATGGGTTCGTGAAGTATGAAATGAACAAAAACCAAAGAAAGAAAAGGGGCAAGATATACCAGATTACTTGTTTTGTCTGTATTTTCGGAGCTGTTAAGAGCTTTAAGCCACAGAAGGAAGGTTATGCCCATTTCAAATAATCCTGTATAAACAGATGCTGTTATTCCCGGAATGCTATATCCGGAAAAATCCCATCCTTCAGTCATCAGGAGTGCTATGACCAGATATATTGAACCGAAGAGAAAATTCAGGAACAGTTTAAGGGTTTCGTCCCGTCCATCTTTCATGTTCATTATAAAATAGAAAGCAAAGAATAGGGAGCTTGTCAGGGCAAGAGCAACACCTCTTATATCTGATTGTCCATAGTTAAAGAAATTTCCTCTGGAAGATATTATAAAAACTCCGGTAAAGCTAATAAGCAGGGCAATGAAACTGTTTTTCCTGATTTTTTTCCCTAGAAAAATAACTGATAGAAACACGAAGATTAATGGCCACACCATATTCAATGGTTGTGCAATCTGTGCAGGAAGGAACTGGTAAGCTTTCAGGAGAATAAGATAGTAGGCAAAAGGGTTAATAAAGCCGAGAATAGCTGAGATTGTAAGCCCTTTGGTGTCTTTCTTTAGGAGTAGTGAAATTTTCCCTGAGGCGATAAGGATAATAAACAATATTATTGATGACGTCAGGGATGCTATTGTAAGCATGGGAATTATTTCAAGTTCCTGAAGACCTTTTTTAAAGGCGGTAGGCACTGTTGACCAGAAGAGTATAGCCAGACCGGCGTATAGATATGCTTGACGGGATTTTTTCATATTCCGGGACCCCGTTTTAATGAGTCAGAAAAGAGGTGTGGGATATGTGTGTTTTGAGGGGAAACATAAATATCCTGTATTATTTTGAAAGTGAAGGTTGATTAAAAATATCAGTTGATTATATCAAAACCTGTATAAGGTATAAGACTTACCGGGATTTTTACTCCTTCCTTTGTCTGGTTGTTTTCAAGCAGAGCTGCAAGAATTCTGGGAAGAGCGAGGGCACTTCCGTTAAGGGTATGTACCAGTTGTGTCTGTTTCCCGGCTTTTTCCCGGAAACGGCACTTCAGCCGGTTTGCCTGGAATGACTCAAAGTTTGAAACAGAGCTTACTTCCAGCCATTTTTTCTGTGCTCCTGACCACACCTCAAAATCGTAGGTAAGAGAAGAAGTAAATGACATATCACCTCCACATAGTCTTAGTATCCTGTATGGAAGATCAAGAGCTGATACCAGGCTTTCAACATGGGATACCATTTCATCAAGAGACTCATAAGAATGATCCGGGTGGGCTATTCTTACTATTTCAACCTTATCAAACTGATGCAACCTGTTTAGGCCTCTGACATGTGCCCCCCATGAGCCTGCTTCTCTTCTGAAACAGGGGGTGTAGGCAATATTTTTTATGGGCAGGTCATCAGCATTGAGAATAACATCTCTGTAAATGTTTGTTACAGGGACTTCTGCTGTTGGAATTAGGTAGAAATTATCCAGGGTAATATTATACATTTGTCCCTCTTTATCGGGCAGCTGGCCCGTACCGAAACCAGAGTCTTCATTTACTACTATGGGAGGGATGACTTCCTTGTAACCTGCTTTTACACCTTCATCAAGAAAGAAATTTATTAGTGCCCTTTCCAGTTTTGCACCTTTCCCTTTGTAGACCGGGAAACCTGCGCCCGTTAGTTTTATTCCCAGATCGAAGTCAATTATGTCATATTTTTTTATCAGTTCCCAGTGCGGAAGAGAATTCTCCTCCATTTCAACTATTTCCCCTCCCTCTTTTACTATGACGTTATCTTCGGCTCCAAAGCCTTTGTTAACTGATTCATGAGGCAGGTTAGGAAGGCTGACTATCAGTTCTTTCAATTCAATATCAAGAGGTGTTAAATCTTCAGAGAGTGACCGTATTTCTTCTTTTAAAGTATAGGTCTTTTCTTTTGCTTCTTCAGCTTCTTTTTTTCTGCCTGTTTTCAGGAGTGACCCTATTTCTTTTGATATCCTGTTCATCTCAGCCTGAAGGGAATCGGATCGGGTCTGTATGTCGCGGCGTGTTGCGTCAAGAGATAGTATTTTATCAATGATATTTTCTGCATCAAAGTTTTTTACCTTAAGTCGTTCAATGATCAGCTCTCTTTTTTCACGGATAAGATTAATTGTTAGCATGGCAGAATTCTTATTAATAAAAAAGCAGGCTCTGCTGTGAGCCTGCTGTAAAGGTATTAAAAAACTCCCTGATTAGTTTTCACGAGAGAGAAAAGTGTTGAAAGAAAAATAATCTTTGACGAAGATCATCACTTTGAGCTTATCACCGAGACATAGGTTTTATTGTCTTTACGTTTTTTGAATTCAATTTCACCATCGGCAAGGGCAAAAAGGGTATGATCTTTGCCTACTCCCACATTCAGGCCGGGATTATGTTTTGTTCCTCTTTGGCGAACGATGATATTACCGGCTTTTGCATGCTGACCCCCGAAAAGTTTAACTCCAAGTCTTTTACTGTTAGAGTCGCGGCCATTGCGTGAACTACCGGCTCCTTTCTTGTGTGCCATAATAATAAATATTTAATTCTTATTTTTTTATTTATCTTCTCCTTTATCTGCTTTTTTAGATGCTGTCTTCTTAACGGTTGTTTTTCCGTTGTCAGCACTTTTTGCAGTTGGGTTTTTCACAGCCGTTTTTTTCACAGCAGGTTTTTTGACGGCTGGTTTTTTCTCAGCCGATTTTATTTCGGCTTTCGGTTCCTCTTCAGTTACAGCCGGCTCTTTTCTTACAGCTTTCTTTTCAGCGGATTTCTTGCCATTTATGCTTATTATTTCTATCTCAGTGAAATCTTGCCGATGACCGTTTTTTACTCTGTAACCTTTCCTTCTCTTCTTTTTGAATACAATTACCTTCTTACCTCTTGCGTGTCCTAATACTTTACCTTCAACGAAAGAGTCATTAATAAAAGGTTCTCCAACTGTAACCTTACCTTCTTCTTCAATCAGGAGGACCTGCTCAAATTTAATATCCTTATCCTCTTCAGTATCAAGTCTGTGAACGAAGATTTTTTTACCTTCCTCAACTTTAAATTGCTGTCCTGCAATCTCAACAATAGCGTACATTGTCATTTTTATTATATTACTCTGCAAGGCGTATAAGATAAAAAATCATATAACTTCTCTGAGCCCTGGCAGATTGGTTTTATTTCGGACTGCAAAGATAAATAAAATACATTATTTACAAATGATAAGGACGTTTTTTATATATTTAAAAATACGGATATCACCTGTCAGCATTTTCTAATCGGGAAGACATATCTTTTGCTGAGCTTTAAAACTTTTCAAAAAAAGCATTGAGTTGACCGAGTTAATACTGCTATTATCTTTATATTTGTCACAAACAAGCCATTAGTGTGTATTATATTGATGCATAATTAATTATTATGAAACGGGTCAAGTTAAAAGTAATGGGGATATCCTATAGTCAGACACAGTCAGGAGCTTATGCGCTTTTATTAATAGAAGAGAATGGAGACAGGAGGATTCCCATAATAATAGGAGGGTTTGAAGCTCAGGCTATTGTAATAAAACTTGAAAATCTTGAACCTCCCCGGCCTCTTACACATGATCTTTTCAAAAAAGTTGCCGATCAATTTAATATAGCTGTGATTGAGGTGATAATTGACAAGCTTGAAGAGGGGGTGTTTTTTTCAAAACTGGTGTGTAACAATGGGGAAAAGGAATATATTATTGACAGCCGTACATCGGATGCAGTGGCTATAGCACTGAGGTTTGGATGTCCGATATATATTAATGAAGAGATACTGGAAAAAGCACAATTAACCAATGCTCCTTCAGATACTGATATTGTTTCTGAAGAAGGCACAGGCAAGAGTGAGGAAGCAGGATCGGAGTTTTCACACCTTTCGGATGAGGAGTTATATAAAATGATTGATGAAGCAGTAAAGACTGAAGATTATGAAAAGGCTGCTTCAATAAGGGATGAACTGGAAAAAAGAAAGAAAAGCAGGAAACAGCAATGAAACAGTATCTTGAACTTCTTGATCATGTCTTAAAAACAGGAATAAAAAAAGGCGACAGGACCGGCACCGGGACCATAAGTGTTTTCGGTTATCAGATGCGATTTGATCTCGCCGGAGGATTTCCATTACTGACCACCAAAAGGATGCATCTTAAATCCATTATCCACGAGCTTTTGTGGTTCATTTCAGGAGATACAAATATTAAATATCTTAAGGATAATGGTGTAAGGATATGGAATGAGTGGGCTGATGAAGACGGTAATCTGGGGCCGGTTTATGGTTCTCAGTGGCGTTCATGGCCTTCCGCTGACGGTAGAAAAATAGATCAGTTAAAAGAAGTGGTAGATGGCATTAAGGAAACACCTGATTCGCGGCGGCTTATTGTCAGTGCCTGGAATCCCGGAGAACTTGACAAAATGGCTTTGCCTCCTTGTCATCTTCTCTTTCAGTTCTACGTAGCTGAAGGGAAGTTATCATGTCAGCTTTATCAGAGAAGCTGTGATATTTTTCTCGGAGTTCCTTTTAATATAGCTTCATATGCTTTGCTTACCATGATGGTTGCTCATGTTACCGGGCTGAAGCCCGGAGATTTCGTGCATACCCTGGGTGATGCTCATATATATCTTAATCATATTGAACAAGTTAAACTGCAACTTACCAGAGATCCTTATCCTTTACCCTCGATGATTGTGAATCCTTCAGTTGATGATCTCTTTAAATTCAGGTACGAAGATTTTACTCTGAGAGATTATGTTTCTCATCCACATATAAAAGGCGAGATATCTGTATAAAAAACAAAGTTATGATTTCCATAATTGCTGCTGTTTCAGAAGACAAGGGCATTGGCAGAGCTAATGAACTACTGTGGCATATATCTGAAGACCTGAAACGTTTTAAGGAACTTACTATGGGGAAGACAGTTATCATGGGAAGGAAGACATGGGATTCCCTGCCAAGAAAACCTTTACCGGGACGAAGGAATATTATCCTTTCAGATATTCCTGAGGAATGTTTTGAAGGTGCTGAAACAGCCTTTTCTTTGAAGGATGCTCTTGATAAATGTCGTGATGACGAAGAGGTTTTCGTAATAGGTGGGGGAAGTGTTTACAGTCAGTTTATGCCTTATGCTGACAGGTTATACATTACACGTGTTCACCGTAGAGCAGAGGCAGATGTATATTTCCCGGAAATAAACAGAAAAACGTGGAAAACGATAAGCAGGGAGCGATTTATTTCTGAAAGAGAAAATATTCCTTATACTTATATCATTTATGAACGAAGGGATTAAGAGGCTTTAAGAATTTTAAGGTCTATCCTTTCCAGTTTATTGCTGGCATAATCAATGGTTATTACCAGTTCATTTTTCCCGGTTGAAGGCATTTCGAACATTGCATCAAGCATTATGGTTTCGCATATTGATCTGAGACCACGCGCGCCAAGCTTGTATTCAACCGCTTTGTCGACAATAAAATCGAGAGCTCCTTTGTCAAATGTGAGTTTAATATTGTCCATATCAAAGAGCTTGGTATATTGTTTGACAAGGGCATTTTTTGGTTCGGTGAGTATGGCTTTAAGCGCTTTTTTATCAAGAGGATCAAGGTGGGTTACAACAGGCAGTCTTCCGATAATTTCAGGGATAAGTCCATAAGCCCTGAGATCTTGTGGAGAGATATATTTTAAAAGATTGTTTTTATCGACTTTTTCTCTGACTTTGGAGGCTCCAAATCCAATAATTTGTGTATTAAGCCTTTGGGCAATTTTTTTCTCAATACCGACAAATGCTCCGCCACAGATGAAAAGAATATTTTTTGTATCAACAGGTATCATTTTTTGTTCGGGATGTTTACGTCCGCCCTGAGGAGGGACATTAACGACAGAACCTTCAAGCAATTTCAGCAAACCCTGCTGTACTCCTTCACCCGATACATCTCTTGTAATTGAAGGATTATCGCCTTCTTTTCGTGCTATCTTATCCAGTTCATCAATAAAAACTATTCCTTTTTCAGCAGCCTTTACATCATATTCCGCATTCTGAAGCAGTCGGGTGAGGAGACTTTCAATATCCTCTCCCACGTATCCGGCTTCAGTTAACACTGTGGCATCAACTATTGTAAAAGGTACATGAAGCATCTTTGCAATTGTTTTGGCAAGAAGAGTCTTTCCTGTACCCGTCTCACCTACCAGAATGATATTTGATTTTTCAATTTCAACATCATCCGGATCGGGTTTTTGCATTAACCTCTTATAATGGTTATAAACAGCTACTGAAATAATCTTTTTCGCCATATCCTGGCCAATGACATATTGATCGAGAAAACTCTTTATCTCAGAAGGCTTGAGGAGGTTTATGCTATCGAATGAAGTACTTTTGTTTAATCCCAGTTCTTCATTCATAATGTTATAAGCCTGAACAATACAGTGGTCACAGATATGTCCCTCGAGGCCCGCTATCAGCATATTGGCCTCTTTTTTTGTTCTGCCGCAGAAAGAGCATTTGTCCATTATATTATATTGTTAATTGCGATGAAGTATCTCATCAATCATTCCATAGTCTTTAGCTTCTTCTGAAGTCATCCAGTGATCTCTGTCAGAGTCTTTTTCAACTTTTTCCAGTGGATTGCCTGAATGAAAAGCAATTATTTCATATAATTCTTTCTTCAGTTTCAGTATTTCTCTTGCCTGTATTTCAATGTCTGATGCCGCACCTTCAAATCCCCCCATAGGCTGATGGATCATAATCCTTGAGTGTTTGAGTGCAGATCTTTTTCCTTTTGTTCCTGCGGTAAGGAGAATTGCTCCCATAGATGCAGCCATACCGGTACATATTGTGGCAATGTCTGCAGAAATATACTGCATCGTGTCATATATACCCAATCCGGCACTTACTGAACCTCCCGGCGTGTTAAAATAGATCTGGATATCTTTTCCCGGATCAGATGAATCGAGATAAAGGAGTTGTGCCTGAATAATATTAGCTACATAATCATCGATGGGAAGACCCAGAAAAATAATCCTGTCCATCATCAAACGCGAAAACACATCCATCGAAGCAACATTTAACTGTCTCTCTTCAATGATTGTAGGAGATATATAACTGGACCATACAGAAGCATATTTGTGAAGGGAAAGACTGCCAATACCATGCTTGCTTCTGGCATATTTTTCAAAATCGTTTTTATTACTCATTGCTGTTTATTTAGATTTAGAGGATAAAGATACAAAAATATAATATATGATGTAATTCTCTGATCCTTATTCAAAAAGCTTGTTAAATTCTTCGGCTGTTACGCTTTTGGGTTGGATATTGATTATTTCCTTTAATGCATCGATAACTTTGTTATCTAAAATATTGTCGGCAATTTTCTTTGCATCATTTTCTCTTTTAAGAGTTTCCCTTGCATAATTTGAAATTTGCTCATCAGTTGCATAGTACATCCCATACTGTTGGAACTGGTATCTTGTGATATTCTCTGCCTCTTTGGTCAGTTCCTCTTCTGTTATTTTAATTTCATTATCCTTTGCAACTTTATTTTTTATCAGTTGCCATTTGAGGTCTTTTTTAAAGGAATCGAATTCTTTTTCTATTTGCTCTGAAGTGGTATTTTCGTTCACTTTAAGCAGCCATTTTTTCAGGAAGTCTTCAGGTAGTGGCAGGTCTGTCTTTTCGATTACCATATTTCTGATGTCCTGCATGAGTTTATAATTACTTTCACCTTTCAGGCTGACTGCAATTTCTTCTTCAATTTTTTTATTGAATTCTTCTTCGGTTTTTACAGTGTTTTCTCCGTATATTTTATCGAAAAGGTCCTGATCTATTTCTGCAGGGTAAAAACGGGAAATCTCTTTAATGGTGATCCGGTATGTTTCCCTTATATTTTCAATTTTTTCTTTATCGATTCTCAGTAATCCGGCTATTTCGTTATCATCGGGAAAAGCTTTTCGTATATTAAAATCGACAGTATCACCTGGTTTTTTTTCAATAAAGGTTTTTTTAATCTCCTCATCCTTAATTATGTCAACAGCTACAGAAGTATCTTCGACACTTTCTTCGGAGACAGTATTGCCTTCATTATCGAGAGGCTCTATTTTACCTTTTACCATATCTTTTTCGCCGACTTTGTCAACATTTTTAAAATCTCCGAAACGCCGGGTGTAGTTTTCTTTATGATCGTTGATCATTTTTTCGTCAACAGTTATCTCATACAGATTGACTTTATTCTTTTTGTTGATTTTCAGGTCGACAACAGGTGCCAGTCCCAGTTCAAAAGAAAAATTAAATTCATCCTGGGTTTCAAAATCAATATTTTCTTCCTCGGAGGTTTTGGGTAAAGGATCTCCAAGTATTTCCAGTTTTTCATCTGAGAGGTATTTCTGGATACTATCGGAAATGGTTTTATTTACTTCTTCTATTTTGGCAGCTGTACCGTACATTTTTCTTATAAGGCCTATGGGGACCATACCCGGACGGAATCCTTTTATATTTGCCTTTTTGCGATAGTCTCTGAGAATTTTTTCCACTTTATCCTCATAATCTGTTTTTTCGACTTGTATATTAAGTACTGCATTCAGATCGTCAATGTTTTCTCTGGTAATATTCATATTGTTTATCCTTTATTATATATCTGAAAAACCGCCAAACGCTGTAAATCGAAGGTTAAGGGCGGTTTATCATGTTAGTGCGGATGAAGGGACTCGAACCCCCACGTCATAAAGACACAAGATCCTAAGTCTTGCTCGGCTACCAATTACGACACATCCGCATAAAAATCCCCGCAAAAGTATAGAAAATTACATTAATAACAAACTGAAGAGCTTAGCGCCGGAGTTCAAAGCTTTTGCCCAGGTATACTTTTCTTACAATTTCATCTTCAGCAAGTTGAGAAGCAGTGCCCGATTTTAATATTTTGCCTTCAAAGAGGAGGTATGCCCTGTCGGTGATAGACAAGGTTTCATGAACGTTATGATCGGTTATAAGGATACCTATTTTTTTACTTTTCAGATGTGATACGATACTCTGGATATCTTCCACGGCAATCGGATCGATTCCGGCAAAAGGTTCGTCGAGCAAAATGAATTTTGGTTTAATAGCCAGTGCTCTGGCAATTTCAGTTCTCCTTCTTTCTCCTCCCGACAGCTGTATGCCTTTGCTCTTCCGTATCTTCTGCAAACCAAATTCATCCAGAAGTGATTCCAGTCTTTCTTTCTGTTCCTCCCTGGTGAAGTTGGATAGTTCCAGAACAGCTTTGAGGTTGTTTTCTACTGACAGGTTCCGGAAAATAGAGGGTTCCTGGGCCAGATATCCGATACCCTTACGGGCCCGCATATATACAGGCAGTTTTGTAATGTTTTCATTATCGAGATATATATTCCCTTGTCTCGGTCTGATTAATCCGACTATCATATAAAAAGATGTTGTTTTTCCTGCTCCGTTAGGGCCAAGCAGACCAACTATCTCTCCCTGTTCAACTTCAATGGATACATGATCTACAACAGTTCGGTTACGATATTTTTTTACCAGATCTTTTGTATAGAGTTTCATGCGATTATTAAAACATTATTTCATTGGTCGTATGGAACTTACATGAATTAATTAATAATTCCCTTTTGTGAGGTTCTGCTTATGTAAGTTTCATTTCAAAATTCAGGACGTAGTTTCAATAGTTTCTCCGGGATCATTATCATTCATGAATTCCTGATAATCTCTTTCCTTTTTCTGGACAACCCTTTTTGAGATATGAATACTTACCTCGTATAGAAACATTAGGGGTATACATACCAGCAATTGGGAGAAAACATCAGGAGGCGTTATAATGGCAGAAAGGATAACGATAACAACTATTGAATGTTTCCGGTATTTTTTCATGAATTCGGGAGTAATTACTCCAATCTTCGTCAGAAAAAAAGCAATTATGGGAAGTTCAAATATCACTCCTGTTGCCAGGCATATAGAAGATAAAGTCCCGATGAAGGATCTGATATTTATCTGGTTTGTAACATCCATACTCACTTCATATGAAGTAAGGAAGTGAATTGAGAGAGGAGCCAGCATATAATAACCAAAAAGAACACCGGCAAAAAACAAAAGTGAAGAAGCCAGAACAGCTCCTCTTGCATACTGGGCTTCATTTGTATGGAGTGCCGGTTTGAAAAAGAGCCAGAATTCCCTTATGATAAAAGGGAAAGCAAGTATAAGGCCGGACACCATGGCAACAGTAATATGTGTTGTCAGCTGACCTGACATTTTAATGTTTATTATTTCAAAAGGTGTTGTATTGATACATAATTTATCAGTACCCACCAGATGACCAAGCTGACAAAGAATTCGGTTAGTGAAAAAATCAGGATCTTTTGGTGCCAGAATTACATGGTCAAAGATTATATTCTTAAATACAAAAGCCAATACCATAAAGACCACAATGGCTAATATTGACCGGATTATGTGCCATCGTAATTCTTCAAGATGTTCGAGGAAAGACATCTCAGCTTCACTTTTCTTCTTCTTTTTTGATTTTAATGCCATCTGAACATATCAAATTTATATTTCAGCGTGTAAAGATGATAAAACTTCTTATGTAAAGCAATATCAGTATGATGATAAGTTGTCTGTGGATGAATAATTTTGTTAATGAAATTTAAATATTGGATTATGATGAGGAAAATTATTACATTTATATAAAAAGTTTAAAATATTTACGTTAATTCTGATTTATTAGAGGTTGATTTAATGATAAGTGACGGTACAATACATGAGTATTTAAAAAAGTATTTTGGATTTGATACTTTTAAAGGTAATCAGGAACAGATAATAAAAAATGTCCTTGCAGAGAGAGATACATTTGTTTTGATGCCAACAGGAGGCGGAAAATCCTTATGTTATCAGCTCCCTGCTGTAATGGGCGAAGGAACTGCAATAGTTATTTCTCCTCTGATTGCATTGATGAAAAACCAGGTTGATGCAATGCGTAATTTCAGTACTAACGATGATGTAGCACATTTTCTGAATTCATCTCTCACAAAAACAGAGATAGCAAGGGTTAAAAATGATGTTCTCAGACAGGGTACGAAATTGTTGTATGTTGCACCGGAGTCACTTACTAAAGAAGAGAATATTGAGTTTCTGAAGAAAATAAAGGTTTCATTTTATGCTATAGATGAGGCACACTGTATATCGGAGTGGGGACATGATTTCAGGCCTGAATACCGGCGTATTCGTCCCCTGATAGATACTATCGGCCGTTCTCCTATTATTGCTCTTACTGCTACAGCTACCCCAAAGGTTCAGCACGACATACAAAAAAACCTGGGTATTCTTGAAGCAGCCGTTTTCAAATCGTCATTTAACCGTCCGAACCTGTATTATGAAGTCAGATCAAAACAGGATGTAACAAAGGAAATAATTAAATATATCAAGAATAATCCGGGGAAATCCGGAATTATCTACTGCCTCAGTCGTAAAAAAGTAGAGGAGATGGCTGAGATATTGAAGGTAAACGGAATAAAGGTATTGCCCTATCATGCAGGTATGGATTCTGCTACACGGACACAGAACCAGGATAAGTTTCTCATGGAAGAAGTGGATGTAATCGTTGCTACAATAGCTTTTGGAATGGGTATTGATAAACCTGATGTCCGTTTTGTTATACATTACGATATGCCCAAGAGTCTTGAAGGCTATTACCAGGAAACAGGCCGCGCCGGGCGTGATGGCGGAGAGGGTAATTGTATTGCCTATTACAGTTATAATGATATTCAGAAACTGGAGAAATTCATGCAGGGAAAACCTATTGCGGAACAGGAAATAGGAAAACAATTGCTGCTTGAAACAGTATCATATGCCGAATCATCTGTTTGCCGCCGTAAGTTGCTTCTACACTATTTCGGGGAAGAGTATCCGAAAGAAAATTGTGAAGCCTGCGATAATTGCCTGCATCCCAAAGAACAGTTTGAAGGGAGCGAGGCTGTCGTAAATGTACTTGAAACCATTCTTGCCGTAAAAGAAAAATTCAAAGCCGACCATATTGCCCATATTCTGTCCGGGAAAATTACTTCAGCAATAAAGTCTTATAAGCATCATAAACTGGAGTACTTTGGTATCGGAGAAGAAAAGGATGATAAATTCTGGAATATGGTTATAAGACAGGCTCTGATAGCTAAATTTCTTACAAAAGATATTGAAAACTACGGTCTGCTTAAACTTACGAAAAAAGGCCATGAGTTCCTGAAGAACCCCGAGTCTTTTATGCTTGCCGAAGATCATGATTATGCTGATTCAGACGAAGAGGAAAATGCTTTCGGAGCAAAAACAGCAGCGGTTGATGAAGAACTCTTCAGTGTACTGAAAGACCTCCGCAAAAAGATATCAAAACAAAAAGATGTACCGCCTTTTGTCATCTTCCAGGATCCTTCTCTTGAAGATATGGCAATTCAATATCCTGTAACACTTGATGAATTGCAGAATATTTCGGGAGTTGGAGCAGGCAAAGCCCAGCGATACGGAAAAGAATTCGTAGATATAATAAAGAAATATGTTGAAGAAAAGGAAATTATCCGGCCTCTTGATATGGTTGTCAAATCAGTAATCAATAAGTCGGGAATAAAAGTCTATATTATACAAAGTATAGATATGAAAAGGCCCCTTGAGGATATTGCTGAGGTTAAAGGATTGGAAATGAGTGAGCTTCTTTCAGAAATAGAAGCTATTGTAAATTCCGGTACACGTCTTAACCTGGATTACTATATTAATATGGTAATGGATGAGGAAAGACAAAATGATATATTTTCGTATTTCAGGGAAGAAGCCGAGTCGGATTCACTTGAAGAAGCTATCAGTGAGCTGGGTAATGATTATGAAGAGGAAGAAATAAGGCTTATGAGGATCAAATTCCTTTCTGAAATGGGTAATTAACCAATTGAACGGAGATCAATTTATCCGGTTTTCTTCTCTTTTCTTATGGGTTTTATTCGCAGATTTGCTCATTGTCAGGGGGAAGGCCAGACTTATCAGGACCGTAGTAACATAAAAAGGATATACAATCTGAGCCGGGAGAAACCATTTCATAAGGTATATTGATCCATATCTTTTTGTTGTATTTTTCAGAATAAGGTAATCAGGTATCGATTTCATAATAAAGGATGCTAAAAGCACCGGAATGACTTCAGGTATGAAGACTGCTGCAAATAAAAGTGATACCTGTAGCAGTGTTGTCGCGAGTGTTGAGAGAGCCATTACTACTGGTAATTTTTCAGAATAAGACGGGGCTTTTGATATCCATCTCTTTCTCTGCCTGATGAAAGAAGGCAAATCATTACATGGAGAAGTTGTCATTAGTGCCCTGTCTGATTCGAGCCATCTGATTTTTGTTCCGGCCTTCTTAATGATGCTTTGCAATAAAAAAATATCATCCCCTGATGGTATATCATAGCGTAGGTTCACAGAATGTTCCAGAAACACGCTTCTTTTAAACGCAAGATTTGATCCGTTGCACATTACCGGCCTGCCTGCAGCAGCCGTTCCGGCTGTTACACCCTGCAGACTTAAAAATTCAAGTTCCTGGAACCTTTGAAAAAACCCGGGTTTACTTTCCAAAGTAACAGGACAAATTATTAAATCAGGTTTATTGTCAAAGTAGAATGATGCAACAGTCCTTATCCACCCAGCTCCCGGTGTACAATCTGCGTCTGTTGTTATGATAAGATCTCCTGAAACAGCTTTCACTCCTGTTAGAAGTGCTTCTTTTTTCCCTTGGCCACTGTTTTTAATGAGTCTGAGACTATCAAAACAGTCAAAGTGTGATATAACTTCAGCAATATCATCTGTTGAGTTATCATCCACAACCACTATTTCGAAAAGATCTTTGTTGTAGTCTTGTTCAGCCAGAGCAGCAAGAAGATGCAATATTTCATTTGCATTATTTCGGCATGGAACAATAAGCGATACATTTACATTTGGCTCAGATGATGGAATCCAGGGTTTTATTCCGGAAAGACTGACATACACCTTCAGAAGGTAGTATATATATGGTATGATGACTACAAGTAAAAGCCACTGCATCTTTTATTTCCTCATCCATTCATAAAAAGCATAATGTCCGGAATTCATGCCGAGTGCTTCATAGGTTATTTTGGCCTTTATATTATTTGTTTCAACATATAGCCTTAATCCTGCTATGTCCTGCTTTTCTCCCAGGGCTTTAATATATGTATACATTTCCCGGAAAACACCTTTCCGGCGATATTCAGGTACTACATAAACTGATTGTAACCACCAGATGTTGCTATTACGCCAGTCGCTCCATTCATAAGTAATAAGCAGTGAAGCAATAATTTTACGATTATCTTCTGCAACGAAATATTTCCCACGTGATATATCTTTAAAAACAGCAGATACACCTTCTTCGACAATTTTCCCGTTCAGTACAAGTTGCTCTGTTTCCTTGGCCATTTTTTTCTGGAAATTCACAATTACTGGCACATCTTCTCTTGTGGCTTGTCTGACTATTCTCATAATGTTTATTGTTATTTATATTCGTCCCAGCTTTTAATAGCCAGATCTTCAATATTTAATCTGCAAAAGGCTAGGATGAATGCGCTTGCGAGCCGGGCATTGGTAAGAAGAGGTATGTTGTAGTCGACGGCGTTGCGTCTTATTGAGTAATCATTATCAAGCTCGGTGGCACTTAAGTCTTTTGGTATGTTCACTACCAGATCAACTTCTCCTGACTTTATCAGTTCTATAGTGTTGGGCGACTTCTTTTCATCGGGCCAGTAGGCTACATGGGCTTCGATACCTGCATTTACAAGGAATTGCCGGGTACCCCGTGTGGCATACAGTTTATGTCCTCTTTCCCGGAGAGCCCGGGCACTGTTTAGCAGTTCAACCTTTGACCTGGCTGGTCCGGTTGAGAGTAGAATGGCTTTTTTCGGTACTCTGTAACCCACGGAGAACATAGCTTTTAAAATAGCTTCATAAAAACCTTCTCCTATACAACCGACCTCTCCTGTAGAGCTCATGTCGACACCCAGTACAGGATCGGCTTTAGCCAGTCTTGAAAAGCTGAACTGGGGTGCTTTTACTCCAACATAGTCAAGTTCGAATACTGACTTGTGAGGTTTTTCAGTCTGAATGCCGAGCATGACTTTCGTAGCCAGCTGAATAAGATTTGATTTGAGGACTTTTGAAACAAAAGGCATACTCCGGCTTGCTCTCAGATTACATTCGATAACTTTAATGTCATTATCGCGGGCCAGATATTGAATATTAAAAGGCCCTGTAATATTGAGTTCGCGGGCTATCAACCTTGAGATACGTTTAATACGGCGGACCGTTTCAAAATATATTTTCTGCGGAGGAAATACAATTGTTGCGTCACCGGAATGAACACCTGCAAATTCAACATGCTCACTTATTGCATAAGCCATTATATCCCCGCTGTCGGCTACTGCATCAACTTCAATTTCCTTTGCATTTTCAATGAATTCAGACACCACAACAGGATATTGCTTTGAGACTTTTGCAGCAAGATCGAGATAATGTTTGAGTTCATTCTTGTTTGAAACAACATTCATGGCCATACCGGATAACACATAGGATGGTCTTATAAGAACCGGAAAACCAATGCGGTCGACAAAATCAAATATATCATCTACAGAAGAGAGCTCTTTCCAATTAGGTTGATCGACTCCCAGGTTATCAAGCATTTCAGAGAATTTATGTCTGTTCTCTGCCCTGTCGATTGAAACCGGAGAAGTGCCCAGCACAGGGATGTTTTCCCGGAACAGACGCATGGATAGATTATTGGGTATCTGGCCGCCTACTGATACAATAACTCCCTTAGGGTTTTCGAGGTCGATAATGTCGAGCACCCTTTCAAAAGTCAGCTCATCAAAATAAAGTCTGTCGCAGATATCATAGTCGGTACTTACTGTTTCGGGATTGTAGTTGATCATTACGGATCTGTACCCTTCTTTTTTTATACAGTCTACTGCATTTACGGAGCACCAGTCAAATTCCACACTTGATCCTATCCTGTAGGCACCGGAACCAAGAACGATAACTGATTTATTGTCATTTTTGTAATCTATATCATGTTCCGCACCACTATAAGTCAGATAAAGATAATTGGTTACAGCGGGATACTCTGCTGCCAGTGTATCTATCTGTCTGACATAAGGTACTATTCCCAGTGATTTCCGGTATTTCCTTACTTTCATCAGATCGTCGTTGATCTCTGTCGCTTCAGATCGAAGCACATGACGTGCTATCTGGAAATCGCTGAATCCGTTTATCTTTGAATGGAGCAACAATTCAGGCGGAACATTTTCCAGTGTCCTGTACTCTTCCAGTTCATTTTTTATGTTGATAATATTCTTCAGTTTATAAAGGAACCATGTATCTATTTTTGTGAGTTCATGGATCCTGTCGGGGGACATTCCTTTTTCTAGAGCTTCTGCAATTGAGAAGATCCTCATATCGGTAGGTTCAGCCAATTCTTTCTCAATATCGGTGAATTCCAGATCTCTGTTGCCCGTAAATCCGTGCATTCCCTGGCCAATCATCCGGAGTCCTTTCTGTATGGCTTCCTCGAAAGTTCTTCCAATGGCCATCACTTCACCGACACTCTTCATACTACTCCCAATAGCATGGGATACTCCCTGGAATTTATTAAGATCCCAACGCGGTATTTTACAGACAATATAATCGAGAGCAGGTTCAAAACAGGCAGTAGTTGATTTAGTAACAGAGTTTGTAAGCTCATGCAGACCGTATCCTATTCCCAGTTTTGCTGCAATGAAAGCCAGAGGGTAGCCTGTTGCTTTTGAAGCCAGGGCACTGGACCGTGACAGTCTGGCATTCACCTCAATAACCCTGTAGTCGTCGGAATTGGGAGAGAGAGCATATTGTACATTACATTCACCGACAATACCTATGTGTCTTATTATTCTGATCGATAATTCTCTCAGCTTATGATATTCGTTATTGGTAAGGGTTTGTGAAGGTGCGACAACAATACTTTCACCGGTGTGAATTCCGAGAGGATCGAAATTTTCCATGTTACATACAGTGATGCAGTTGTCATATTTGTCACGTACTACTTCATATTCCACCTCTTTCCAGCCTTTTAGTGATTCCTCTACAAGTATCTGGTTTGTGTATGAAAAGGCTTTTTTTGCCAGAGCTTTCAGTTCATCTCCCGTTGAGGCAAATCCGCTACCCTGTCCGCCCAGTGTGTATGCAGCCCTTATAATTACAGGGAACCCTAGTTTCTCAGCAGCCTTAAGAGCATCATCTGCACTCATGACAGCAATGCTCTGCGGCGTCATGACATTTATTTCGTTAAGTCTTCTGACAAATAATTCACGGTCTTCAGTATCATTAATAGCCTCTACAGGAGTACCCAATACTCTTACATTGTATCTCTCAAAGACACCATTTTTAAAAAGCTCTGTACCACAGTTTAGAGCTGTCTGCCCTCCAAAAGAGAGAAGTATCCCGTCAGGCCTTTCTTTGGCTATAACTTTCTCAACAAAAAACGGGGTTACCGGCAGAAAATAAATCTTATCTGCCAGGTTTTCCGATGTTTGTACCGTTGCAATGTTGGGATTTATCAGAATGGTTTTTATCCTTTCTTCGTTAAGAGCTTTTAAAGCCTGAGACCCTGAATAATCAAATTCTCCTGCTTCCCCTATTTTAAGCGCTCCTGAACCCAGGATCACAACTTTTTTTATATCGTCTTTCATTATCAGGATTTGGGGCATAAAAATAGTACAAAAATTATTATCCAAAATTTATTAATTCAAAAAAATGAATATATTTGCAGCCTCAATGAATAATTATGCATAAATCCGAGCGTTTGCTGGAAATAGAGAAGTTGATAAAGGAAGAAGACATTTCTTCCCATGATTTATTGCTGGGTAAACTAAAGAAGAGGGGTGTAAGTTGCACTCAGGCAACATTATCCCGCGATCTTCGTCAGTTAGGAGCTGGAAGAATTCCTGACGGGAAGGGAGGCTATAAGTATGTTATAATGGATAATCCCGTAGATTCAGCAGTTAAAAGGGGAGAATTACAATTGCTGCCGGTTATCCATGATATAATTGATGCAAAAGGCTTGATTGTTATAAGGACCATGCCGGGTAATGCCAGCAATACAGCATTTTACATTGACAGCACAGCCCGTTATGAAATAGCGGGAACAATAGCAGGCGATGATACAATATTGATTATACCGCGTGACGGGATAACGAATTCGCAGGCTCATGCATGTCTTGAGATCATTTTTCCCGGCATACATGAACAGGTAAGAAAAAAATAAGTATTTCATTGGAATACTGTCAATAATAATTTACAAATAATAAAGAGAGATGAAAGAAAAAGTAGTATTGGCCTACAGCGGAGGTCTGGATACTTCGGTTATTCTGAAGTGGCTGATAGAAAAAGATTATGATGTAATTGCTTTTGTAGCAGATGTCGGACAGGCAGATGATTTTGAGGAATGCAAAAAAAAGGCTTTACTCCTGGGGGCATCAAAGGTTATCATTTCTGATCTGAAGAGAGAGTTTGTTACAGACTATGTATATAAGGCAATTATGGGGAATGCCATTTATGAAGACAGGTATTTGCTTGGGACAGCTCTTGCTAGGCCGCTTATTGCTAAAAAGCAGATAGAAGTCTGCAGGCAGGAGGGAGCTTCGGCAGTAGCTCATGGTGCTACCGGAAAAGGTAATGATCAGGTCAGGTTTGAACTTTGTTACTACGCTCTCATGCCCGATGTAAAGGTAATATCACCCTGGAAGGATAAGGAATTTCTGGCGTTGTTCAAGGGCAGGACTGATCTTTTGAAATATGCTTCTGAAAGAAAGATCCCGGTGAAAGCCAGTATTGATAAACCGTACAGTGAAGATGAGAATCTCATGCATATCAGTCATGAGGCAGGTGTTCTGGAAGATCCTATGTATACACTCAACAAGAGTATGCTTGAAAAAATGGTTATGCCTCAGGATGCTCCTGATAAAGAAACCAGGATAGTGATTCATTTTAAAAACGGAGTGCCAGTTAAAGTGATAAATAAGGATGACGGGACACTGAAAGATGATCCGTACGACTTGTTTGTTTATCTTAATGATCTGGCAGGGAAGAATGGTATAGGTCTGCTTGATATGGTTGAAAACAGGTTCGTTGGAATTAAATCGAGGGGTGTATATGAGACCCCGGCAGCAACAGTACTACACCTGGCTCATAAAGACATTGAAGGAATTGCTATGGACAGAGAGGTGATGAGGCTTGTCAGCATGTTGACTCCGAAATTTGCAGAGCTTATTTACAACGGCTTCTGGTTCAGTCCGGAAATGGATTTTCTTATGGCTGCCATTACAAAAAGCCAGGAACTCATTGATGGCAGTGTGCACCTTTGTCTGTATAAAGGTAATGTGATAATTGAAGGGAGAGAATCACCTTCTTCATTGTATAACAGTAAATTATCAAGTATGGATATTGAAGGCGGTTTTGACCAGACCGACAGCAGAGGCTTTATAAAGATAAATGCCATGAGGCTTATGGCACACAGGGCTATTATCGAAGAAAGCAAAGCGAGATAGTTTTGCAGGAAAATTCACAAGGCAGTAAAGCCGTTTAACAAACACTATTGAAAACATGAAACTTTGGGAAAAAGGTATAAAACCGGATCCTGCAATAATTGAGTATACTGCGGGGAAAGACAGAAAAACCGATCTTGTATTTGCCAAATGGGATATTATAGGCTCAATGGCGCATGTTATAATGCTCGAATCCACAGGTTTAATTTCTGAAGATGAGAAAAATGATATACTGGATACTCTTTATTCACTATACAAAAAAGACCAAAAGGGAGAGCTTGTTATCGAAGAAAACATAGAAGATATTCATTCACAGGTTGAAAAAGAGTTGGTATCGGTTCTTGGTCCGGCAGGGAAGAAAGTACATACAGGTCGTTCCAGAAATGATCAGGTATTGCTTGACATGAGGCTTTACCTGAGAGAGGAGATAGATAATCTGGCTGTCCTTACAGGCAAACTTTTTGATACATTTATTTCATTAAGTAATAAGCACAAAGATTCACTTCTTCCGGGGTATACTCATATGCAGCCTGCGATGGTATCTTCATTCGGTTTGTGGTTTGGGGCTTATGCAGAATGTCTGAGTGATGACCTGGCTCTGTTGTGTGCAGCACGTAATATCAATAACACTAATCCTCTGGGTACCGCAGCAGGATTTGGAACCACTCTCCCGATAAACAGAAAACTGACTACAGATCTTCTTGAATTTGATGATCTTTTGTATAATTCAGCTTATGCCAGTCTGAGTCGCGGAAAGGTTGAAATGGCTGTTGCTTCCGGACTGGCATCTCTGGCACAGACTCTTGCACGATTCTCGATGGATGTATGTCTCTATATGAGTGCAGAATACAGATTTGTTGATTTTCCTGAAGAATTTGTTACCGGTTCAAGTATAATGCCTCAGAAAAAGAATCCTGATGTGTTTGAACTTATACGAGGTCGATCAAATATTATCCAGACATTGCCCGGTAAAACAGCTATGCTGGTCTCTAATCTTCCTTCAGGGTATAACCGTGACCTGCAGTTATTGAAACAATTGTTGTTCGATGCTTTTGCAGATATTAAGGAATCTGTTGAAGTGATGATACTTATGCTTAATAATATCAGAATAAGGAAGAATATCACAGATAATACTCTTTATAATCCTATTTTCAGTACGGAAGAAGTTAACCGTCTGGTTAAAGAAGGGATTCCTTTCAGAGATGCATACAAAGCTGTTTCTGAAACAATAAAAAAGGCTTCTTTTTCAAAGACAACAATATCTGATTATGTTCATGAAGGTAGTATCGGGAATTTGTGCAATAAAGAAATAGAAAAAAGATTCAGAGATCGGTTGAAGTGTTTTAAAAACCAGCCGTCAGATGAAATTGTATGGAAACTGATGAAAGCAGGAGGCAGGCCATAGGTCTGATGCCAGATAGTCTGACGAATGCTGGTGGCTATGTTCGGAATCTCCTTATTTCTTCAATAAACATATTAAATAAGTATGCAGTATCTGTAGGGCCACCGGATGCTTCGGGATGAAACTGGACTGAAAAGAAAGGTTTGCCTTTATGTTTCATCCCTTCATTGGTTTTATCGTTAAGATTAATAAACAAAGGTTCCCATTCTTTCCCCAGGGTATCATTATCAACAGCATAACCGTGATTCTGTGATGTTATATAAGCCCTTCCGCTACTTAATTCCATTACAGGCTGATTATGACTTCTGTGGCCGTATTTTAATTTATATGTATCTGCTCCTGAAGCAAGTGCCATAAGCTGATTCCCAAGACAAATACCGAAAATAGGAATATCTTTATTAAAAGATTTTCGGATGTTATTAATAGTGATATCGCACATTTTAGGATTGCCCGGACCATTAGTCAGAAAGAGACCGTCGTATTCTTCATTGGTAAAATCATGATTCCATGGGACCCTTATTATAGTAACATCATGTTTCAACAGGCTTCTTATAATATTATATTTTACTCCGCAATCAACAAGGAGTATTTTGTATTTTCCGGAACCGTATGTTTTAATGTTGCGGGTGCTGACTTCTTCAACCAGATTAAGCCCGTTGGGGTCGTAGAAGGGTATTTCGGTATTCTCCGGCTCAAGTTTGCCCAACATGACTCCTCTCTCCCGGATTTTTCTGGTAAGAGCTCTTGTATCTATGCCATAGATCCCCGGCACATTATTCCGTCTGAGCCATTCATCAAGACTTTCTGAGGCATTCCAGTGGCTGTAGTCAAAAGAATAATCAGACACGATAAGTCCTTTAATATGAATGGATGATGATTCATAGAATTTATACAGACTGTTCTCTTCACTTTTTGCCGGAGCTCCATAGTTACCAACAAGAGGGTAAGTCAGACACAGGATTTGTCCGCGGTATGAAGGATCAGTAAGACTTTCAGGGTAACCGGTCATAGCCGTATTGAACACTACCTCACCTGCAGAAGGAGTCTCTGATCCAAAAGATTTTCCGTAATATACTGTTCCATCTTCAAGTGAGAGTTTTATTCTTGCCCTTTTTTCCATATACAGATAGAAATTACTGTGTTTATATTTAATTTCAACCACTTTGCAAGGCTGTATTTTACCGATTATACTGTATTCTGCAAAACACTTTACAACCTTTTCCTTTCACATCTCTGCCCGGGGTCTGTCATGGGTTGGTAACTGTGAAATCTCCGCCGAAGATAGATAAAAATACGATAAAAACACTTAAATGTAACTCTGCTATGGTTTTATCCGGAGTGGAAAAACTCATGGAATAGTCAGACAATCAATTTGTTGAAAAGTGTCTTAATTTACATTTCGGTATGGGATACAATTAAATTTTTATTATTACTTTTATGGTTGTTTTTTTGCTAAATTTTTAATTTAAATTGACCCGATATGAAAAGAACGATTGCAGCATTATTATTACCATTTCTTTTCTTCAGTTTTTACGGACTAAACTCATGCCGTAACAAATCACAGAAAGAGGTAAATAAGGTAGAGATGGATCAGGTTGAGACCATTGAAGGACAGATTGAAGAAAATGTCTATCCCCTTCCTACATCTGCTGAGGTTATCAATATGCTTCAGGATCTTCAGGTAGGATATATTTTTGGAATATCCAATCCTGTTGATAATGCAAATAAATATATCAACAGCACATCTAAGGCTCTTAATATGGGGGTTTTCGGAGCAGATCTCAGTTATGCAACTCTTTACAACATACAACAGGAAGTGATCAATTATCTGGATGCCATAAGAATATTGGCCAGTGAATTGAATATGTCGCAGATATATGATGAAACATTATATGACAAGATCAAACAGAATTTTGATAACAGAGAAGAGCTGGTAAATATTTTAACTGCAGCTTTTGAAAATACCTATAGTTATCTTAGTGAGAATGACCAGCAGGCTTTAGCGCTTCTTGTCGTTGGTGGAGCATGGGTAGAAGGTATGTATCTGACTACTCATGTCTCAGAAGCAGCTTACCAGATAGCCGGAATATCGAAGAACCTGCTTGAACAAAAAAAATCATTTGAATTATTCCTGGAAATTTCAAAACCATATGAAAATGATCCGGCAGTAAGTGATCTCTTAAGTAAATTGGAGCCTGTAAAGGCAGTGTATTCTGATCTTTCTACAAGTCTTACAGAACAGAACATTATTGACATCACCAAGGCTATTGAAGTAGTACGTGCCCAGATAGTTCAATAGGGATTATTAAACATATGACCGCATACTGTCAGTCTGCGGTCTTTTTTTTTCTGTTTTCTTATGAGGGAATCTGTTTTACTGGCATTAATACACATCTTTGCCATAGTTTCTACTGTCAATCCGATGGGTATTACTTCCCGGGGCAGGAAAATACTCCGCAATTACCTTAGGAGGTACCTTAACAGAGAACTTGAAGAAGAATACTATGCCCTTTTCGAGAATAACCTCGATTTTTATTCAAATGAACTTAAAAGTATTGATAAGGATGATCTCACGGATGAGAATTCTCTGATTGCTTTTCAGATTACCAATATTTGTCGCCAGATAAAGAAAGGGCTTTTTCTTGAAGAGAGAATGATAGTTTTTCTTCAGCTGATAGAATTTGCCTATGAAGACAGGCAGGTATCGAAACAGGAAAAAACAATTATTGATATTGTAGCAAAGACCTTTAATATTCCCAGAAAAGAATATAATAATGCTACAACATTCATGGTAGGCAGTAATTTCGATGATATTTCTCCGGAGTGTCTTCTTCTTGTTGAGGGAGATAATCAGGAATCCCGGGTTACCACTACTCATAAAAACTATAAGGAATGGCATCATCTTAAAATAAAGGGGTTTAAAGGTCAACTCTTTATCTTACATATTGAAAGCACGGGGAATCTGCTTTTTACCTATGATGGTCCACTGACTCTTTATTTTAAGGGAAGAGATGTAATAGCCTGCAGGACATATCTTCTTGAAAGAGGTGTTAATATCAAGGGAGTGGGTATTGAACCTGTCTATTATTCAAGAATCTACAAGAAATTTGTTTCAGAAAAATTCTCAGATAAGAAAGTAGTATTTGAGGGACATGATCTGGAATATCTTTTCAAGAACTCTGAAAATGGTGTCAGGAGAATGAATTTCAGAGTGGAGTCTGGTAATCTTATTGGTATTATGGGAGGAAGCGGAGTGGGGAAGACCACTTTGATCAATATGCTTCACGGCAAGATAAATCCCACGACAGGCCGGCTTTTTATCAACGGATATGATTTGCATAAGGAGAGTGAAAAGATAAAAGGGTTAATAGGATATGTACCTCAGGATGACATGCTCATCGAAGAACTTACTGTTTATCAGAACCTGTATTTCAATGCCCGTTTATGTTTTGGTGATTATACCCCCGGGCAGATGAACGCCACCGTCGAAAAAGTCCTTAATGATCTTGATCTGTGGGAGATAAAAGATCTGCAGGTAGGAGGTCTGCTCGATAAGAAAGTAAGCGGAGGGCAAAGGAAAAGACTGAATATAGGTCTTGAACTCATGCGTGAACCAGTAATACTTTTCATTGATGAACCCACTTCAGGGCTTTCTTCTTTTGATTCTGAAAAAGTGATGACTCTTCTAAAGAATCAGACACTGACCGGAAAACTAATCTTTGCAATAATACACCAGCCTTCCTCCGACATAATAAAGATGTTTGACCGGCTCTGGCTACTTGACAAAGGCGGCTATATGATTTATGACGGCGATCCGGTGGAAGCCCTGGTATATTTTAAGACAGAAACCTCACAGGCAAATGCTTCGGAAAGCGAATGTCCTACATGCGGAAATATAGAGACTGAAAGTATACTTCATATCGTTGAAGTAAAAGTAATTGATAATGAAGGCAAACCGGGTAAAGAGAGACAGGTAAGTCCTATTGAATGGTATGACAAGTACAGGAAAAAGATGATGCCTGTGTTTGATAAAATACCAGAGAAACTGAAAGTACCCAAAAGTAATTTTAAAGTACCCCGTAAATGGGATCAGGTAAAAACCTTTGTCAGACGCAATATTACCCGTAAACTTGCTGACCGCCAATATATGACCATTAACCTCATTGAAGCACCTCTGTTGGCAGTAATACTGGGATATATTTCCAAATTCAGTGAAAAAGGAGAATATATTTTTTCGGACAATATTAATTATCCTGTTTTTTTATTCATGTCCATAATTGTTGCTCTCTTTTTAGGACTTACTGTTAGTGCCGAGGAAATATTCAGAGACAGGAAAATACTGGAAAGAGAGAAATTCCTTAATCTCAGCAGATTGAGTTATTTTTTATCGAAGGTCAGTTTTCTTTTCTTTCTCTCTGCTATACAGGTTCTTTCTTTCGTATTGGTGGCAAACGCTGTCCTGGAAGTGAAAGGTATGTTATTAAGACACTCGCTTATCCTTTTCTCCACAGCATGTTTTGGTAATATCCTGGGGTTGAATATATCTGCCGGCATGAGGACAGCAGTAAGTATTTATATTCTTATTCCCCTTTTACTTGTTCCCCAGTTGTTGTTAGGCGGGGCAATGATCAAATTCGACGAACTTCCCCGGTCACTGGCAGGGAAATTATATGTACCGGTGATAGGTGATATTATGGCAACCCGTTGGGCTTATGAAGCAATAAGTGTTGAACAGTTCAAGAGTAACAGATACGAAAAACCTTTGTTTGAGTATGAGATGAATAAAAGTCAGGCCGACTGGAATGCTTCTTTTCTTATCCCGATGCTAAGGGTGAAGGTTGATCAATGTATAAAAGCAGGAAAAGATCCTTATTACAGGGAACACTCAGAAATCAATCTCACTAAACTAAATTACCATATTGATGATCTTTCGGATATCTCAGGAATAAAACCCGGATCATGGGTTGACAGGCTGAATTATGATTCCTTTGATGAATTGACAGGAGACGATACGAAACAGTATCTTGACAGTCTGGATAAATATTTCAGAATGATCAGCAGAATAAATTCAAATGCCCGTGATTCGGTAATAAGTGTAACAGAGAACAAAATGGGGAAGGATGAGTATTTGCATCTTCGTGAAAGCCATCACAATGAGCGCCTTGCGGATCATGTGCTCAATAGGCTGGCAACAAACAAGATATATGATTCTGATTATTATGACAGATTAATTCAGCAGGCCGATCCTGTTTTCATGAAACCGGCTTCAAAATACGGAAGAGCCCATTTCTTCGCTCCTTACAAGCAGCTCGGAAATCTGAAGATTGGTACGCTTATCTTTAATGTTGCCGCAATATGGATAATGACAATATTTCTTTTTGTCACATTGTACTATAACATTCTGAATCGTTTCATTGTGTATCTTGAGTCTCTTAAATTACCAATCTGGAGAAAGTTTGGACGTGAATTGTTACGTATCTGAAATATAAAAAGACTAAATGCACCGGATCCGGCCAAAAAAAAACCTGGGGCAACATTTCCTTAAAGATAAGGCGATAGCTTCCAGAATTGCTTCATCGCTTACAGGGGAAGGATATAACACAGTTCTTGAAATAGGTCCTGGTTCAGGTGTACTGACCTCTTTTCTTTTGCAACGCAATTTTTCGGATTTCAGGGCGATAGAAATAGATAATGAGTCCTATTATTATCTGAAGCAGGCTTTTCCAGGACTGAAGAATATTATCAGGGGAGATTTTCTGACAATGGATATAGATTCATTTTTTAATGAACAATTTGCAGTAATAGGTAATTTCCCTTATAATATATCCAGCCAGATATTATTTAAGATACTGGATCATCGTGACAAGGTAACAGAGATATGTGGGATGCTTCAGAAAGAGGTTGCAGAAAGGATATGTGCACCCCCGGGTTCAAGGATATACGGTATTATGAGTGTTCTGTTACAGGCCTATTATACAGCAGAATACCTTTTTACAGTGGAAGAAGAGGCTTTTGTTCCCCCTCCAAAAGTAAAATCGGGTGTTATCAGGTTGAGACGTAACACACAGGAGATTCTGGATTGTGATGAAAAGCTTTTTTTCAGGGTAGTAAAAGCAGGATTTAATCAGAGGCGAAAAACACTTAGGAATTCTTTGAAAGCAGTATTCAGACTCAGGAATGAAAATCATCCGGATCTGGTATTAAGACCGGAACAGCTGTCGGTAAAAAGCTTCATTGAACTAACCCGTTGGGTTGAAGAAAACATGATACTTTCAGAATGAATAGCCGATGGCATCTACCGGATTCATTCTTGCTGCCGAATAAGCAGGGGCATATCCTGCAACTATGCCTATTATTCCTGAAACAAATAATGCAAGGGTAATATTTCCTCCGGTAAGGTGTATGTTCATATCATACAGATAGTTAATAAATAGAGTTGCAATAAAGATCAGCAATATTCCAAGTATTCCTCCAAGAATGGATAGCAGCACCGATTCAACGAGAAATTGCTGAAGAATAAAACCCCTTTTAGCTCCCAGAGCTTTTTGAATACCAATAATATTTGTTCTCTCTCTAACTGACACAAACATTATATTTGCTATTCCGAAGCCTCCTACCAGGATTGCAAAGCCACCGATAAGCCAACCACCTGCATTAATGAGAGTGAATACAGAATCAAATCCCTGAGAAAGCATTGTCGGTGTATTGATAGAAAAATTGTTCTCTTCAGCCGGCTTTAATCTTCTTGAAGCTCTGAGGATCATTATTACTTCATCAGATAATTCCTGAGCTGAAATACCGGGTTTGGCTTTTATTATCATCTGATTATCAGAATATCTGTTTCTGAGATTGATGAATCCTTTGCCAAAGTTCATTGGAACAATAGTCAGCTGATCCAGGTTGCTTAAGGATATAGCTCCTTCTCCCTCTTTTTTAAGAACACCAATTATTATACATTTCCGTCCGGCTATTTTTACCTCTTTGCCTACAGGGTCAGTATCTTCAAATAGGGTTTCTGCTATGTCAGCTCCCAGTACTACCACATTACTTCTTCCGGAGAATTCAAAAGGTGAAAAATACCTTCCATTGGCAATCTCAAGAGAGATAACTTTCTCTAGATCGTCAGTGACTGCAGCAATAACCACATCATTGGCTATATTATTTCCGTATTTTACTTTTTCTCCCTGGCCAACAACAAGAGAAACAGCTGCAGCTTTTTCACACCCTGATCTTACTGCCTGATAATCGTTAAGGGATATTGTTGGCCATCTTATGATGTCAAAGTAGTCAAAACTACCATCCATCGACCATGGGATTTTCTGGACATAAAGAACATTACTCCCCATTGAATCAATACTGTCGCGTATAGATTTTTCGAGCCAGTCAAGGACAGTGAATACTGATATGATACAAAAAATTCCTATAGTAATCCCAAAAAGAGAAAGGAAAGTCCTCAGTTTATTGACGACTACAGAGTTTATTGCGAAAAGTAATCCTTCCTTGAAAAGTTTTAAAAACATTAGACGGTAATGGAATAAAAAAATATAGTTCAAAGATAGAAAAAAAGAGAACTCCGGCGTTTAAAATAATATAACTTAATATGTAAAGATAATCATGCTTTTAATTCATTGGTGTTAATAAAAAAATATCTATTTTTACTCGCCCGAAGAAACTTTGTCTGGCGATCTTAATAATCAGGTAATGAGTGAGAAAAAAATCCGCAGCGCTTTAATATCAGTATATCATAAGGAAGGACTTGATGAAATTGTCAGCCTTCTTCATAAAATGGGTGTTAAGATATATTCAACAGGAGGAACATTTTCCTTTCTTGAAGGTCTTGGTATACCGGCTGAGAAGGTGGAAGATATTACTACTTATCCGTCTATTCTGGGAGGGAGAGTCAAAACATTGCATCCCTCGGTTTTTGGTGGAATACTGGCCCGGCGTGATAATCCTGAGGACATAGAGCAGCTGGTCTCTTACAGGATACCTGAAATTGATCTTGTTGTTGTGGATCTTTATCCATTTGAACAGACCGTAAGAAATACAGATGATGAAGCTGAAATAATAGAGAAGATAGATATTGGAGGGATATCTCTGATACGGGCTGCAGCAAAGAATTATAAAGATGTTGTCATTATTCCCTGCAGGGATCAGTATGCCGGTCTGCTTGCCTTGTTAAAAGAAAAAGACGGGATAAGTGATTTGCAGGCAAGACGGCATTTTGCTGCAGAAGCTTTCAGGGTATCCTCAAATTATGACACTGCAATTTTTAAATATTTCAACAGAGAAGAAGGTATAAACTGTTTCAGGGAAAGTATAGACAATGTTTATCCTCTGAGATATGGAGAGAATCCTCATCAGAAAGGTGTCTTTTATGGCGATCCGGATGAGTTGTTTGACAAACTGCACGGGAAGGAGATATCCTATAATAACATTCTTGATATTGAATCGGGATTGAATCTTATAGATGAGTTTTCGGAGATCACAGTCATTATCATTAAGCATAACAATCCCTGTGGGGCAGCTTCGAGAGATAATCTTAATGATGCCTGGGAGGCTGCTTTGGCCTGTGATCCGGTATCAGCTTACGGAGGGATTATAGTTACCAATACAGCCATAGATGCTGCAGTTGCAGAGGCTATTGGTAAAATATTCTTTGAGATTATCATTGCACCCGATTATTCCACTGAAGCTCTGGAATTATTACAACAGAAGAAGAACAGAATAATACTGAAAAGAAAACCTTCTCCTCTCTCAGATTATAATTACCGCTGGTTATTGAATGGTGTTCTCTGGCAGGAACGTGATAAGTCAACCGAGACGGAAAAAGATATGAGGCCTGTTACGACAAGGGAGCCCCATTCATCAGAGAAGGAAGATCTTGTTTTTGCTAATAAGCTTGTTAAACACAGTAAATCGAATGCTATTGTACTGGCAAAAAACAAACAGTTGTGTGCCAGTGGTGTTGGACAAACATCAAGAGTGGATGCACTTAAGCAGGCTATTGACAAAGCCAGGGTTTTCGGTTTTGACCTGAAGGGGTCAGTGATGGCTTCGGATGCATTTTTCCCTTTTCCCGATTCTGTCGGAATAGCACATAAAGCAGGGGTTACAGCTGTTATTCAGCCCGGAGGGTCAGTGCGTGATCAGGAGTCGATAGATTATTGCTCTGCCAACGGGATTGCAATGGTTTTTACCGGAACGAGACATTTTAAACACTAAAAATTATTTCTAATCTCTCATTATATGGGTCTATTTTCATTTTTAACGCAGGAGATTGCTATTGATCTGGGAACAGCTAATACAGTTGTGATACATAATGATAAGATTGTTGTTGATGAACCTTCAATTGTTGCTATTGACAAAAACACGGGGAAACTGATAGCAATAGGAGAAACAGCCAGGCAGATGCATGGCAAGACACATGAAAACATAAGGACTATCAGACCTTTACGTGATGGTGTAATAGCCGATTTTAATGCTGCCGAACTGATGATAAGAGGTATGGTTAAGATGATCAACAAAGGTCCAAAACTTTTTTCTCCTTCTCTTAAAATGGTTGTGGGCATTCCTTCAGGCAGCACTGAAGTTGAAATACGTGCAGTACGCGATTCATCAGAGCATGCCGGTGGCCGCGATATATACATGATATATGAGCCTATGGCCGCAGCAATAGGCATAGGACTGGATGTTGAAGCCCCTGAAGGCTCCATGATAATAGATATAGGTGGAGGAACAACAGAGATAGCTGTAATAGCTCTTGGCGGAATTGTATGCAATAAATCAATACGAATTGCAGGAGATGGTTTTACAGCAGATATCCAGGCTTATATGAGACATCAGCACAATATCAAAATAGGTGAAAAAACAGCTGAAGATATAAAGATAGGCGTAGGAGCCGCATTACCCGATATAACCAATGCCCCACCCGATTATATTGTGAGAGGTCCGAATATTATGACAGCTCTTCCTATTGAGATACCTGTATCATATCAGGAGATTGCTTATTGTCTTGATAAATCGCTCTCCAAAGTAGAAGCAGCCCTTTTAAATGTTCTTGAACAAACCCCTCCCGAACTATATGCTGATATTGTCAATAAAGGTATCTATATGGCCGGAGGCGGTTCTTTGCTCAGAGGACTTGATAAGAGACTATCCGATAAATTAAATATTAATTTTATTCCGGTTGAGGATCCTCTTCATGCTGTTGCCAGAGGAACGGCCGTTGCACTAAAAAATGTTGAAAGATTCCCTTTCCTCATGAGATAATCCGCCTTTATGAATGAGAAACCTGTTAAACTTCCTGGAGAGATATAATAACCTGATTATCTTTCTTGTACTAGAGGGAATAACTTTCTGGTTGCTAAGTACGGGAAATGATTATCATAATACCCGGGTAGTGAAGACGACAAGAGGTATTACTTATTATCTGGAACAGAAATTTAACAATACACGGTCATATTTCTATCTGAAAGAGATCAACAACAAACTTGCTTCAGAAAATGTAGCTTTGAATAACAAACTGGACCGGTTTATGCGATCAGATGATTCGCTTTTTTTTTCTGTATCTGACACTCTGTTTGATCAACGTTATATTTATTCCTCTGCACGTGTGGTAAATAATTCGATAAACCGTCAAAAGAACTTTTTCACCATTGATAAAGGATCTTCTCATGGTCTGGATGTTGATATGGCTGTTATGGCCGATGATGGTGTGGCTGGTATTTTGGTGGGATGTGCACGGAATTTTTCTGTAGGAATGTCTGTACTGAATCTCGATTTCAGACTTAGTGCCAGAATAAAGTCAAACGGATATTTCGGATCACTTACATGGGAAGGGAACGATTACCGGCATGCTGTATTGAGTGAAATACCCCAGCATGTTACTTTTGGTATTGGAGATACAATAGAGACAACAGGTTTCTCAGCAATTTTCCCGGAAGGTCTGATGATAGGGACAATAAGTGATTTTGAAAAATCCGGAGGTGATTTTTATAAGATAACTGTTCTGCTAAAGACTGACTTTAAAAAACTTTATTTCGTTGATGTAATAGCTAATCTCAGTAAAAAGGAACAACTTGAACTGGAAACAAGATTTCAATGATAAATGCAATAATAAAATACAGCCTTCTGTTTATCCTGCTGATACTGCTGCAGATTTTATTATTCAACAATATTCAGTTCAGCGGATATGTAAATCCCTACGTTTACATTATGTTTATCCTTCTCCTTCCGTTTGAAACACCTTCCTGGCTTTTGCTATTTCTGTCTTTTCTGACCGGTTTTATTGTTGACCTTTTTACAGGGACACCCGGCATGCATTCGTCAGCCACTGTTCTGGCCGGTTTTGTTCGTCCTTTCGTTCTGCGTATTACTTCACCACGAGATGGTTATGAGGCAGGATCATACCCTTCGATGATGCTTTACGGTTTTAAATGGTTCATTATCTATACTCTGACAGTAGTGTTTATCCATCATACAGCCCTGTTTTTTATTGAGGTTTTCAGATTAACAGGTTTTCTTACTACCTTATTGAGGATTTTTTTAAGTTCGCTGTTTACAGTGACTTTTATTCTTCTTCTGGAGTTTATTAGAAAAGTAAGATAATCACCGGGGCATGAAAGACAAATTCGCCAGCCGCAGATATATTATTTCAATGCTGATCATACTGATAACAGTTATTCTAGTTATCAGACTGTTTATTATACAGGTAGTAAAAGATACTTACCGGATGTCGGCAGAAAATAATGTGCTGAGGTATGTCACACAATATCCTGCACGTGGACTGATATATGATCGTAACGGAAAGCTTCTTGTTTATAATCAGGCAGCCTATGACCTTATGGTTGTTCCGGCTCAGACAGATGTGTTCGATACAGCTATGTTCTGTGATGATCTGGGAATAACACGGGAGATCTTTATGGACAGGATTAAGGCAGCCAGAGATTATTCCAGTCGTGTTCCCTCTGTGTTCCTTAAGCAAATATCTGCCGAAACATGGGCCGGCTTTCAGGAAAAGATGTTTCAGTATCCTGGGTTTTATGTTCAGCCACGGACACTCAGAAAGTATTCCCGACCTGTCGCATCACATCTTCTGGGCTATGTAAGCGAGGTTGATGAAGATCTTATCACTAAGGATCCTTATTATAAACCCGGAGACTATATAGGTAAACTTGGTATAGAACAGGCCTATGAAAAGTATCTGAGAGGAACTTGTGGAGTAAAGATTTTTATGGTGGATGTTTATGGTCGGATAAAAGGTTCCTATGCAGATGGAGAGATGGATACTCTTGCAGTTCAGGGAACAGATATCATTTCTTCCATCGATATGGATCTTCAGGAATACGGGGAGGTACTCATGGAGAATAAGACAGGGAGTATTGTTGCTATTGAACCGGCTACAGGAGAAATTCTCACTCTTGTTTCTTCACCTGAGTACGACCCGGGTTTGCTTGTTGGACGGGTAAGAACAGAAAACTACAGACGTCTGTCGGCTGACACTGTTTTTAAGCCCTTGTTTAACAGGGCATTTATGGCCTCTTATCCACCAGGATCAACCTTCAAACCAATAAACGGATTGATAGCCTTACAGGAAAAGGTTATTACTCCTTCAACAGAATTCAGTTGTAATAATGGGTATCTGTTCATCAGCTGCCATTCACATAAGTCGCCACTTGATCTGGAAGGCGCAATAATGAATTCATGTAATTCATATTTCTGTCAGACCTACAGGAGGATACTAGAGAACCCGGAATATGTATCCGTATCAGAAGCTTATCTTAAATGGAAAAGCTACCTTGATGAATTTGGTTTTGGAAAAGTAAGCGGGAGTGAGTTCATCAATGAACTACCTGGCTTTATCCCGTCAACAGATTATTTCGACCGTTATCATGGGGAAGGTAAATGGAAAGCACTTAACATTATTTCAATGGCAATAGGTCAGGGAGAAGTTGGGACTACTCCTTTGCAGATGGCCAATATGACAGCAGCAATAGCCAACAGGGGATTCTATTATACACCTCATATCGTTAAATCGATAGGTAAGGAAGAAACGATAAATCCTGAATATACTTCAAAGCATAGTATCAGTATCGATTCTGTGCATTTCGAAGCTGTTATAAAGGGAATGGAAGCTGCTGTCAATGGTGGGGAAGGAGCAACTGCACGAATTGCTTCCATTGACAGTATTATAGTATGCGGGAAAACAGGTACTGCACAAAATCCACATGGGGAAGATCATTCAGTTTTTATTGCCTTTGCACCAAAAAATGACCCGAAAATTGCTCTGGCAGTGTACGTGGAAAATGCAGGTTTTGGAGCTACTTACGCAGCTCCAATAGCCAGTTTGTTGATCGAAAAATATTTAAAGGGGGATATATCTCTAAACAATAAATGGAAAGAACAGTATATCAATAATCTGAATCTTACTGATACAATTCCTGAGAATGAGACGGAGCGTTAATATATGGGGAAGGATAGATAAGCTTACTATCCTGTTGTTTCTTATAATGGTGACAATGGGTTGGTTTAATATCTATGCTGCCGTTTACAATGAAGAACATAAGGAAATATTTGATCTTTCTCAGCGCTATGGGAGACAGTTCATCTGGATAATAGCCACAATAGTGCTTGCAATATTCATAATTATTATTGATAGCCGTTTTTATTTATTTTTTACATGGCTTATTTATGCCCTGATGATTTTTCTGCTGATACTTGTTCTTGTTTTGGGCAGAGAAATAAATGGTGCAAAATCATGGTTTGAATTCGGTCCTGTTTCTTTACAACCATCTGAATTTGCTAAATTCACTACTGCACTGGCACTGGCAGCATATCTCAGCAAACGTAATGTCGATCTGACCCGTGCAGAGACATTTCTGACTGCTGCCGGTATTATATTACTGCCGGCCTTCCTTATTTCATTACAGCCTGATTTGGGATCTACAATGGTTTATCTTGCCTTCTTTATTGTGCTATTCAGAGAAGGTATGAGTTCATATATATTCATTTCAGGAATATTGATGGTAATACTGTTTTTCCTTACATTGCTTATAAATAATCTTTATCTTCAGCTGGCACTCATCTTCCTGGCTTTCGTAGTGGCTTTTCTTGCTACAAGAAAATGGAAACTATGTCTTACAGGATTAGGAATTTTTCTGATAACTGGAGGAGCCCTTTATGCTATTGACCGGTTTCTTTTAAAAACGGCAGGTAATAATCTGGTGATAATATTGTCTGTAATTCTTTCCGGAGTCGCCTTTGCATATCATTTCTATCTGAAAAAAGCCAGGATACTGATGATAATTTATATTTTTCTTCTTGGGGGAGTGTTATTTATCAACTCTGTTGATTATACTTTTAATCATCTGCTTCAACCTCATCAAAAGGAGAGAGTTGAAGTAATGCTTGGTATTAAGACAGATCCTCATGGTACAGGTTACAATGTCAACCAGTCGCTTATTTCGATAGGTTCAGGCGGACTGTTAGGGAAGGGATATCTCCAGGGAACTCAAACGAAATTTAAATTTGTACCTTCTCAGAGTACCGATTTTATTTTTTGTACAGTAGGAGAAGAATGGGGTTTCGTGGGGTCTTTTATCGTTATAGGAATTTATCTTTTCTTTTTGCTCAGATTAATAATGCTGGCGGAAAGGCAGAGGGAAAAATTCTCAAGGATATACGGATACGGTGTGGTCTCTGTGTTATTTATACATTTTTTTATCAATATTGGTATGTCAATAGGTCTTGTACCTGTTATCGGTATCCCTCTCCCGTTTTTTAGTTATGGCGGCAGTTCATTATGGGGTTTTACTATTCTGTTGTTTATTTTCCTGCGTCTTGATGCCGGCAAAACAGAATATCTTGTCTGATCAGAAAGGAATGGTTATCCTGTGAGATATTTCTACCCCGAAATCTTTCTCTACATAATCTATCAGTTGTGGAAAAAACTCCAGAAAATCGTCTTGCAGGGAGTAATAATTCTTTTTCAGCATACGTATTGCAAAACTGCTCTGTTTGGGTAGTGATGTTTGTGAGCTAAGAGTTTTAAGTACCTTTTTTATCCCGTGCAGGGTTTGGTATGATTCTATCCAGTTATTAATGATAAAGAAAGGTATTGTTTCTTTTACCTTATCGGGGAGCATGTCGTAATTATTCACCATTGCCCTGTAGAAATTATAAGTTACACTCTCAAGAGGACGGCGGGAAAACAAATCCCATTCTTTTGTCAGGAAATGGTCATAAATAATATCTATAACTACCCCGGCATATTTATAGTATTTTTTTGAGAAAAATATCTTACTTCTGTGAACGACAGGATGCCGGTCGGTAAAGTCGTCTATATGACGGTGAAGAATAATGCCTTTTCTTACCAGGTCGGGATATTTTAAATAATCACGTCCTTTTACATAATCGCCTATGTAATTACCAATAATTATTTTATCGGAATCACCTGAGAGATATATGTGGGCGAGAACATTCATACTTTTTTATAGGACAATTAATCCGGCATATAGTTTATCGCTTGATAATAATTTGTCATTTCAATTTTGTGATTTAATGGGTGTTTTAATTGAATTAACAGTATTACAGGCATTTAAAATGTAGATCAGGTAATTAAAAAAAACCCTTAATTACTCGGAATTCAGCCATGCAAATTATACATTTGTTTATTCAATTTAAAATTAAACGGTTTTGCAAAATAAAAATTTTAATAATATAAAACGGTTTTATGAGCACCAAGAATATAATAATAATAGGAGCTGCCGGAAGAGATTTCCACAATTTCAACACTTTTTTCAGGGATAATGAAGATTATAGTGTCAAAGCTTTTACAGCAGCGCAGATACCCGACATTGATGGCCGTAAATATCCTGAAGAGCTTGCCGGTAAGCTTTATCCTGAAGGGATACCTATTTATTCAGAGCAGAGGCTTCCCGAATTAATAAAGGAATTCAGTATTGATGATTGTATTTTCTCCTACAGTGATGTTCCCTATGAAAAAGTGATGGCTGTAAGTGCCATTGTCAATGCTTCCGGAGCAAATTTTGTACTCTTAGGCCCTTCCGCCACAATGCTAAGCAGTTCCAAACCTGTGATAGCTGTTGGCGCTGTGAGGACAGGATGCGGAAAAAGTCAGACTTCAAGGAGGATAATAGAATTACTTATGGAAAAAGGATTGAAAGTTGTTGCGATTCGTCATCCCATGCCCTATGGTAATCTTATTGAACAGAAGGTTCAGCGCTTTGCAGTCCTGGATGATCTTGAAAAGCATAAGTGTACTATTGAGGAGATGGAAGAATATGAGCCTCATGTGGTAAGAGGGAATGTTATTTATGCAGGTGTTGATTATGAAGCTATATTGAGGGCAGCAGAAGAAGATCCTGCTGGTTGTGATGTGATAGTGTGGGATGGAGGTAATAATGATTTTCCTTTTTATAAGCCCGACCTTATGGTTACGGTAACTGATCCTCACCGGGCAGGACATGAGTTGAGATATTATCCCGGAGAGGTTACTTTCCGTATGGCTGATGTCGTTATTATTAACAAGATCGACAGTGCTGATCCCCAATCAATAAATATAATAAGGCAAAGTATTGAGAAAGTCAATCCGAAAGCCATTGTTATTGACGCTGCTTCACCTATAAGGGTTGATAATCCTTCTCTGATAAGAGGTAAGAGAGTTCTCGTTGTTGAAGATGGTCCCACTCTTACACATGGCGAAATGAAAATTGGGGCAGGGACTGTGGCAGCTCATAGGTTCGGTGCATCAGAAATAGTTGATCCCAGACCGTTTACAGTGGGGAAACTAAGTGAGACATTCCGGCTTTATCCCGGTATTGGAACTCTGCTGCCTGCAATGGGTTATGGCAGCCAACAATTGGCAGACCTTGAGAAAACTATTAACAACACAGAATGTGATACCGTTATTATTGCCACTCCTATTGACCTTAACAGAATAATAAAGATCAGGAAACCCAATACCAGAGTCTATTACGATCTTCAGGAAATAGGTGATCCCGATCTTTCACAGGTTATTAATGAATTTGTCGAAAAAAAAATATAAATCCTGACCAGTTCAGTCCGAACCCGAAATCATACTTATTACCTACTGAATCAACATGGCATTCCATATCGAAAGGCCCTTCCTCATAATGTTCTTCAACGGTTTTCATATCTGCCGGCATTTGAAGTGGAAGATGTCCTGAAGGTTCTGTTGTTCCTGAAATTATTTCTCTAAATGTCTGATCATCCCGGACATTGAACCCAATCAGAATTGCCTATGCCTGTTTTTTATACAGGATCTGAATTTGTCTTAATGAATTAATTATCTTTTTACTCTGGCATTTCCTTTCCAAATGCTCCATACCTGTTCTTCATCGGCAGGCTGTCCATAATCGGTCACTACTGTTGTTGCCAGAGCTCCTGTTGCCCATCCGAACTGAATCCATTTTTCGGGTTCCCAGCCTCTCAGGATAGCATAAAGCATGCCTCCGACAAAACCATCTCCGCCTCCTATACGGTCGAGAATGTTTATTTCACGTGGTTCAGCAACATGCCAGTTGTCACCCTCAAGCATTATGGCACCCCATAGATGTTCGTTTACACTAATGACTTGACGGAGAGTAGTTGCAAAGACTGAAGCATCAGGATATGCTTTTTTTACCCTGCCAATCATTTCCTTAAAACTCTCTATCTTACCTGCCAGGTCTTTTCCTCCCTCTTCAGGACCCTTGATTCCCAGAGCAAGCTGGAAATCTTCTTCATTACCAACAAGGATATCGGAAATACCTGCTATTTCCCTGAAAGCTGCAGAAAGCTCTTTTTCCCTGTTTTTCCAGAAAGTAGCACGATAATTAAGATCGAAAGAAATACGGGTACCGTTTTTCTTTGCTTCCCTTGCCAGTTCAAGGCAGAAATTGCTGGTATCAGGCGAGAGAGCAGCTATTAAACCTGAGAGATGTAGTATCTGAACTCCTTCTTCACCGAATAATTTTGGAAGATCGAAATCTTTAACATTAAGAGTCCTGCCAACTTCTCCGGAACGGTCGTTGTGTACTCTGGGGCCGCGAGGGCCATGGCCTGTGTCGGCAATATTAAACTGGTGTCTGAAACCCCACGGTCCACCCTGTTCAACTTCTGTGCCTTCAAAAACCATGTGACGGCCTGCAAGATTATCCTTTATCATTCTTGCTACAGGACTATCCTTTACGAAAGTAGTGAGCACTTTGACAGGGAGACCCAGATAGGAGGATATGCTGGCAACATTTGTTTCGGCACTGGTTACATGCATCATAAATGTTCCTGTACAATGCACAGGCTGTCTGTCAACAGGAGTTATTCGCACTCCCATGCTGGTAGGGACTACCATAGCCCATTTGTAGTCTTTTTTTAATTCTATCATCTTAATACAAGTTTAGTATTATTATTTTTTCATTTTCTCCTTTAGTCTTTTTCCTTTTTCCTCGAAACCAGGTTTGTTTAGCAGGGCGAACATGTTGTTTTTATAAGCTTCAACTCCGGGTTGATCGAAAGGATTGACGCCCAGGATATAGCCGCTTATGGCACATGCAAGTTCAAAGAAATAGATGAGCTGGCCCATATAAAATTCGTTGAGCATAGGTACATCGATGCGCAACACAGGTACATCCCCGTCATTATGTGCCAGTATAGTACCTGTTTCAGCACAGCGGTTCACTTCGGAAACCCTTTTGCCTGAAAGGAAATTCAGTTTATCGGAATTGTCTGTTTCTGAAGGTATGGTAAGTGTTTTTGCAGGATTTTTGATTGAAAGTATCGTTTCAAACATCAATCGCTGGCCCTCTTGTATGTATTGTCCCAGAGAATGGAGATCGGTTGTGAAATTTACTGAGGCAGGGAAGATACCTTTTCCTTCTTTTCCTTCACTTTCGCCATAGAGTTGTTTCCACCATTCAGCCAGATAATGAAGTTTCGGAGTGAATCCTGCAAGGATTTCTATAGAACGTCCCTGTTGCAGCAACAGATTTCTGGCTGCAGCATAAAGCAGAGAAGGGTTAGTCAAAGCTTTTTTGTTCCTTCGTGAGATATCTTCAAATGCTTTGGCTCCTTTAATAAGGGCTGATATATCCAGTCCACTGACCGCTACAGGAAGTAAGCCAACAGGCGAGAGTACTGAATAGCGGCCACCTATATTATCAGGAATATCGAAAGTATCATAACCATATAGTTCACTCAATGATCTCAAGGCCCCTTTTGAGCTATCGGTAACGGCAATAATCCTGTCAGCTGCCTGCGCTTTGCCTACTCTCCTTTCCAGGTGCTCTTTAAGTATCCTGAATACTATTGCCGGTTCTATGGTCGTTCCCGATTTAGAGATAACAATAATGGAATAATTTCTTTCATCAAGGAGTTCGAGAAGGTCTGAGATATAATCTTCGCACAGGTTATGGCCTGCAAACAACACATCGTGACACTTCTTTTTCAGAAGAGGTGAGAAGGAATGTGAAAGAGCTTCAATTATTGCTTTGGAACCCAGGTATGATCCACCTATGCCCACTACTACAGTGGTATCGGATACATTCCTAAGATGCCTGGCACATTTTTCCAGTTTACTGACAGAAGGGTGAATATCATCGGGAAGTGAGAGCCAGCCAAGGAAATCATTGCCTGCTCCTGTCCCTGTATTGAGAGAATCAAGATGAATAACTGATTTCTGGGCAAGAGCAAAAATCTCTTCAAAAGAAACAAATTTCTCTGTGTTCTTCAGATCAATACTAATATTCTCTTTCATTTCATCAGGTTTTAGTGGAAATTATCTTATAAAGGGTAAAGTTAAAAAAAACCATCAGGAACAACCCTGACGGTTTCTAAAATAATGGAAGAAAATATGTTGATATGAAATTATCTTTTTTGTATTCCTCCTGCGCTTGAAGAATGAGCGTCAAGATATGTGGGATTTCCTTTATAATTGATATCTCCTGCACTTGATGAACGTGCCCGCAGTTTTTCCGTGATAAATATGTCTGCATCTCCGGCGCTGGAAGCTGACACATCTGCTTCCCTGGCTTTCAGGTTATAAGCATTCAGATTACCTGCACTGCTCAGATCTGCAAAAAGTACGTCTGTTTCACCCGAGAGAGTGATATCACCTGAACTGCTGATATTGACATCTATCTTTTCGGCATATACATCCAGCTTAATATCACCTGCACTGCTTGCTGACAGCATTAGATTATCAGTTGTCACAGGACTTATACCTACAACATCACCTGCACTTGAAGTGCTTATTGAGTTAATATCCGTCAGTGTTACATAAACCTTCTTGCTTTTAGCCCTGCGGATATTGGCATCTGTGTAAACATGCAGCACTCCGTCTTTCATTTCTGTCAGTATGTATTCATGCAAATTCTCATCGGCTTCAACTTTAAGTTCTGGCCTTTCTCCCTGTTCAAGAAAAACATCGATGCCGGTACTTACCTTTATTCCTGACACATTAACAGGTTCTCTTTCTTCTGTGATGACTTTCCCGTTACCGGATACAGTCTTACGGAACTGACCATTAAGGCATGAACTTATCCCAAATGATATTAAGACGATTAAAACAATTCTCAGATTTTTCATGGCTTTCCTGATTTGATTTATTTCTGTTTCTTCAGGATAAAGACATCAGGATTTTATAAATGTTGCATGAATAAGGATAAAAAACATTGTAATTAATTCAAATCATTTTTATGCTGAGAACAGTTTAAATTATCTGAAGAGGGAAAGATCAAGAGATCTGACATTGTTCTTAAAAGCTGCGACGAAAGCCTGGGGATAGCCCGATTTTCTTAAAGCGGCCTGTAGTTCTCTGGCAGGTTCCAGAGACGTGAATTCTCCTGCTGTATAACGATATTCTTTCAGGTAGTAATATATGTAAGTCTCATATCGTTGACCGTTCACAGTTATCTCTTTAATATTTTGCTGTTTTGCAGTGGAGAGGAACTGTACACGGTAAATAACAATATCCCTGAGTTCATTTCTTACAGAAGACACAACTCTTACAGTATCAACTCTTGCTTTTTTGGAAGCTACAGCTTTCTCGGTTTTGGGGTTTTGCGCTGTACTGGCGATTTCTTCTTTCTTTGTTTCAGATAAAGTAACCTCAGAAGGTTTTGTCTCTGTAGCTAAGAGGGTCTCAGACTTTCCTACTACCGCAGGAAAGCCGGCTTTTTCTTCTTTTGTTTGGACTGTAACAGCTTCCTTTATTTTTTCTTCCTGTTTATAACCGGTTGCTTCCTTTGGTGGCTCCTGTGCAATGTCTTTTTTGTTTACTGCCTGAGAGATTTTTACAGTATCTTTTTTCGTTACTGTATTTTTCGGCTCTTTATTAGCAGATTCCGGTATTAATACTTCTGCAACAAGGGCCTTGTGAGGGAAAGTCATATCCGAAAGTGCAATACCGAGAATTGCTGAAGAAAGGTTTTTTATCGTATCAGGAGCATATTCATTTTGGAAATTTATCTTATACAACTGAGTTTCCAAATCATTATTTCTTTTTTTTATTGTAACAAAGCCTGTCCTGTTGTCCTTCCGGTTAAGTGTGAAAGCCACTTCATCATCAGGAGTGTTGATGAGACTGGTCAGGTTATAAGGTTCTTCCCATTCTTGTCCGTTAAAAGGGCATACAAATACATCATATCCTCCGTACCCCGGATGTCCTTCAGAAGAAAAATAAAGATTGTTGGCAGAATCCAGCAAGGGGAAAAGCTCGTTTGATGAAGTATTTATCACTTTACCAAGATTCTCCGGAGCCGACCATTTATTATCTGTTTTACGGGTTATAAAGAGATCCATCCGGCCTGCAGGCCCATCTTTGTCAGATGCAAATATCATAAAACTCTCATCGGCGGAAATTGTGGGATGGCTATATGCATAGCTGCCGGTGCAAAAATCCAGTGGTGCAGGTGACTCTGTCCATTTTTCAGCTTTTTTATCTGTGGCAGGGCTATATGTTGCCATATAAATTTTTTCAGCAGGATCTTTCTTACCTCGTTTGGTGAAATACATAGAACTGTAGTCATTGTTAAATGATACAGCCTCGCAGGGATAAGTAAAAGCTGGAGAAGCAGGGAATATCACCGGGTTTAATGGCATAGTATCTGTGATGGCAGAGTAATAGGCCTGAATAGTCCCGAAGGAGATATGTACAGGGATCATTCTGGACTGCATTTCTGAGCCGGAAAGAAAAATTATTCCTTCCTTATAGAACTGGATTCCTGAGGAAGGCGGAACAATGTTAAGGTTGAAGGAATCGACTTTGACAGACAAACCGGAGGTAAGGGTATCCTGCCCGCTGTCGCTATTATTTATCTGAGTTTCTGATGACAGGTTATTAAATGAAGAAGGATAAGAGTATGAGAACAAACTCAATAAAAGCGAAAATAATACTGACACAAACAATCTTATCATATCTTTAGATGAGATAATTTTTACCAGTGGCTTGTTCTGTTGGCAAACCTGTTATTACCAAGATTTATTCCAATTCCTATTTCAGCTGTCAGCTCTTTTTTATAGAAGGGTATATTCCTTGGTATCTGGAAGAATGTCCCAACATAAAATTTTGGATATTTGTACTGGAAGAAAAAAGGGATTTTGTCGAAGTCATGGAAATATGTTCCCACACAGAATTTCCCCATATAGAGCCTCAGACCCGGTTTTATCATATCAGTTATCTCGTTTATATCAGTTGATATTGTATCGCCGGAATAAATTATAAGTGAAGGTTCAAGCACTATATCCAGGGCTCTGCTAAGTACAAATTTATACCCGGTGTGAAAAAAATACTGTCTGTCTATAGCGTGTGCATACAGGCTGAGAGAGTCATTCTTATGCGGGTTCCCTAATATGTTTGTGATGGAGAAACCGATATAGAAATTGGGATCATAGTAATAAATACCTGCATCGGCATTGAATGACAGAAGGTTTTCTTCAGGCAGTTCAAACAATTCATCTCCGGGTACATGGCTGTATATTCCTTTGACAGCAATACCTGCTGAAAGGAATGATAATTCTTTTTTATTTACAGGAAAATGATATGCCCCTGCGATACTTCCTCCGAGATTTCTGTTTTGTCCGATCTGATCGTTAAAAAGGGCGCCACCTATGCCTATATTGCTGTATTGTCTTAGTTTAGGGGACAATGAATATCCTGGTCCTTTGTTCCAAAGCCTTGTATTTGTGCTGAGAATTTGTGAGTATGAGTTGTTTTGCAGAGAGGCATTAAGATCAATGGAAGTGAAGTCCTTGCTTCCGGCAACGGCCGGATTAAAAATGAAAGTAGTGAAGATCCTGTATGATACCGGATGAAAAGGTGTTTCCTGACCGTAGGTAGCTAAGAAAGGCAGAAATAAACCTAGAATAAGGACACACTTTCTGATGTATAACATGTTAGTAATTTATAAATAGTTAAAGCAGATAAAAACAATAGTTGTTTTGTTATTCATTATATTTAATTGAAGCTTATACTTCATTTTGAATTTTTTTACGGGAACACTCATCCGATCCATTTTTCTACATCTTCAGGCTTGGGATTTGTAAGTCCCAGTTTATTTTTTTTATTGTAGCCGCACATCTCGTTAAAGAGTTTTCCTGCTTTTGCCTCTTTCAGTTTTTTACAGGTGTTAAATCCCATAATTTTAAGATGTTCTATCCATTCTTCAGGTATTCCGCATTCAAGAAATTCCTCTTTTCTGCTTTCGCTAACTTGTTTAGGATTTTCCGGTTTCATTTGCGGGAAAAGTAATACATCCTGTATGGAAGGCTGATCTGTCATAAGCATAGTTAGTCTGTCAATTCCTATACCCATTCCTGAAGCAGGAGGCATTCCATATTCAAGAGCTCTGACGAAATCATGATCAATAGCCATGGCTTCATCATCTCCTTTTTCCGATAGCTTTAATTGTTCTCTGAACCGGTACATCTGGTCAATAGGATCGTTGAGTTCAGAGTATGCATTTGCCAGCTCTTTGCCGTTTATCATTAATTCGAATCTTTCTGTCAGCCCTTCTTTGCTCCTGTGCATCTTGGTAAGAGGTGAAGTCTCAACAGGGTAGTCTGTGATAAAAGTAGGCTGAATAAAGTGATCCTGGCATTTCTCTCCGAAAATATTATCTATCAGTTTTCCTTTTCCCATTGACGGGGTATGTTGAATCCCGAGCCTGTCACAGGCACTCCTGAGCTCATTTTCGTTCATGGATGAAATGTCCAGTCCTGTATATTCTTTTATTGCATCCAGCATAGTAATCCTCTTATACGGAGGATTAAGGTTAATTGTTTTACCTTCATAAAGAATCTCTGTTTTTCCGTGAAGATCAAGGGCTACTTTTTTGATTATTTCTTCAGTAAATTCCATCATCCACTGATAGTCCTTATATGCTATATATATCTCCATAACTGTGAATTCCGGGTTATGTGTTCTGTCCATACCCTCGTTTCTGAAGTCCTTGGCGAACTCATAAACACCTTCGAAACCGCCTACTATAAGACGTTTGAGATATAATTCGTCGGCAATTCTCAGATAAAGTGGAATATCAAGAGTATTATGATGGGTGATAAAAGGTCTTGCTGCAGCTCCTCCGGGTATGGGCTGAAGTATAGGAGTTTCAACTTCAAGATATCCTTTTGAGTTAAAGAATTCCCTCATGGATTGGATGATAAGTGATCGTTTTCTGAAGACATCCCTGACATGGGGATTGACGATAAGATCGATATATCTCTGACGGTAACGCATTTCAGGATCCCTGACGGCATCAAAATAAGTACCATCTTTCTCTTTGACGACAGGCAGAGGTCTGACAGACTTGGAGAGAATTGTAAATTCTTTCACATGAATTGTCGTCTCTCCCATCTTAGTCCTGAAAACAAACCCTTTTACTCCGATGATATCGCCTATGTCCAGCAGACGCTTAAAGACAGTATTATACATCGTCTTGTCTTCTCCCGGGCAGATTTCATCCCTGCGGACATAAATCTGTATCCTTCCCGAAGAATCCATTAGCTCGGCAAAGGAAGCATTACCCATAATACGTCTTCCCATTATTCTGCCAGCAAGGCAGACATCCGGATAGTTGTTTTTTTCAGGGATAAAATTGTCTAGTATGTCCTGTGCAAAAGCATTGGTCTTATATTCAGCTGCCGGGTAAGGATCTATTCCCAGCTTCCTGAGTTCCTCAAGGGATTGCCTTCTTATCTGTTCCTGTTCACTCAATGATACGTCACTCATGATTTCTTAAAAATTTGTGCAAATATAGGAAAATTCACTTGTCGGAAAGTGCAGAAGATTGGTCTTTTAAAGTGACAGACCTCGTCAGGTGATATGTGATTATACACTTAATCATTAAAATTTTTGTTCAACTCTTTTTCAAATATAATGTTTTATCACAGTAAGCCGCTAAGAGTTTATGATTACATGTAATATTTAGTTTTTGTACCTTGCGGCAGTATTAATAACACTACATTAATGGCAGAAAGATTACCAAAATGGTTTAAGATGCAAAGAGCGAGCGGAGCTGATTATTCTAGGTTAAAGAGGTTGATTGAGCAGAACAGGCTCCATACAATTTGCACAAGCGGAAACTGTCCTAATAAGGGAGAATGCTGGAATGCTGGCACTGCTACATTTATGATACTTGGCAATATCTGTACCAGAGCATGTAAATTCTGTAATACCATGACAGGAAAACCTTTTCCACCTGACCCTGATGAACCAGAACGCCTTGCAGAAACAATTAAGCTGCTTGGGCTGAAACATTGTGTTATAACCTCTGTTGACCGTGATGATTTGCCCGACGGGGGAGCATCATTCTGGGCTCAGACTATCAGGATGATTAAAAAGATAAATCCTTCTGTTACTATTGAAAGTCTTATTCCTGATTTTGACGGAAGACATGACGAAATTAGAAAAGTAATAGACTCAGGTCCTGACATCATATCACATAACGTTGAAACAGTAAGGAGATTAACACCTCACATACGATCAAAGGCAAAATATGATACAAGCCTTGATGTTATTAAATACATAGCAATGAATAATGTTGTTGCAAAATCGGGTTTTATGGTAGGTCTTGGCGAACATGAAGATGAGATTTACGAAACCATAAGTGATCTTTCCCGGACGGGATGCAGTATCTTAACTATAGGTCAGTATCTGAAACCGTCATCTTCTCACATGGATGTAGCAGAGTACAGAACACCCGAACAATTTGCAGAATACAAAAGGGCAGCTTTATCAGCAGGTTTCAGATTTGTTGAAAGTGCCCCTTTAGTCAGATCTTCTTTTCATTCAGAAAAACATGTGAAGGCTGGATAATTTTGATTATATTGCAAGTGCTTAATATGAGGAAGTGCATTGAGCTATATTGTTAAATTTGAAGATATTGGCCTGAGTGATTATAAAAAAACATGGGATTATCAGGCAGAAATATTCAAAAAACTTATAGAAAACAAAATTTCCGGGAAAGATAATTCTGATAGTGAGAATCCACTTATTGCGGGAGTATTGATTTTTGTTGAACATCCTCATGTTTATACACTTGGCAAAAGCGGTTCGGAAGACAATCTACTGATTGATAATATTCAATTAAATGCTAAAAATGCAGTATTCTACAGAACTGACAGAGGTGGCGATATTACATATCATGGTCCGGGACAGATAGTGGGCTATCCTGTTTTTGACCTTGGTATATTAAGGATAGGTTTAAAAGAATATATTTCCAGACTTGAGGAAGCAGTTATAAGAACGATCAGAGAGTACGGTCTGGAAGGGAAAAGGATGGAAGGCAGAACAGGTGTATGGCTTAATTCAGGGATTGAAGGGAAAGAAAGAAAGATATGTGCAATAGGGGTCAAAGCCAGCAGGTTTATTACCATGCACGGTTTTGCGTTTAATGTTAATACTGACCTGAACTATTTTAATTATATCAATCCGTGCGGATTTACAGATAAAGGTGTTACTTCACTGGAAAACGAAACAGGAACAGAACAGGATATTGAACACGTTAAAAGTATTTTAAAGGAGAATATCAGAGATTTGTTTGATCTGATATGGCAAAAACATATATAAACGATGGATAAAAAATGGGTCATCAAAGAAAGAGGGGATGTAGCTGTGGTAAAGCAATTGTCGGAGGCCCTGGGAGTATCTGATTCACTGGCTAATCTGATGGTTCAGCGTGGTATTACCTGTCCCGGAGAGGCCGACTCCTTCTTCAATCCAAGTATTGACAACCTGCATGACCCTTTTCTGATGAAGGATATGAATCTTGCCGTCGACCGCTTATCAACAGCAATAAAAAAGAATGAAAGAATACTGGTCTATGGTGATTACGATGTTGATGGCACTACAGCCGTAGCCCTTATTTATTCTTTTTTGAAAAGTGAGAAGGCAAATGTAGATTATTATATTCCAGACAGATACAGTGAGGGCTACGGAGTTTCTACACAGGGTATTGATTTTGCATCAAAGAATAATTGCAGGCTTATTATTACACTTGACTGTGGAATAAAGGCCGTGGAAAAAGTACTATATGCCAGATCAAAGGGTATTGATGTGATTATCTGTGATCATCATTATCCGGGAGAAGAAATACCTGAGGCTGTAGCTGTCCTCGATCCTAAACAACCTTCATGCAGCTATCCCTATAAAGAGTTGTCAGGATGTGGCGTAGGTTTTAAACTTGTTCATGCCTATTCAAGAATACAGGGAATACCTTTCAGTGATATTGCCCATTACCTTGATCTTGTAGCAGTAAGTATTGCTTCCGATATTGTGCCGGTGACCGGAGAAAACAGGGTCCTTGCATATTTCGGACTAAAACAGCTGAATGAATCTCCACGGATGGGATTAAAGGAGATACTTCGTGAAGCTGAAATCTGCAGATTATTAACAATCGAAGATGTTGTCTTCAAAATAGGTCCGAGGATAAATGCAGCAGGAAGGATGGAGACAGGCAGTAAGGCTGTTGAATTACTTATTTCTGATAATCCCAGACAGGCTACAGAAATAAGTAAGGAAATAAATACCTTCAATATCGAAAGAAGGTCTATCGACAGATCGATAACTACCGAAGCAATGAGAATGATTTCGGAAAATAACCGCTCAGTCAATTCCCGAACAACGGTTCTTTATAATCCACAATGGAAAAAAGGTGTTATCGGGATCGTCGCTTCAAGACTTATTGAAACTTATTACAGACCCACAGTCATATTAACCGAATCAAACGGCTTTGCAACCGGATCAGCCCGATCAGTACAGGGTTATGACCTCTATCAGGCAATAGAATCCTGTAGCGATCTGCTGGAAAGTTTTGGCGGACATATGTTTGCTGCCGGACTGACTCTCAAAAAAGAAAACATTAGCCCCTTCATTGAAAGATTCGAACACTATGTGAACAATACCATAACAGAAGATCAACTCTTCCCAAGGATATTCATTGATATGGAGCTCGATTTCTCAGAAATAGACGAGGATTTTTTCAGAATAATGAATCAGTTCCAACCGTACGGGCCTGAGAATATGAGTCCTGTCTTTGTCTCATATAATGTTTATGATACCGGGTCCGGACGTATGGTCGGTTCCAGCGGAGAACATCTTAAACTGGATCTCTGCCAGGATTCACATACTGTGAAAAAAATTCCTGCAATAGCATTTGGGCAGGCTGATCACTTTGAATATATAAAAGGGGGGAATCCTTTTAATGTCTGTTATTCAATAGAAATGAATGAATTTCGTGGCAACAGAAACCTTCAGTTGAATATCAGGGATATCAAAATACCTGAGGAAAATTCCGGGAGATAAAAGTGATTAGAAAATATGTTATCAGTGCCATAGCCTGAATTGAATCTTTAATTCACTTTTTACATTATTACTGTAATCCGACAAGGAAAGCGAGCTTAGTCCGTATTTTACTCTGAATTCAGAGTTTTTCCATAGTGCCCATCTGATCATCAGATAAGTTCTGCTTCCTTTCCCCGAGAGAGCAGGAATACTGAAACTATGCAGCAGATCATTCTCATAAGTGTAGAGCCTTGAATCCCAGTCGTCGGTATTAAAAAGACAATATCTGAACCATAGGGCAAAACGTCCTCTCCCTGTATTATATATGATATCCTGAAGAAAAAGTGTTCCCTGACTAAAGGATGGATTGACATACTTGTAGTCTAATCGTGATGCTAGTGTTAAATTGTTGTAAGGGCTAAATTTAGCCTGTATTTTAACTGTTCTGCTGACATTTTTTTCAATACCGGCTATCCCGGTTGCACCGGATTCATTTTTCTCGACACTGTTCATCAGATAAGAAATGTCGATATTCAGACTCTCATCCGGAGAATATTTCATTCGTATTTCATATCTTTTTGCCATTGAAGGAAAATCACTCCTGTATTTCAACCAGGGGAAGATGCTGAAATCACAGGCGGCACTTATAAAAAGATATTTTGCAGCTTCAAAAGTAAAATTGGCTGTCATCCCCTTTTCATTGGCAGCAGAAGGATTTCTACCAGGACCATTATTATGGAATGCTGTAAAGCCAGGAGAATAATGCCGGAATAAAAAATTCATGTTAAGCCTGTCAGATGGTCTGATAGTTATTCCCTGCGTAACAGCTGCATTGTTGAGGTCATTTGCAGATATCTCGCCATACAGGAGAATTTGTTTAAGCAGGCTGTTGTATGAAAGGGAAAAAATACTATTCATTCTATTATTTAACCTGAAGAGGTATTCAGGAGAATCATTTGTGGAGCCAAACGGCAAAGCCAGTCTGTCGTATGACCAGCCTATGCCAATGCGATGGTTGTCAAGGTTATATGATATGTCTATGCCTGTAACTGTTTCTTGTACTGCATCTTTTTTTGCCAAAAGAGATGCAGTGTTATGAAGACCGCTTTTATAAAAATTACTTATAAACAATTCAGAGGAATCTTTTGACCATTCAATTGTAGCATCTACAGGGTGATGAGAGCAGAAAAGAGTTAAACCAATATCCCTGAGTGCAAATTCTGCCGCGACACCCCGGAAAAAATTATTTTCATCAGATGATGTATATGGTTTTATCTCATTCCTGGCTGGCATATAAGTTGTTGCATTAGCTAAAAAGCCTGTACGAAAAGATGTGTTTACGTTTGTACCCAGTCCGAATCTTACACCAAAATCACCTGCAATGAATTTTCTTATTATTTGTTTCCCTGAATATTGTATATATGCGGAAGCAAAATCAGGGAGGGGAGGTGTGCCATTAATGAGTTTTTCACCTGCATCTTTCTCAAAGGTAAACCCACCTGTAATATTTCCGGAAGAAATACTGTACTTCGATAATAATTTCCATTGTGATCCGGCATACGAATTGTCTTTGGTTTGGGGTTTTATGATGGCATTGCTTATAAATTTACCTCTTGTTTTATGTGAATTGCCTGTAACCTGGGATTCATTTTCAAAAGTTATGAAGGGTTTCATCATTCCCGTAATATGTTTGTTGAATCCTTTAATTACCTCCAATTCATGGATTGAGACCAGGCCTTCCGTTTTTGTGGTGTAATCAATTAAGGCTTTGATCTGTAAATCATCCAGAAAAAACAGACGCGACACTTCGTTTTTATCTGTCGAATTAATTCTGACAGGATTCTCATATAAGGAATTCAGGTATTCTGTAAAAATTGCTGCATTTTCATAATCGGTATCGTTTGCCGACAGCTCTTCCGCAATATTCCGTATTGTTTCTGAAATATCAGCCTCCTGCCCTGAAAGGATAAATGACAGAAAAGACATAAGTATTGCATAAGAATATTTTTTTATCATTCAGCCGGTGCTTTATAAAACAGGCCTGTTCTCTTTTCCTTTATTACGTTTTGAACACTATTGACAGGAAATGTGATAGTCCGAGTTTTTCGTGAGTTGAAATGCTCAGGTTAAGATATATATTCTTTATTGTCAGTCCGGTGCCAAAAGAAAATGAACAGTTACGGGTATTAAATCCTCCCTGGAGACACAAATTATCTGTCAGTACGTAAGTGAACCCTGTTTTTAATACAGGTCTTTCAGATGAGCACATTTCTGTTTCTACTGCAGCAAAGAAGTCTTTGTTCAATTGTATTCCGGCACCCGTGGTAATTGTTGAAGGCATATTTCTTTTTCTCAGGGCATCCGGCAGAGGGTTGAACATATGAAGGCCGGCAAAGATGTTTTCTCTTATTTTTATAAAAAAACCAGTTTCAAATGTTACGGAGTGATGAAGTTGAAACTCTCCGGAAGCTTTTTCAGAGAAATAATCAATCTGGATTCCGGCGGATATTTTTTCTGACAGGTGCAGACCGCAGGCGAGACCCGTCATCGTTCTGCTGAACTCTTTATATCCGAAGTGAGAAAAAATCAGTCCTGCTGATCCTGATCCTGATGGGATAATAAGGCCCGCGCTTTTTGTAGCCAGTTGGCTCAGGCAAAAACGGTCCTGATAATTTATTGCCGCTACGATACTGTTTTTTTCTGCAAGGAGAGCCTGGTTGTTAAATGACGACCAGAATGATTTACTGTATAATGATAACGATCCCATCCCTGCCTCTTCTGCTCCGGTTATCATACGGTAAGGATTAGAACCTGAGGCAGTTAGTGGCAGAAAAAATACAGACAAACAAACAAATATCTTGTGCAGCGAGTACAAGTATTTACTGGTTATACTGCCAAGATAAGAAAAATGTTAATTGGTTTTATGTCTGAATCTTAATTTTTTCAGTTCCTTGTTTGCTTCTACAATTTTCTGTTTGAGACCTTCTTTATAAGACTCAACTTCTTTCCTGATTTTTTCATCTCCTGTGCCTATTATCTGGGAGGCCAGAATAGCAGCATTTTCTGCGGCATTGACGCCCACTGTGGCTACAGGTATTCCTGGAGGCATCTGCAGTATTGACAATACAGAATCGAGTCCGTCAAAAGAGACCCTGACAGGTACCCCGATTACCGGTAGAGAAGTGAATGCTGCGATGACTCCCGGGAGATGAGCGGCCATACCTGCGGCGGCAATGATGACTTTAAGCCCACGTCCCGATGCTTCTCTGGCAAATTTCTCAACTTCTTCAGGAGTCCGGTGTGCCGACAAGGCATTCATTTCAAAAGGTATACCGAAATTATCCAGAACCTGTGCTGCCTTCTCCATGACAGGCAGGTCAGAAGTGCTTCCCATTATTATACTTACGAGAGGATTCATATGAAAAATTTAAAATTTAACTTCCTGATAAGGACAAAAATAAGGTATTATTTTCATATTTTCGTGCCGGTTGCTTATTCAATATATCTGTTATGAGAGAAATAGAGTTACTTGATAAACGATTCAGCGAATTTATTCATGAGGATCTTATCAGGGCGAGAGTAACAGAGATAGCGGAAGATATTAACCGTGATCTGGAAGGAAGAGATGTTATTTTTATCAGCATACTCAATGGGGCATTTATCTTCTCTTCGGATCTTTTCAGACTAATAAGCCTGAAAGCCCGGATCTCCTTTGTCAAAGCGTCTTCATATGCCGGGACAAGATCAACAGGTAATGTGAAAGAGTTGATTGGTCTGAATGAGGATATCAGCAATAAACATATTGTTATATTAGATGATATTATTGATACCGGTAAAACAATTGAGGCTATAATGGAAATGGTTATAGAAAAAGATCCGGCCTCTGTCAGGGTGGCAGCATTATTGTTGAAACCTGAATCTTTTGACAGCCGCATAAAGATAAGCTATACAGGTTTTGAAATAGCAAACGATTTTGTTGTTGGTTATGGTCTCGACTACGAAGGTTATGGCCGTAATCTGACTTCTATTTATAAATTAATCAAATAATAAAACTTTTATCAATGGTCAATTTTTTAATTTTTGGTCCTCCGGGATCCGGTAAAGGAACTCAGTCAGTAAAACTTGCTGAAAAATTCAATCTTGCTCATCTTTCAACAGGTGATATGCTTAGGGCAGAAATAGCAGCCGGGACAGATCTGGGTAAACGGATGAGTGCAATAATGTCGAAAGGGGAACTGGTCCCTGACGAAGTAGTTATTGAACTTATAGCAGCAAAGATTGACAATACTAAAGGACGAAACGGATTTTTGTTTGACGGTTTCCCTAGAACTGTTGAGCAGACAATAGAGCTGGAAAAGATGCTTAATGAGAGAGGAATGCAAATTGACAGCATGCTGGTTCTCGAAGTAGAACATAATGAACTGGTTAAACGACTTGTTGCACGCGCTGAGTTGTCAGGGAGACCTGATGACAAAGACCCTGCAGTAATAGAGAACCGTATAGATGTTTATAAGGCAAAAACAGAACCGATAATTGATTATTGTCGTAAAAAAGGTATATATCAGCCTGTTAACGGTATGGGAACTATAGAGGAAATATTCGGCAGACTGTCGGAATATGTCATAAAGTTTCCTGGTGGCAGGTAGCTGGAGGTAATCGGCTTATTCTTAGCCTTTCAAAACTTAATAAAATGTCCGGATCCAATTTTGTTGATTATATCAAAATTTTCTGCCGTTCAGGCAGGGGCGGTGCAGGTTCAGCTCACCTGCGACGCGAAAAATTTGTTCCGAAAGGTGGACCTGACGGAGGTGACGGAGGCAGAGGAGGGAATATTGTCCTCAGGGGAAACGATCAGATGTGGACCTTGCTTCATCTGAGATATAAACGTCATATTTTTGCAGGTCACGGAGGGAATGGGGGATTGCAACAATCAACAGGAGCTGATGGCAATGATGTTGTTATCGAAGTACCTCTTGGTACTGTGGCAAAAAAGGCTGATGATCTGCAGTTTATTTTTGAGATAACAGAACACGGCCAGGAAAAAATACTTGTAAGGGGAGGCAGAGGAGGACTGGGCAATGTTCATTTTAAATCATCCACCAACCAGACACCCAGGTATGCACAGCCGGGAGAACCTGGGTCTGAGGACTGGTTTATCCTTGAATTAAAAATACTTGCCGATGTAGGCCTCGTTGGGTTCCCTAATGCCGGTAAATCAACACTCCTGTCTGTTGTCTCTGCTGCAAAACCGAAAATCGCTGATTATGCCTTTACAACACTTACCCCAAGTCTGGGAATAGTTAGCTACCGCGATGATAAATCATTTGTAATGGCTGATATACCAGGGATAATTGAAGGTGCCCATGAAGGGAAAGGGCTGGGAATAAGATTTTTGCGGCATATAGAAAGAAATTCAATCCTTCTCTTTATGATACCTGCTGATAGTAAGGATATAAAAAATGAATACCAGATCCTTCTCAATGAATTGAAAATGTATAATCCGGAATTACTTGATAAAAAGAGAATACTGGCAGTCACAAAATCAGATCTTCTGGATGAGGAACTCATGAGAGAGATAGAAAAAGATCTTCCTGATATTCCGTCTGCCTTTATTTCTTCTGTTACTGGTAAGGGCCTTGACAAACTTAAAGATGTACTCTGGAAAGAGCTTGTAAATGATTGATAAATAAGAAATATGCTTGATCAGATCGACAAACAGCTTTTCTTGATACTCAACTCAGTTAATTCCCCTTTATGGGATCAGATAATGTATGCAATAAGCGGGAAACTAATCTGGGTACCACTTTATATAACTATTCTGGTATGGATATGGAGGAAATATAAAAATAAATTTCCCCTGATTCTGCTTTTTATTGGCCTTGCAGCTCTTTTTGCTGATCAATCATCGGTACATCTTTTTAAAAATGTCTTTCAGCGATTGCGCCCTTGTCATGACCCTGAATTAGAAGGGCTTGTGCATATAGTAAAAGGAGAGTGTGGCGGATTGTACGGATTCGTATCATCACATGCATCCAATTCCTTTAATGTGGCCCTTCTGAGTCTGTTGTTTATAAAAAAAAGATGGTTTACCGTCTTTATTATTCTATGGGCTTCTGTTATTGGTTACAGCCGTATCTACCTGGGTGTTCATTACCCCGGGGATGTCGTTTGCGGTGCTCTGCTCGGAGCATTAACAGGATGGGGCTTTTACCGATTATATATTTATACCCGGAGTATTATAACAGCTAATGGCATCAGGAACAGGAATTCACTGGAATGATCATCTTTGCTTATGTGAAAACCATTCCCATTTTATTCCACCCTTTATTACCAGTAACAGGATAAGAATTATTGTGCTGACCTGAAGAATTGTCAACGAACTGCTAAATCAGATGCTTTGTATTAATCTGAAATCAACAGAACCCTCATTTAATCTTGCTGCAGAAGAATATTTTCTGAAAAACAGTAATGAAGAGTACTTATTATTATATATTAATAAACCTTCAGTAATAATTGGCAAGCATCAGGTAGCTCACAGAGAATCGGATACGAAGTATGTTACAACAAATAATATTCCGGTTATCCGCCGTATAACAGGAGGGGGAAGTGTTTATCACGATTATGGCAACCTTAATTTTTCCTTTATCCTGAACAGCACTGAAGGTAATCAGGTTAACTTCAGAAAGTATACCGGTCCGGTAACAGAGTTCCTTTCCTCCCTGGGTCTGGATGTAAGATTTGAGGATAAGAATGATCTCAGAACCGGCGGACATAAAATATCTGGAAATGCTGAACATATTTACAGGGAAAGGGTGCTTCATCATGGCACATTACTCTACAGTTCAGACCTTGTTGCACTACATGAATCCCTCAGAAAGGACACATCTCACTATATTACAAAAGCTGTAAGATCAAATCCCTCTTCTGTGACCTGTTTTCACAATATTATTGGTTTGAATGACATAAATGAATTCAGAGATCTCATGTTCAGGTATTTTCTTGGATCAGATGCTAACAGAATGACGGAACTGACTCAGGAAGATATTGTTAAGATTGAAATGATTGAAGATAAAAAATACAATACCTGGGAATGGAATTATGGATATGGGCCGGATTATATTTTTGAGAACGAAACGGATATTTTTGGCAGACAGGTTTTTTTCAGATTTAAGGTCAGTAATGGGATAATCAATGATCCGGAAACTGATGGATCATATAGGGGGTGGGTGACCATATTTAAAAAAATGAGAGGTTGCAAACATATACCTGAAGCTCTGAAGAATTTTTTCAGAGAAGAAAGAATAATTATACAGGATTCGGATATATTTAAGTTCTTTTAATTATAGTATGGCTGTTATCAAATCAATAATTGTGTGGTTAACCGGAATCCTTTTCATTCTTTTATTCTTTCCTGTGACCTTTATCGTATGGTTAATTGTTATTCCTTTTGACAGAGACAGGAAGGTGGTCCACTGGATTCTGGTATGGCAGTCCCTGATATTGTCTCATTGCATGCCAGTTTGGAAATTAAAGATTGAGGGTAGGAGTAAGGCAGTCCCGGGGGCTACCTATGTTATTATTTCAAATCATCAGTCGATACTCGATATCCTTCTCTTAAACTGTCTGATGTACAGGTATAAATGGATTTCAAAGATTGAAAATAAAAGGGTTCCGGTTCTTGGCTGGTATCTTATGATGGCTGATTATATTACTGTTGACCGGGGCAATAAGGAGAGTAAGGAAAAGATGAAGAATGAAGCCTATAAATGCTTACAACGGAATATTTCCCTGATGATGTTTCCTGAAGGAACGAGGTCGTCTGACAGTGAGATAGGTTTTTTTAAAAGAGGGGCTTTTGATCTGGCTATATCGGCAAAAAAACCAATACTTCCTGTTCTGATAGATGGTACCGGAGAGATACTACCCAAACATGGTCTTGTTTTAAGGGGATACCACACAGTAACAATCAGAGTATTGGATCCTGTTATGCCCGGCTCTTTCGGGACAGACGACTGTGACCAATTAGCCCTTGAATTCAGCAAAATGATGACAAAGGAGCTTTATAAAATGCGGAAGAAGAAAGACAGTCTTTTATGACACATTCTCCCTCATATAGAAGAATACTCCACAGGATGGGCTATTATGATTACCAGCAGGGCCTTATTGTCAATTATATGAATCAGGGAGAGGGCTGGCTGAACCACCAGAAAAAATGCCGGGATTTTATTCTGAATGCAATAGACTTTTTCCTGCCCGAGAAAATTACAGTGCTGGGTAGCGGTTGGCTCCTGGAGTTACCTTTAATCGAAATGTCGGAAAAGACAGATGAGATTATTCTGGTTGATATTATCCATCCCCCCGAAGTAATTGAGCAAACAGCAGGGATAAAAAATTTAAAGCTTCTTGAAGATGATATAACAGGTGGTCTGGTTGAGGAAGTCTGGAAATGGGCTGGGAAAGGTATTTTTCTGAACAGAAAATCATTTCCTGAAATGATAAACATACCTAATTATAACCTTGAAGATCCTGGGCTGGTAATCTCCCTGAATGTATTGACACAGCTTGAAACACTGCCATTAAGAATACTTGAAAAGAAAGCTGTACAAGACAAAGAAAAAATGTACAGTTTCAGGAAAAAGATACAGGATAAGCATATCAGCTTTCTGAAGAAGCATAAATCGGTTCTGATAAGTGATACAAATGAGATATTTATGGATTCTGCAGGAGGGACAACAGAAGAAAGGACCATGCTGACACGGCTTCCGGAATGTATAAGTAAAGAAACCTGGATGTGGGATCTGGATTTGAAGGGATCGAATTTTAACCGGAAAAAATCTGTGATGGAAGTAAGTGCTGTAATATTTGATTATAATGGATAAAGAAGTACTGATAGAGGAGTATTTAAATGAAGCAGCGGATCTGACAAAAAAGATCAAAAAGGAGGAGAAATTGCTTTTTATTATATCATTGCTTCGTTTGATCACTTTTGCCGGAGGACTGGTTATTATCTATTTATCCTTTGATTTATCAAAATATCTGGGGCTGGCAGTTATAGTCTTTTTCACCACTTTTTTCCTGTTCCTGTTAAAGTATCATGCTTTTCATTCAACTAATAAGGTTTTTCTGGAGAATCTTAAATTATTAAATACTAATGAAGCGACAGCTTTAAAAGGTGATTTTTCAATGTTCAGTGAGGGGAATGAATTTGTTGAGAAGGATCATGACTTTACTTATGACTCTGATGTTTTTGGTCCATCATCCCTGTATCAGTATCTCTGCAGGACATGTACAGGGTATGGTAGTGAGGTGTTGGCCGGATGGTTATCTGAGCCCTGTTCTGTAGCGTCAACACTGGAAGAGAGACAGGAAGCAATAAAAGAATTATCGGGGAAGGATCACTGGAGGAAGAAATTCCTGGCGACAGGAATGAACAACAGTCTTGATCATTCTCACATAGAAAGACTTGCCAGATGGCTCACAGAAGAGAGTACAGAAAAAAAATCCCTTTACAGAAAAGTATTAATATGGATATTGCCTGTCTGTAACCTGCTGTCTCTCGGATTAGTTATAGCTGGACTTCTCAATTATAGTTTATTTTTATTTTTCTTCTTTCTCAGCCTTTTCATTGTTGGCATGGATCTCCGGAAAATATCAGCTATACATGAAGATCTGAGTGGGCGCTTCAGGTTTCTTGGTTCGCTGGGCAATCTGCTAGAATTAATTAATAATGAGCCGTTTGAGGCGCCATTGATTAACAGTATGAAAAAAGGGGTACTGGCTGATGAAAAATCTGCTGTTATTGCTCTCCGCGAACTGGGGGGAATAATCAGGGCATTTGACAGCAGACTGAATATTATTGTGGGATTTGTTCTCAATGGCCTTTTCCTTTGGGATCAGCATTGTAAGAGACGTTTGGAAAAATGGAAAAAGACCTATAGGGAACAATTTCCGCTATGGCTGGATATGGTGGGTCAGATCGATGCATTTATAAGTCTTGGAAACTTTAGTTATAACAACAGGGATTATACTTTCCCGTTTATTTCAGCTGACAGGAAATACTTATTCAGGGCTGTACGGTCAGGTCATCCGCTGATCAAAGGAGAAAACCGTGTGTGCAACGATTTTACACTTGACAGGCAGGGGAGGATATGTATTGTTACAGGTGCCAATATGGCCGGTAAGAGTACCTTTTTAAGAAGTGTGGCTATTAACTGTATACTGGCTATGACAGGTGCTCCTGTTTGTGCAGAAGAGCTTGAATTTCTACCGGTAAGGCTGTTTACCAGTATGCGTACAACTGATTCTCTCTCTTCAAATGAGTCCTATTTTTATGCTGAACTTAAGAGACTGAGAATACTGAAGGAAAAGCTTCAGAAAGGAGAAAATGTCTTTTTTCTCCTTGATGAGATACTTAAAGGGACAAATTCAGAAGATAAAAGTCAGGGATCAAAGATATTTATTGATAAGTTGATTGAGCTGGGAGGTTCGGGGCTAATCGCCACACATGATCTCTCACTGGGAGCTCTTGAAGCAAAGTATCCGGACAGAATAATAAATAAATGTATAGAAGTTGAAATAGACGGGGAAATAATACATTTTGATTATATCCTGAGGGATGGGATAGCCAGTAAGAAGAATGCAGTGTTGCTGATGAAGCAGATGGGTATTCTGGACTGATTAATTTTCTTTGGGGACTTTCTAAATTATTGAACGGCCCAATATTCATTATTCTGCATGATTATCAATTAAATAACATGCAGTCACATATAATTATATTAGTTTATTGTTGAAAAATTGATAAATAGGGAGGTGTCTATTTAACTATATTTGCGCAAAAATTCAGGCCAATGACAGTTGTCGGTTATTCAGAGGAACACATAAGGACTCTTGAGTGGAGAGAACATATCAGGCTTCGTCCGGGTATGTATATAGGGAAACTGGGAGACGGATCATCAGAAGATGACGGTATATATGTATTGTTAAAAGAGGTGATGGATAATGCCATTGACGAATACATGATGGGATTCGGGAAGAAAATAGACGTGTCCATCAATAACCGTGAAGTAAGGGTAAGGGATTATGGTCGTGGTATTCCTCTGGGGAAAGTGTTGGATGTTGTATCCAGGATGAATACGGGGGCCAAGTATGATTCGAAGGCTTTCAAAAAATCTGTTGGTCTTAACGGTATTGGAGTCAAAGCAGTAAATGCTTTGTCGTCCAGGTTCATAGTCAGGTCGGTACGTGACGGGCAACTTAAGACCAGTGAGTTTGCCGGTGGCCTCCTTGTCAATGATCAGCCGGTTGTTGAGACCAAGGAAGAAAACGGTGTTGAGGTTATCTTCCAGCCTGATGAAGACCTGTTCGGCAATTACTATTACATCTCGGAATATGTTGATACAATGTTGAAGAACTATGTATATCTGAATTCCGGGCTGGTAATAAATTTTAACGGCAACAAATTTTTTTCACGTAATGGATTAGCTGACCTGCTGAACGATAATATGAGCAAGGAGGGTCTTTATCCTCTTATTCATCTTAGAGGTGATGATATTGAAGTAGCTTTCACTCATGGCTTTAATTATGGTGAAGATTATTACAGTTTTGTAAACGGACAGAACACAACTCAGGGAGGCACTCATCTGATTGCTTTTCGTGAAGCTCTTGTTAAGACTTTCAGAGAGTTTTTTAAGAAGGATTATGATCCTGCAGATATACGTTCCTCTATTATTGCAGCAATAAGCATTAAAGTGGAAGAACCCATTTTTGAATCACAGACAAAGACAAAACTGGGATCGAAAGACATAGCACCCGGTGGTCCTTCTGTGAGAGCTTTCATCAATGACTTTATCAAAAAGCAGCTTGATGATTTTCTTCACAAAAATTCTGAGACAGCCGGAATAATTCTTAAGAAGATACAGGAATCAGAAAAAGAAAGGAAAGCCATTTCTTCTATTCAGAAACTGGCACGAGACAGGTCTAAAAAGGTTAGTCTTCATAACAAGAAACTTCGGGATTGCCGGATACATTACAACACAAATGATCCCGACAAGCTCGATTCCACCCTTTTTATTACAGAGGGAGATTCGGCAAGCGGTTCGATAACAAAATCCAGGAATGTAGAGACCCAGGCTGTGTTCAGCCTTAGAGGGAAACCACTTAATTCTTACGGGTTGACGAAAAAAATAGTATATGAGAACGAGGAGTTTAATCTTCTTCAGGCTGCACTGAATATTGAAGATGGGATAGAAAACCTGAGATATAATAATGTAGTAATCGCTACTGATGCTGATGTTGACGGAATGCATATCCGACTTCTTTTACTCACTTTTTTCCTTCAATTTTTCCCCGAACTTGTAAGAAAGGGACATGTTTATATACTTCAGACTCCACTTTTCAGGGTGCGTAATAAAAAGGAGACCAGATATTGTTACTCTTACGAGGAGAAAACAAAAGCTATTAAGGATCTTGGACCGGATCCTGAAATAACCCGTTTTAAGGGATTGGGTGAGATATCTCCTGATGAGTTTGGGCATTTTATCGGAAAAGATATGCGTCTTGAACCGGTCAGAATGAAAAAAAATGATTTTATCAATGGTTATCTTGAGTTTTATATGGGAAAGAATACTCCTGAACGGCAGGATTTTATAATAGAGAACCTGAGGATAGAGGAGGATGTTGTTGAAGAGATACAATAAAATAATTGCAGGGAAGGGATTGATATGATCATGGAAGAAGAGTTGAAGCCTGAAAATGAACAATCTTTACCAGAGGAAGAAGCCTCTGAAGAACAGGGAATACTGCATTCGGTAACTGCCATGTCAGGCATGTACCGCGACTGGTTTCTTGATTATGCTTCCTATGTGATTCTGGAAAGAGCTGTTCCTCACCTTCATGATGGCCTTAAACCGGTGCAGCGCCGTATACTCCATTCAATGAAAAGGATGGATGACGGCCGCTTCAACAAAGTAGCCAATATTATTGGTCATACGATGCAGTTCCATCCCCATGGAGATGCATCCATAGGAGATGCCCTGGTGCAGCTGGGACAGAAAGATCTCCTCGTTGAAAGCCAGGGTAACTGGGGAAATATACTGACAGGTGATGGTGCAGCAGCACCGCGTTATATTGAGGCAAGACTATCCAAATTTGCACTGGATGTTGTTTTTAATACAAAAACAACCGAATGGAAATTATCCTACGACGGACGAAACAAAGAACCTGTGACACTCCCTGTCAAATTCCCCCTGTTACTGGCCATGGGAGTTGAAGGGATAGCTGTAGGTCTTGCATCTAAAATTCTTCCACATAATTTCAACGAACTGATAGATGCAACAATTGATTATCTTCAGGGACGTGATTTTGTTATTTACCCCGACTTCCCAACGGGAGGAATGATTGATGTGTCAAAATATAATGATGGTCAGAGGGGCGGAGCAGTTAAGGTCAGAGCCAAAATAGAAAAAATAGACAAAAAAGAACTGGTCATAACAGAAATACCCTACGGTAAAACAACATCAACTTTGATAGATTCCATTATTAAAGCAAATGAAAAAGGGAAAATCAAGATCAGAAAAATAGATGACAATACATCGGCTAATGTGGAAATTGTAATAAGCCTGATGCCCGGTGTTTCTCCTGACAAGACTATTGATGCCCTTTATGCATTTACCGATTGTGAATGTTCCATTTCTCCCAATACCTGTGTCATTACAGGAAGCAAGCCCTCATTCATTGGAGTAAGTGAGATGCTCAAAAACTCTGCCGACAGAACAGTTTACCTGCTGAAAAGCGAACTGGAAATCAGACTGGCAGAATTAAAGGAAGACTGGCACATGTCGTCTCTGGAGAAAATATTCATAGAAGAGAAAATATACCGCGATATAGAAGAATGTGAAACATGGGAAGCTGTCTTGTCAGCAATCAATAAGGGGCTGGAACCTTTTAAAGAAAGATTTTCAAGGGAAATAACTAAAGAAGATCTGATAAGACTCACTGAAATTAAGATTAAAAGGATATCAAAATACGATTCAAAAAAAGCTGAAGATCATATAAAAGGTATTGAAACAGAGTTAGAAGAAGTTAAAAACCACTTACATAATATCATTCCTTTTACAATTAATTATTTCCGGCAGATAAAAAAGAAATACGGTAAAGGAAGAGAACGTAAAACCGAGATCAGGAACTTTGATACAATACAGGCAACAAAAGTAGTGGCCAATAATGCCAAACTTTATGTTAATTATAAAGAAGGATTCATTGGTACAGGTCTCAAAAAAGATGAATTTGTATGTGAATGTTCCGATATTGACGATATAATCGTGATAAGAAAAGATGGCAGTTATCTTATAACACGGATAGATGATAAAGTCTTTGTTGGAAATGATATACTTTATGCACAGGTTTTCCTGAAAAACGATGAAAGAACTATTTATAATATTGTTTACCAGGATGGCAGGAACGGTCCTGTGTACATAAAACGTTGTGCCATTACAGGGTTAACACGCGATAAGGTATATAATATCACCAAAGGCAATGATGGTTCAAGAATTATTTATCTGAGTGCAAATCCTAACGGAGAAGCTGAAGTTATCAAAGTACACCATAAACCAAAGGCTCGTCTCAAGAAACTTCTTTTTGAATATGATTTCGGACAACTTGCTATCAAAGGCAAATCATCCCAGGGGAATATACTTACCAGAAATCCGGTCCAGAAAATTACACTTAAGGAAAAAGGTCTTTCCACCCTGGGAGGCCGAAAGATATGGTTCGATGATGCAATACTGAGGCTTAATGTTGACGGAAGAGGAAAATATCTGGGGGAATTCAGTGCCGATGACAAAATTCTGGTTATAACAAAAACCGGATATTACAGACATACCGGTTTTGATCTCTCTAACCATTTTGAAGAAAATATCCTTTTAATAGAAAAGTACAGGCCCGGGAAGGTATACTCTGTAATATACTGGGATGCCGGCCAGAATTATTATTATGTTAAGAGGTTTATGATAGAGGAATCAGAAAAACCTCAGTATTTCATTAATGAGAGTGCCGGAACACGACTGGTCAGTATAACTGAAGTTGAGTATCCCCGTTTTGAAATACAGTTCGGGGGGAAACATAAAGACCGTGATAATGAAATAATAGAAGTTGAAAGGTTTATTGGTGTCAAGAGTTATAAAGCCAGAGGAAAAAGATTAACCAGCTTTATGGTAGATAATATTTCTGAGGTTGAACCGATAGTTAAGAAAGAAGATAAGCCGGTATTAAGTGATGTTAAAACAGAGGATGGCCCTAAAGAATCACGACATGACGATCCTGCACAGATGAAGCTTGAATTGTGATGAAAGAAAAACAGATTGTTTATATAATCGGTTTTATGGGAAGCGGTAAAACAACTGCAGGAAGAAAGCTGGCATTCTCCCTCGGATGGTCATTCATTGATCTTGATAAAGAGATTGAAAACTATTCAGGAAAAAGTATTCCCCGGATCTTTGAAGAAGATGGAGAAGATAGTTTCAGGAAAACAGAATCTTTCGTTCTGAGATCGACAGCAAACCTGTTTAACAGTATTATATCAACAGGAGGCGGAACACCCTGTCATACAGGTAATATGGATTTTATGAAGGGGAACGGTCTGACTATATATCTGAAAATGACCCCGGAACAGCTAAAAAAGAGATTAATTGAGTCGTCAGGGGAAAGACCTTTGATAAAAAACATACCCCATTATCAGCTTCAGGACTATATTCAAAAGAAGTTAAATGAACGGGAATGTTTTTATAATATGGCTGATCTTATAGTACAGGGTTCTCATGTTGACTATTCTTTATTGCTTAGTCTTATCAATAAGTATCTTAATAACTGAAATTGTAGTTTAAAATTCTTATTTTAGTAAGATTAATACTGCGTATGTTACTCCTTCTGTAAACTAACAGTGGGGCCGGGGGTTGAGACATGTTAAAGAATATTAAATCAGATGATTGGTGCTCTCTGAATAATAAGTTTTCAGGAGAACGATTTTTTAAATATAATTTCTTCAGTATTGTTACAGGCGGCTATTCACTTAGTAAGGGCTCCAAAAACCGGTGGTTCGTTGAAGAAATACTTAAAAATGCTTCAGAAGGAGATGTCTCTCTGCTCCCCATCATAAAAAATATAGTTACCAACTCTGCTTTTGATGAGGGAGTACGGCAGAGAGCTTCCGGGATTGTGGAAAATGCTGATAAAGCTGGGTTTTTAGAGATAGAAGGGAGGACAGCTGATCTGTATG
>DAINPM010000002.1:4336-104789 GCA_036743455.1 Bacteroidales bacterium | reverse complement strand
TTACAGGTAGATGCTCCCGGATTTTCACTGGCCCGTGTTTTTAAAAATATTTAATCCTAATTGTATAACTTTGATTAGACAAATTTGTTCCACAACGGCAACTGGCTATATTCCTTTGTCGTCGGGAATTTTCAGTTAAAAAACCTGTCAGGCTCCTGAATGCCTTAAAACAGTGGTAAATAGGACTACTCCTATTCTTTCCTGACTTGTCCACCCTTTTAAGATAAAAAAATATTAATGTTGTATATCAGGAGGTTACGCTGAAAAAGTCTTAAATTTACCGCACTAAGGTAAATTTATGCTACGTATTAGAGTCGTTAAAACAGCATCTGGGGCTAATGCAGTTCAAGTAGTTTACTACAAGAATGGCAAGCGTTTTATATTTAAGCATATCGGGTCTGCAAGTAGTAGTCAAGAATTGGAGTCATTGAAATTGGTTGCCCAGGATGTTATTAAGAACTTCAATCCGGAAATTCCTTTGTTTGAAGATGCTAAGCTTGATAATCTCCTGTATCTGGATAAGACTGAGTTTTTGGGAGTGTATTCTACTTTTCTATGAGGTTATCTCTGGAGTGATTTCTCAGGTAGGCCTGGATAGGATAGGAAAACAGTTGCTGCTTGACCTGGCAGCCATTGGGATTGTAGAGCCCGCCTCCAAATTACGTTCAATAGAGCTTTTAGAGAGTCATTTTGGGATTAAGCATAGAAGGCACAGAGCTATTACCAATCTGCTCCGCAATGGCTTCTTCTGAAGGAAGAAATTGAGCGGATTGTTGTAGAGTTTGCCAAGAACAACTATGGCTTCGATTTTGACCTGCTGTTTTACGATGTGACCACTTTATACTTTGAAACATTTGAGGAAGACGAGCTACGAAGAAACGGCTTTTCTAAGGACAACAAATTACAGCAGCCACAGATTTTAGTCGCTCTGCTGGTTACCAGAGAAGGCTTTCCAATAGCGTACAGCATCTTTTCCGGCAATACCTTTGAAGGCCATACGATAATACCTGTGGTAAATGCATTCATTAAGAAACACACAGTTAAAGAATTTACTGTAGTTGCCGATGCAGCAATGATAAGCGCTACCGACATACAGGAGCTTTTGTCAGATAACATCAACTATATTGTTGGTGCAAGGCTGGGCAGCTTATCTAATGATTTGATTGAACAGATCAATAGTAGCATTACCGGGAGGACGGTGAAAGCATCAGGATAAAAACAGATAACGGATATTTGATTTGCGCTTACTCTTCGGTTCGATACCGAAAAGACAAGTATGAGATGGAAAAGCAAATTGAGAAAGCTCGGGCCATTATCGAAACACCCTCAAAAGGCAAGAGAGTAAAGTTTATCAAAACTACTGGTGAGCAGGTAGTCCTTATAATCAGGCTTTGATTGAAAAGTCGAAAAAACTACTGGGAATCAAGGGATACTATACCAATATAGATGAGAGTGTCATAAGTAACCAAGAAATCATCTAACATTATCATGAACTATACAGAGTGGAGCAAGCCTTCAGAATATCGAAGCACGATTTACAAACAAGATCCATCTTTCATTTTAAGGAAGATCCTATTAAGCTTCACATCTTAATCTGTTTCATGGCGCTGGTGGTGTCTAAGCACATTGAATTGACTAATGGAAACTCCCTCAGGACGTTTTTAACGGAATGTAAGAAGGTAACGGATGCCCGGATGCTTAATAAAATAACAAACAAAGAGACAAGAATAAGATCAAAACAAAACGAGAAGACATTAGAATACCTCAAGTCTCTGAAATTACCGCACTAAAGTGGACAAGTCAGGAAATCATAGCATTTTGATGGCTTTCCAACCGGACACCTGACAACGGAAAAGCCCCACAAATCGTTGAATTTGTAGGGCTTGTATTATTATTGGCTACTTCTGTCGTAGCCTTTCTGCGGAGAGAGGGGGATTCGAACCCCCGGTACCCTTTTGAAGTACACACGCTTTCCAGGCGTGCCAGTTAAGCCACTCCTGCATCTCTCCTTGTAACTCATGAAAAAACATGAGAATTAAAGAAATGCAATATTACAAAATTCTTTAAATAATAGGAGCTTATATTGACATTTCTCCTGCCAGCGGTTTGTCAAGATACTGTAATACCTTTTTGTTGGATTTATACTGACCCAGAAGAAACATCAGTTTTGTCACAGAAGCTTCAGATGTTATATCTTTTCCGCTTATCACTCCGGCAGCCAGCATCTCACGACTTGTTTCATATAGACCCATCTCAACACTACCTCCATGACACTGGGTGACATTCAGTATTATTCCACCACGACTGATGAAATATTTAATGTCATCAAGAAACCATTTATAAGTAGGTGCATTGCCCGATCCGAATGTTTCAATAATAAGTGCCCTTAATCCTTCTGTATTAATAATCGCCTCAACAAATTTTCTGTTTATACCCGGAAACAGTTTTAAAATAGCTACATTATTATCAAAAGATTTATGAAAGGCAAGATCTCTTCTTTCCGGAGGATAATTAATATAATTATAGTTATATTTTAAATGTAGTCCGGCCTCAACCAATGGCGGATAATTAGGTGAACTGAATGCGTCAAAATGTTCGGCACTAAGTTTTGTTGTCCTGTTACCTCGTGTCAGTATGTTGTCGAAATATATACATACTTCCGGCACTGAAGGAGATCCGTCTTCCCGCCGGGCTGCAGCAATTTCAATTGATGTGATCAGGTTCTCCCTGCCGTCAGTACGGAGAAGACCTATTGGTAGTTGTGATCCGGTAAATATCACAGGTTTCGACAGGTTTTCAAGCATGAAACTTAAAGCAGAAGCAGAATAAGCCATTGTATCTGTTCCGTGCAGGATTACAAAACCATCAAAATCATCAAAATGGGTTTCAATTATCTCAGCCATTTTGATCCATATATCCGGATCAATATCCGATGAATCTTTAACAGGGACAAATGATATGGATTCGAGATTAAAGCCGAAATTTCCAAGAACAGGTACATGTTTTGTGATATGCCGGAAATCTAAAGGCACAAGTGAACCGGTTACAGGGTCATGCACCATCCCTATTGTGCCACCGGTATAAATGATAAGTACCGAGATATCCGTATTATTTTTCATTATCTGAGCAGATATTAAAAAGACGGCATGAATTATCAAATGTTATACTAGCTACCTCTTCTTCGCTTCTGTCAAATATTTCTGCGAGTTTACTATTTATTATACAAATATAAGAACTCTCATTTCTTTTTCCTCGGTAAGGGACGGGTGTCAGATAGGGAGAGTCTGTTTCAAGAACCAGATTGGTCAGCCCTGCTTCCTTTACAATTGTGCTTAGTCGTGAGTTTTTAAAAGTCAGAGGTCCTCCTATACCAAGCATAAAGCCCATTTCAATTGCTTTTAGGGCATCATTGACATCACCGGAAAATGCATGAAAAATACCTTTTAATTTTTCTCCTTTAAACTGACTGAGAATAGAAAAAATTTCCCGGATGGAATCCCTTGAATGAATTACAATGGGCAGCCCTGACTCAATAGCATAGATAACCTGTTTTGAAAATGCATCTTTTTGTTCTTCCAGATAAGTTTTATCCCAGTACAGATCTATTCCAATTTCGCCGACAGCAATGAAACTGTGTTGCACGGCTGTCTCTCTGAGGTTTTCTAGTTGTATCAGATAATCTTCTTTAACCGAGGTGGGATGGAGGCCAATCATTGGATAACAGATATTTTTATATCTTTCAGATGCAGCCAGCATAGCTTTGACGGAACCAGCATCAATGTTTGGCATCAGAAGTTTAATAACACCCTTACTGACTGCACGATTGACAGCATCATCCCTGTCGGCATCAAAATCGGGGAGGTAGATATGTGTATGCGTATCTATTAACTGCATCAAACAACACCCTGTGCAATCATGGCATTTGCAACTTTAACAAAACCACCTATGTTGGCTCCGTCGACATAATTAATATAACCATCAGAACTTTTGCCATATTTTACACAAGTTGCATGTATATTTTTCATTATGACCTGAAGTTTCTGATCTACTTCCTCACGTGACCAGGGCAGACGCATCGAATTCTGTGTCATCTCCAGTCCTGATGTAGCAACACCACCGGCATTTGCAGCCTTGCCTGGTCCGTACAGTATTTTTGCCTTATGAAATACTTCAACCGCTTCGGGAGTGGAAGGCATATTTGCACCTTCAGCAACACAGATACATCCGTTTTTAACAAGTGTTTTGGCATCTTCTTCATCAATTTCGTTCTGAGTTGCATTAGGCATTGCTATATCGCATTTTATACCCCAGGGCCTGTTGCCTTCAAAATATTCTACTCCAAATTTTTCGGCATATTCCTTGATCCTTCCCCTCCTGACGTTTTTCAGTTCCATGATAAAGTTAAGCTTTTCGGCATCAATGCCTTTAGGGTCATAAATAAAGCCATTCGAATCAGATGAAGTGACAACTTTGCCTCCCAGTTGTGTAACTTTTTCTGTTGCATACTGAGCCACATTACCTGAACCTGATATACAAACAATTTTACCCTTAATACTTTCTCCTGCTGTGGAAAGCATCTCCTGAGCAAAATAAGTTGCCCCATAACCTGTAGCTTCTGGTCTGATAAGTGACCCACCCCATTCAATACCTTTTCCGGTAAGAACACCTGTAAATTCATTTTTTAACCTTTTGTACTGACCAAAAAGATAACCTATTTCTCGTCCGCCTACACCAATATCACCGGCCGGAACGTCAGTGTCAGCTCCAATGTGACGGAAAAGCTCTGTCATGAAACTTTGGCAAAACCTCATTACTTCATTGTCTGATTTGCCTTTGGGATCAAAATCAGAGCCCCCTTTGCCACCACCCATAGGAAGAGTAGTGAGGCTGTTTTTAAAAACCTGTTCAAAGGCAAGAAACTTGAGTATTCCCAGATTAACTGTGGGGTGAAAGCGGAGCCCCCCCTTATAAGGTCCTATGGCACTGTTCATCTCAATTCTGAATCCCCTGTTTATCTGGATTTCTCCCTTGTCATCAAGCCATGGAACTCTGAAGATAATAGTCCTTTCGGGTTCAGCTATCCTCTCAAGGATTTTTGAATATTTATATTTCGGATTTTCTTCAATAAAAGGAATAAGTGATTCCGATACTTCCTGCACAGCCTGATGAAACTCGTTTTCTCCCGGATTCCTGGCTTTTATCATAGCCATAAATTGTTGTACTCTTGGATCCATAATAATTATTAAGTATAAGGTTATATAAATTTAAGGAGATAAAAATATAAAAACTATAGATACATGATACTTTAAATTAATAAAATATTATTTCTGATGGATAATTTATACAAAATGTTATCAAAAAATAGATTATCCAAGGCTTTTTTAAGTCAGTTTATTCAGGCAATTCTGTATAGATTACCCGGATAACATTTAATGAGTCCTTTGAATTCCATTTGCAGAAGGATTGAAGACAACTTGTTTACGGGGAAAGACAGGGATCTGCTTATTACATCTATTGTAAGTTCTTTTTCACGGGAAAGGAGTTCAAAAACACAGCGTTCGTTTTCGTCGAGGTCGGTGAACAGGCTTTTTTGTATGGATTTATTTTTTGTTTTTTCCGGTATCCAGTTAAGGAAATACTCTATATCTGAAGCGTTTTCAACAAGAGCTGCTTTGCTGTATTTGATAAGATTATTGCATCCTGCCGCCCATTGATCTTCAGGTCGTCCCGGTACAGCTAACACATCCCTGTTATAAGAAGCTGCTATATCTGCAGTGATAAGTGCGCCTCCTTTAATTCCTGATTCTATAACAAGGGTGGCATCTGAGATACCTGCAATAATTCGGTTTCTTCTGATAAAATTATTTCTTTCCGGAAGGGTATCTGATGTAAAATCAGTCAGAAGGCCACCATTTTTTACCATGGCTTCGGCTGTATATCTGTGAAGAGAAGGATATATTGTTTTAAATCCGTGAGCCAGAACAGCTATTGTCTGAAGATTGTTTGCCATAGCTGCTTTGTGAGATGTTATATCAATACCATACGCCAGTCCGCTTATAATTATAAGATCGGGAAATCCTGCTGCAAGATCTCTGATGATCCTTTCACATAGTTCTTTCCCTCTTGTTGTTGCGTTCCTTGTTCCAACCACACTGAGAATTTTAGATGAATTAAGATCGCTGGTCCCTCTGTAGAAAAACATTACCGGAGAATCGTCACATTGTTTTAGTCTGTATGGATAATTATCGTCAAGGTAGAAAAATGTCTTAATCTTTCGGGAGTTTACATATTCAGCTTCTTTTTCTGCTATATCTAGATACATACGATTGCTTATATATTTTGCAAGACCCGGACCAATGCCCGGTATCTTAATCAGATTCCGGTACGATTCGTTAAAGACAGCTTCAACGTTACCGAAATATGCGACCAGTTTACGGGCATTGATATCTCCTATTCCGGGGATAAGGCCTAAAGCAATTTTATGCTTCAGAGAAATATTTTGGGGCATAGCACAAGGATTGAGACATGTAAAAATAAAAAAAGCAATGATGTAATTCAAAAACACCATTGCTTTTTTAGCAGTAAGTTTCTTTAAATTATTCCCATGTCGAGCATGGAATTAGCTACTTTTAAAAATCCTGCAATATTGGCACCTTTTACATAATCGACATTTCCATTATCCTTTTTGCCGTATTGAATGCATTGTTCATGTATATTGCACATTATTTCATGAAGCCGCTTATCCACTTCGCCGGAATTCCATCGCATTTTCATTGAGTTTTGTGTCATTTCGAGTCCCGAAGTAGCTACTCCTCCCGCATTGACAGCTTTTCCCGGAGCGAACATTATATCATTATTATTAAAGAACTCCACGGCTTCGGGAGTGCAACCCATATTTGATACTTCGGCAACCATCATTACTTTGTTATTCACAAGAGCAAGGGCATCTTCAACATCAAGCTCATTCTGAGTAGCACAGGGGAGTGCAATGTCTGCCCTGACTTCCCACGGACGTTTAGCTTCATGGAATTGGGTGCCTTCAAATACATATGAAAACGGTTTAACTATATCCTGATTTGAAGCTCTCAGCTCAAGTAAATAGTCAATTTTTTTTCCTGAAATACCTTCAGGGTCATATATATACCCATCCGGCCCGGATATTGTCACTATTTTAGCTCCAAGTTCTGTTGCTTTAAGGGCAGCTCCCCAGGCAACATTACCAAAGCCCGACAGAGAAACGGTTTTACCCTTCAGTTCTTCTTTTTTTGTTGCCAGCATCTCCTGGACGAAATAAATAGCTCCGAAACCTGTTGCCTCAGGTCTGATAAGTGACCCCCCCCAATTGCTTCCTTTTCCAGTTAATACGCCTGTGTGGTCTCCTCTAAGTCTTTTGTACATGCCATAGAGAAATCCTATCTCACGACCTCCTACCCCAATGTCACCGGCAGGTACATCAACCTCCGGTCCAATATATTTCCATAATTCGAGCATAAACGACTGACAGAAACGCATTATCTCGGAATTTGATTTTCCTTTGGGATCAAAATCGGAACCTCCTTTACCTCCACCCATAGGAAGAGTAGTCAAAGCATTTTTGAATATTTGTTCAAATCCAAGAAATTTAAGAATGCTCAGATTTACACTGGGGTGAAAACGTAAACCTCCTTTATAAGGGCCAATGGCATTATTAAACTGTACTCTGTATCCCAGATTCACTTTGCAATTTCCTTCGTCATCAATCCAGGGTACTTTAAAAGTGATTATACGGTCGGGCTCAACAAGCCTTTCAATAATACTTACACTTTCAAACTGGGGATTATCATTATAAATTTCCTCAATAGATTCAACCACTTCTCTGACAGCCTGAAGGTACTCTGCTTCTCCAGGATGTTTTTTTTCGAGATTGTGCATTAATTTGTCAACATTCATAGCATTTATTATTTTATTTTTTAGAATTATCAAGACTAAAATTGCTCTCTTTTCTGCTTCAAAAAATGATATAATTCATATTACTCAATGAGCATAGTTATTTATCCTGAATATAAGAAGAGAGTGATCTGTAGAGTTTGGCTTTCTGGTCTTTTGTCAGCGCTGTTATATACAGAGGTGGAAATTTTGCTTTTCCTGCACTGGTCTTCTGATACAGGGTAATACTTGTATTGAGACCAAAGAGTTTTGATTCAGTTTCAAATCCCTCGAATGTGGGTTTGTATATTTCAATAGAATTTTTTTTGCCTCCTGTTATACCTGCATTAAAAAATTTGAAAGCAATGTTTTCGTTATCATCTGAATAAGAAATATACTGATAATTACGGATCATTGGCATAAAAGCGATTAGCGCCCAGATGACCATAATAACCAAAGTCCATATACCATCATCAATTCCCAAAAGAGGGAATTTTATCAGTTTAATGAGGTAAACAAGAGCTATCCAGGTAATTGCAAAAAGTGTGGCAAAAAATAATCTGATCCTGAAATTGATGATAGTTTTACTGTTATCAAAGGTCATAGCCCGTATTTTAAATTATGAATATTTATCACAAAAGAATTAGCTACGCAGTCTTTTCATTTTGAAGAAGCTTTTTATCAGTTCGCTGCACTCTTTTGCCAGTATGCCGCTCACTACACGTGTTTTTGGATGGAGTAATTGTCCGGACACTAAAGTATAGCCCTTTTTTAAATCGGATGCTCCGTAAACAAGTACAGGAGCCTGGCTCCAGCCAATAGCTGCTGCACACATGGCACAGGGTTCAAGGGTTACGTATATTGTGCAAGCGGTAAGATATTTGCCGCCCAGCCAGTCTGCCGCTGCAGTTATAGCCTGCATCTCGGCATGAGCTGTAGGATCTTTCAGGGTCTCGGTACAATTATGCCCCCGGGCAATTATGGTATTATCATATACAACAACTGCTCCCACAGGTATTTCTTGCTTATCATAAGCTTTTTTAGCTTCCTCAATGGCTGCACGCATGTATTTTTCTCTTTCGGCCTTTAAGTTTTCCTTCATATATGAGTTTAAAGTTAAGAAGAAAACACCAATATAGTTATATTAGCTGTTACAGAACCTAAATTTTCTTATTTTTGTGCGGATAAAAAGCCAATAATATGTACAGGACACATACTTGCGGAGAGTTGAATATGAGCCATGTTGAAGAGAATGTCGTTCTTTGTGGATGGGTTCAGAAATCAAGAGATCTTGGGGGAATGACTTTTATAGATCTTCGCGACCGTTATGGGATAACCCAGCTGGTCTTTGATATGGAAACCAATCCCTCTCTTTGCCAGCAGGCAAGAAAAACAGGCCGTGAATATGTAGTACAGGCTAAAGGGAAGGTAAGGGAGAGAAGTAATAAAAACAAAAAAATCATTACAGGTGAAATTGAAATAGAAGTGCTTGAACTGAATATCCTCAACAAAAGCGAAATACCTCCTTTTACAATTGAAGATGAGACAGATGGTGGTGAAGAACTCAGAATGAAATACCGTTATCTTGATCTGAGAAGAAATCCTGTTAAGAATAATATTCTGTTACGTCATAAAATGGCACAGGAAGTACGGAAATACCTGGATTCCCGGCAATTTATTGAAATAGAAACACCTGTCCTTATCAAATCCACACCGGAAGGGGCACGCGATTTTGTTGTTCCAAGCAGGATGCAGCCGGGTACATTTTATGCATTGCCACAATCTCCTCAGACACTCAAACAGTTGCTTATGGTATCGGGATTTGACAGATATTTCCAGTTGGTTAAGTGTTTCCGTGATGAAGATCTCCGAGCCGACAGACAACCGGAATTTTCGCAGATTGACTGTGAAATGTCTTTTGTGGAAAGAGATGACATCCTTGATACTTTTGAAGGTCTTGCCAGACATTTATTCAGTGAAATAAAAGGGATCCGTCTCGAAGGCCAATTTCCTAAGATGCCTTACAGTGAAGCTATTGAAAAATATGGTACTGATAAACCGGATATACGGTTTAATATGATGATCAGTGATCTGACACAAGTAGTAAAAGGGCATGGATTCAAAATGTTTGATGATGCTGAATATACAGGGGCAATTTGTGCGGAAGGGTGTTCCGGCTACTCAAGAAAACAACTTGACGAATTAACAGAATTTGTAAGAAAACCCCAGATAGGAGCAAAGGGTCTGGTATTTGTTAAATATGCTGAAGAAGGAATTAAATCATCTGTAGATAAGTATTTTTCAGCGGATGATATTTTTGAATGGGCAGATATTGTTAATGCAAAGAAGGGCGATCTGATACTTGTTTTATCAGGAGAGAAAATCCCTACCCTGACAGCACTCTCAGAACTGCGTCTTGAGATGGGAACCCGCTTGGGATTAAGGATTAAAAATCAGTATGCACCTTTGTGGATTGTGGATTTCCCCTTGCTTGAATGGGACAAGGAAATGAACAGGTTCTTTGCAATGCATCATCCTTTTACATCTCCAAAACCTGAAGATTTAGACCTGATGGAGTCTGATCCTTCAAAAGTGAGAGCTAATGCCTATGATTTGGTTATTAATGGTGTTGAGATAGGAGGAGGATCAGTGAGAATACATGATGCTTCTGTTCAAAAACTTATGTTTAAGGTGTTGGGATTCAGCGAAGAAGAAGCTGAAGCTCAGTTTGGATTCCTATTAAACGCATTCAGGTACGGAGCTCCTCCTCATGGAGGTATTGCTTTCGGATTTGACAGATGGGTTGCAATAATGGGGAATCAGGATTCAATACGTGATTTTATAGCCTTTCCAAAGAATAATTCAGGAAGGGACGTAATGCTTGATACGCCTTCTGTTATTTCAGAAAAGCAACTTGAGGAACTACAGATTAAAATATCCCGGAAGGGGAAAGATTAATCTGTCCTCATATCACTGGCACTTATAAGCCGTATCAAAATTACTCCATTTGCCCCCCTTGAACCATAGATGGCCGCAGAAGAACCTTTCAGGACTTCAATTGATTTGACCTGGCTTGGAGGGATATCGTCTATTGAGGAGGACACAATACCATCTACAACGAAAAGAGGTTCAGTGCTTCCAAGTGAACTGGATCCCTGTATCCTTATACTTTTCCCACTGACCTCAACACTGGGAACCTGTCCTTTGATCATCTCGTAAATGTTACTATAGTTGCTGAAATTTTTGTCAGTGCCCTCTATTCTATTGACCGGGACAGTAAGATCTTTTTTATCTACGGTACCATATCCGACATTGACCAAGTCTTCACCGGCAGTATTGCCTGAATTATTATCCTGTCCGGGAGAATTTCCAAGAACAAAATTTATGACAGTTCTGTTGTTTATTGGCTGCTCGCTTACTCCGGTCGAGAATGTAAATATCCCGATAGTATCTGATTTTGTACTGGTTTTTATTTTATAGGTACCATTATTCTGTGTCCGTTTGTCGGTATTCTTTCCATCGATCATGATAAAAGCTTCAGAGACAGGATTATTGTTAATGTCGACAACAATACCGGAAATAGTCACTTTTTTTCCGGCTTTCTGTCCGGGCAAATCATTGATAGCAATAAAGAGAAATAAAACAGGTAGTAGTAATCGGAATTTCATAGATTTAATGTATTTATTTCTTTCTTTTTTAACCGTTTCGATTCTTTTATAGACATTTAAAATATACTTGCTTAAGATTTAAAAAGTCATGTGGTTATAATGAATTTATTTGAGTGTTATAAGTATTACGCCGTTTGCTCCCTGTACTCCATAGACTGAAGCGGAAGGTCCTTTAAGTACATCAATGGATTCAACCATGTTAGGGTCAATACCGCTTACTGAACTTACGACGGATCCGTTTACAACAAACAAAGGACTTGTATTGCCCATTGTTCCGGTTCCCCTTACTGTTACATTGGTTCCGGATACAGTAACCCCAGGTATTGTCTGAAGCATTTCGTAAATAGAATTGAAGGTAGTGTATTGTTTCCCGCTTACATCAGTTCTTGTTCCGGGAGATAACCTGTTCTTTTTCCGTACAACTCCGTAACCTGCATCAATAATTCCTTCGTTGTTATCATCTGATACATTTGTATTATTGGAAGACAGATTGTCAAGTTTGAAATTGATAATTGTTCTGTTTTCAACCGGTTCTTCCACGAGGCCTGTAGAAAGTGTGAAAACACCTAGCTTATCTACGGTTCTTTTAATCTTGACCTTGTATGTTCCATCATCTTTTGTTTTCCGGCCTGTGTCTTTACCATCAACCATTAGTAAGGCACCGGGAACAGGATTATTCTGAGAATCAAACACTGTGCCGGTAACTGTAAGTTTTTTACTCTGTTTCTGAGCATCGGTTTCGCCACATAATACAAAAGAGATAATTACTAATAATAAAAATTTTATTTTCATATTTTTTAAATTAAATGTCCTTATTGTATGTAATCTAATAATATAGACAACTGTAATACAGTTTTTATTTCATGAATTTTTTTAATTATTATTTCATTCGGGTATTTAATTTTTGCATTGATCGTTTGTAACATACATGAATTAAACAATAATTTCCTTATGTGAGTCGCTGATCATGTAAGCCTCAAATAATTTCGCCAATCAGGGTGGCAGAAGTACAGTTTTTTACACTGATTTTGACAACATCACCTTTTTTCAGATTTCCTTTCGGGAAGACAACTACCTTATTCTGTGATGTACGCCCAAAAAGAAAATCTTCAGATCTTTTTGAAAACCCTTCTGAAAGAACTTCAAAAACCTTGCCAATATCCTTTCGTTTTGATTTGGCTGACAGTTTGTTTTGTAAATTGATTATTTCATTCAGACGTTTTGTTTTTATATCTTCCGGTATATCATCTTTCAGTTTCCTTATGGCTTTAGTACCAGGTCTTTCACTATATCTGAACATATAAGAAAAATCAAATTCCGCCCATTCCATAAGTGACAGAGTATCGCGGTGATCTTCATCGCTTTCAGTGCAAAAACCTGTTATAATATCGCTGGAGAGAGAACATTCAGGAATTATTGAACGGATTGAACTGATTCTTTCCATATAAGCTTCTCTTGTATATCCCCTGTTCATAAGTTTAAGGATACGGTTACTGCCACTTTGTGCAGGGAGGTGGATGTGTTTACAGATATTATCGTTCCGTGCGATTGTTCTGAGAAGGTCATCTGATATATCCTTAGGATGTGATGTAGAAAACCGGAACCTCATTGAAGGATTTTCCAAAGCTGTTCTTTCCAGTAGTTGTGCGAAATTGATTATGTTATTCCCTTCTGTCCATTTATAGGAGTTTACATTCTGGCCAAGCAATGTTACTTCTTTATAACCTTTTTCGCTGAGATCTGATATTTCACTCAGAACAGAATCGGGGTTACGGCTCCTTTCAACTCCCCTGACATAGGGAACTACACAGTAAGTGCACATATTATTACAACCCCTCATAATAGAAACAAAAGCGGTAACACTATTATTGTCAAGTCGTAAAGGTAATATGTCTGAATATGTTTCTTCACGGGATAAGATAACGTTAACAGCCTTATGACCCGAGGAAGCTTCTTCTATAAGAGAAGGAAGATGACGGTAGGAATCAGGTCCGGCTATTATATCAATAAACTGGTCTGTTTCCAGAATTTTTTCTTTAAGTCTTTGAGCCATACATCCAATGAGGCCTGTAAGCAGATCAGGTTTTTTCTTTTTCAGATAGCGGATAGACTTAAATCTGCCCCAGATCCTTTTTTCAGCATTTTCACGTATGGAACAGGTGTTTAAAAAAATTATGTCAGCTTCGGTAATATCCTTACAAATAGTGAAGCCGTTATTAGTGAGAATAGCTGCCGCAACCTCGCTGTCAGCTACATTCATCTGACAACCGTAAGTCTCTATGTATACTTTATTTTGCATTGCCTGATTATGGATAATAAAGGTTTTTAAATAAATACACCACACCACCCCGTCCGTAATTTCTTACGGAACTTTAATCTTAAATAAACTGAACCGGTGTATTCATTCTGTTTCTGAACGGAGTTAATTTTTTTCTGCAAAAATATGCAACATGAACGATGTTTTGAAGAAATATTTAATTTTGTAGTCTGAATAATAAAAAGATATTGTATGTCAGGTCACAATAAATGGTCCACTATTAAAAGAAAAAAAGGAGCTGTTGATGCTAAACGCGGTAAAATATTTACCAAAATAATTAAGGAAATAATTATTGCTGCAAAAGAAGGAGGCGGGGATCCTGATGCAAATGCCAGGCTCAGATTGGCTATTCAGAATGCCAAAGGTGTCAATATGCCGAAAGACAATATTGAAAGAGCTATCAAAAAAGCGGTTGGTTCCGAATCAGTAAGCTATATGGAAACAACTTTTGAAGGGTATGCTCCTAACGGTATAGCTATTTTTGTCGAGTGTCTTACTGATAATAATAACAGAACAGTGGCCTCTGTACGATCTGTCTTTAATAAGTTTGGAGGAAATCTGGGCACTAATGGTTCTCTTAGTTTTCTTTTTGACAGAAAGGGCATTTTTACGCTCAGGAAAGAAGGGCTGGATATGGAAGAACTGGAACTTGAAATGATAGATGCAGGTGCCGAAGATCTTGAGACAGACGATGATAATGTTATTATCACATGTTCAATGGAAGATTTTGGAAATATAAGCAAAAAATTATCTGAGATGGGGATAGAGCCGGAAGAATCGGCTTTGAAGAGAATCCCCAACAATACAAAAGAACTGGATGTCGAATCGGCAAAGAAAGTTTTGAAATTTATTGAGACGCTTGAGGATGATGATGATGTTCAGAGTGTTTACCATAATCTGGAAATGACAGAAGAACTGGAGGCCGCACTTGAATAGATTTTTTCTTTTGTTTTATGATAATAATCTCTTCCTGTACAATAAGAAAGGAAGGGAAATTTACGTTAACTATTCTGCCAATAAAACTATATATTTAAAACATGTCATTTAAAAACATTCTCTTTCTTACAATCATATTATTATCGGCAGATATATGTTATTCACAGGCTTTTATAAAAACTTCTGATCTTTTTAAAAGCAGCGATATTCATTCAGGGCAGCTCAGTATTACACAGGACAAGGCTATAGACACCCTGGTGAGCAGATATATTATGGCCCGCAGTAAGACAAAAACTGCCGGGCGACTGGGGATGGAGGGATACAGAATACAGATTTATTACAGTTCTGTAAGAAACGCAAGGGAAGAATCGGCAAAGACAAGGGCTGAGTTTATTGAGAAGTTTCCGGAAATTCCATCATATCCGGCTTATCAGGAACCGGGTTGGTTCATTGTCAGGGTTGGTGATTACCGTACGAAGATAGAGTGTTATAAAGATCTTATGAGGATCCGTGAAGAATTTCCAAATGCATATTGGATACCTACAACGATAAATTTCCCTGATCGTATCGACAAATAATTATGAGTGAAAATATTAAACATGAATGTGGTATTGCCTTGTTAAGACTACGCAAACCATTGGCATACTATTTTCAGAAATACGGTTCATGGGACTATGGCCTCCATAAGATGTACCTGATGATGGAGAAACAACACAACAGGGGACAGGACGGGGCAGGAATAGCAGGGATAAAATTAAAAATGCCTCCCGGACACAGATATATTTACAGGCAAAGATCCAACCGGGAGGATCCCTTGAAAGAGGTATTCGGATTAATATACGAGGATATTGAGGAGATAACTGCCGCGAACCGAGAACAAGCAACAAATATTGAATTTATCAGAGAAAATATACCTTTTATCTGTGATGTTTATCTGGGCCATCTTAGATACGGGACTTATGGTAATTACAGAATTGATTATGTTCATCCGGTAAGCAGGGAGAACAACTGGAAATCGAAGAATCTTGTAATGGCCGGCAATTTTAATCTGACAAATGTAGGAGAACTGTTCAATGACCTTATTGAACTGGGTCAGAATCCTGTGGATTTTTCAGATACAGTAACCATCCTGGAAAACATAGGCCACAGACTTGACGAAGAAAATGAAAGATTATTCCGGTATTATAAAGAGAAGGGATATACAAAGCAACAGATATCTCCTCTGATAGAAAATGATCTGGATCTCGTCACTGTCCTTACAAAAGCAAGCCGAAACTGGGATGGAGGTTATGTTATGGCTGGTATGGTAGGCCATGGAGATGCTTTTGTAATGAGAGATCCGGCAGGAATAAGGCCTGCTTTTTATTATGTTGATGACGAAGTTGTTGTAGTGGCTTCTGAACGGCCAGTCATTCAGACAATATTCAATGTCAAAAGCAATGATGTTCCTGAATTACCCCCCGCCCATGCTGTTATAATAAAAGCTTCCGGCAAAACCACCGTGAATCGTCTGAGAGAAGAAGCTGAAGTCAGGAAATGTTCTTTTGAGAGAATATATTTTTCAAGGGGAACAGATAAAAATATTTACAGGGAAAGGAAAAAACTGGGTGAATTACTTACAGATAGCATTCTGAAAGCAATCGATTACGACATTGAGAATACAGTTTTTTCTTATATTCCCAATACTGCAGAAACAGCTTTTTATGGCCTTATAAAAGGAGTTGAGGATTATCTTAACCACAGGAAAGCTGAAGAGATCCTTAAGAAAAAAGATTTTATGTCGGAAGAAGAACTCACTTCTTTAATGAACCAGAGACCGCGTGTGGAAAAAATAGCTGTGAAAGATGTAAAACTAAGGACTTTTATTTCACAGGATAATAGCAGGGATGATCTGGTAGGCCACGTTTACGATGTTACTTACGGAGTAATAAAAAGAGGTGTGGATAATCTTGTTGTTATTGACGATTCAATTGTAAGAGGAACGACTCTGAAAAACAGTATAATAAGAATTCTTGACAGACTTGAGCCCAAACAAATAGTGATCCTTTCTTCTTCTCCTCAATTACGTTATCCTGATTGTTACGGAATTGATATGGCAAAGCTCGGCGATCTGATAGCTTTCCGGGCAACAGTTGAACTGCTAAAAGATACAGGAAAGTACTCCCTGCTTGAAGATCTCTACCATAAAGCTCTTAATGAAAACAAGAAACCGGTTGGTAAGATCAAAAATATTGTGAAAGAAATTTACAAGCCTTTTTGTCCTGACGAAATATCAGCAAAAATATCATCTATGCTAAAAACAAAAGATATTAATGCCGGGTTAATCATTATTTTTCAGACGATTGAAGGATTGCACCAGGCCTGTCCGGACCACACAGGAGATTGGTATTTTACAGGAGATTACCCCACTCAGGGAGGTAACAGGGTGGCTAATCAGTCTTTTATTAACTATATGGAGGGTAGAGATATAAGAGCTTATTGAGAATCATGTGCAAACCATGTGATCATAAAATCTTTCTGATAAGAAGAAAGATGCCTGTTTATTTTTTCAACATAAATATCCCGTAAAGTTATCATGATGCCTGTTTCTTCAACATTACCGAAGTGGTGATTGATGAAAGTTCCGAAAGTCCTCATTGTGGGAGACAGGTTCATATAAGCATTGATAAGAGGAGGAATGTTTTCTCCCAGTTTTCTGACCTCTGATGACAGAATCCTGTAGTTTTCTTTATAACGCCAACCCCTGAAAATCTTTCTCATTTCTTTTTCATGCAAATCTATAGCGGCTGGTTCAACAGGCGTTACAAGATTGTCAGGATCGGAAAAGTGTTTTTTAAGAAAATACAGTATCATGTTTCGTGCATTTTGATTGAAATGTGAATACATGGTCACTTTCCCGAAAAGATACTTGAGATGATGATTGTTGAGGACAATTGCCCCAAGACCATCCCACAGGTTGTCCAATGCATAAAGGCTTTTTCTTCCACGAGCTCTTGTCTGGTATTCAGGGTGGACAAAGGAACGACCCAGTTCCATCAGATGAGGGAAATACTTTGAAAGGAACTTATCGGAGAAATTAAAATACTGTGATGAGGCAAGTTTGTTAATATTATAATTTTTGCAATCTTTTTCAGGGAAATAAAACCTGTAACCTCCTACAATTTCTTTGTTTTCAGGATCCCATACAATGAGTTGTTTTTGCGGATCTTCATCGTCTGTATCATAAGGATCAATGTCAATACTGTTTCCTGTCCCCCCTCCTGCATGCCGGAAAGTAATCTCTCTTACCCGGCCGACTTCCTGCATAAGAACAGGAGAATCATTGTTATTGAAAATATATACCTCATTGTTGCCGTTATTGGTGGTGCGTAACAGCCGCTCTTTTGTGAGTTCTGCTATTATTTGATCTATAGGAAGCTGAGAAACAATAGGTTCCATAAGCAGAAAATTAGGAAATTACTTTTGAGGATGATAAAATGTCATGCAAGATAATGTTTTTTTTATTCTGTTATTATTCTGTAATAAATGACTGTAACTGATAGGTCATCGATTTTACCCATCCGGCCCATTCAAGTGATGTCTTTGATTTGTCAAATGTTTCCCATGGTATAGGTTTCCCGAAGACAAGAGTGATCTTTTTGCCTCTTTGCCGGAACATTTCATCCGGGAGATATAACATCTCTATGTTTGCTTTTATCCCAAGTAAAGTCCTAAGGCGGGCAAGATTGTAGAAAAAATCTGAATTTCTTCCCGAAAAAAATGCCGGAATAATATCCCTTTTATGTTTTACAGCTTTTGTGATAAAACTTTTTTGCCATTGCAGATCAGTGATTATTCCATTCTTCTTTCTTGAACATAATCCTGCAGGGAAATACAGTATCTGACTGTCGGAACGGTAAGCTTCTTCAAGAACCCTGATGGCCTCTTTCCCCTGGCTTCCGTGCTTATTGACCGGGAGAAAAATTCCTGAAAGATTTTTTATGTTTGTAAGTATATCATTTACAGGAAATTTTATTTCCCTGTAATGTCTCGATAACTCATACATAAAAATCACTCCGTCAAGACCTCCCAAAGGATGGTTGGAAACAAAAATAAACCTTCCTTCCCCCGGAAGATTTTCCTTCCCGATAACACTGTAATTTATTTTAAGAAAATCAAGAGAAGCTTCAACCAGATCAATATCTTTTAAATTAGCTGATCTCTCAAGAAAATCATTCAATTCATCCTGATGTATGATCCTCTTTAAGTAATTTACAAGAAAAGAAGGAATAACTTTTGCAAGTGAAGGATTCTTCGATCTGAGTACCTCACTGACATCTATTCTTACAGACCCCTTCGTTTTAACATTATTATCCATCTGTTGATGATAAACAGCAACGGTTCAACGGTTCAAATTTATTAATTTTTCACTTATATATGAATTCCATAAACTGCTCTCTGCTTTCTGACGCCTTCATTTGTGCCTTTGACCGGAAGAATTTACCAGGAGTATTATTAACCGATAACATTTCATAATTATCAGGATTACAATTAACTGTTCAAATAAACAGATTTTTATTACCGGTGAATATCCTGGCAGTTTTTGCCGCCTGGTTTTTCCTGTTTAATCAACTTTTACATTGAGAACATAAAGTTAATATAGAGCCTGTTAATAAGCTGATAGATAAATATATAGCGCTCACGCGGTGAGGATTCTCTAATGAGACCGGATTTCAGGGTTCACTTTTACAGGATAAAGTTATTAACAAAACTTGTAAAAAAGTGGGGGTAAGTGGGGGTAAGTGGATAAAAATTACTTATTTTAGCATTTTAAATACGAAACGGGTTTATGGCCACATTTATTGGTGATTATACGTGTAAAGTAGATGTTAAGGGAAGAATTATTGTTCCTGTAGCGTTCAAGAAGCAGATGCCTGCAGATGCACGTGACCATTTTGTAGTTAGGAAAGATATTTTTGAAAACTGTCTGATTCTCTATTCTATTGAGGACTGGGATCGTCAGTTGGAGAAGATAAGGAAGAGGATCAATCCTTATAATCGTGAGCATAATGTATTTCTCAGAAATTTTTTCAAGGGTACAGCAGAGCTCACTCTGGATAACAACAACAGAATACTGATACCAAGGAGGTTGCTTGATCTAATCGGAGCAGACAGGGATGTTGTTCTTGCAGGTCAGGATGGCAGAATAGAAATTTGGGCAGCAGATATCTATGAAAAAGTTGATATGGCTCCGGATGATTTTGCGAACCTGGCTGAAAAACTTATGGGTGGAACTAATAATGAGCCTGAAGAATAATGGTTTACCATATACCTGCACTTCTGGAAGAAAGTATAGAGTGGCTGAGGGTGTTACCTGACGGAGTATATGTTGATGTAACATTCGGCGGGGGCGGACATTCAGCAGAGATCCTCAGACGTCTTAAAAAAGGCAGGCTCATCGCTTTTGATCAGGATGAAGATGTAAAGATGAATATACCTGACGATAATAAATTTTTATTTATTGAACAAAACTTCAGGTTCCTAAGGAATAATCTTTTATACCATGGGATTAAGGATATTGACGGTCTGATTGCTGATCTTGGAGTGTCATTTCATCAATTTGATGAGCCTGCCAGAGGCTTTGCTTTCAGGTACAATGCTCCCCTCGACATGAGGATGAATAAAAGTGCGGCTATAACCGCCGCTTCTGTCATAGAGTCTTTTGATGAAGCATCTCTTTCAGATATTTTTTTCAACTATGGAGAGCTGGTTAATTCCAGGAGGATTGCCCGGCAGATAGTTAAAGCCAGGGAAGAGAAACCCTTACTTACAACGGAAGACCTTGTTTCAGCAGTGAGAGGAGTAGTTCCCCGGGGACAGGAAAACAAGTTCTATGCAAAGCTTTTTCAGGCTTTGAGAATACAGGTTAACCATGAAATGGATTTTCTTAAAGAAATGCTTGTTCAGGCTCTGGATCTGTTAAAAAGCGGCGGAAGACTGGTAATTATAACATATCATTCACTGGAAGACAGACTTGTGAAAAATTTCATGAGATCAGGAAATTTTGAAGGAATAGAAGAAAAAGATTTTTATGGAAATATTCAAACTCCTTTCCGCCTATTGGCAAAAAAGGGGATTACTCCCGGAGAGGACGAGATTAAAAATAACAAAAGGGCAAGGAGTGCCAGACTGAGAGTTGCTGAAAAGATATGAAAATGACAGGGAAACGAAGAAGTTTTAAAAACAGTAACGGCAATAAAAAGACAGGAAGCTTTATGAAAGAGCTCCTTAGTGGAAGCATGGTTACCGAAAAGATCATTCTGGGGAATCTGTGGTATGTGCTTCTCCTTACTCTTCTGGCTGCAATTTATATAGGAAACAGATTTCATGCAGAAAAAATTACACGTGAAACAACAGTATTGCAAAGTGAAGTGAAAGATCTGAGAGCCGAATCTTTATCCGTTTCCGCAGATCTGATTTTTATAAGCAGGCAATCGGAAGTATACAGGATGGTTAAGGAGAAAGGTCTTGAACTGGAAGAGCTTAAAACTCCTCCATACCGGTTGCTGGTAGTTAAAAAATGATGTTATGGCTATACGTGATGAAATAGTGTTACGTAGTGGGATAGTCTATTTTATTATAGTCTTATGTGCCCTGGCTATACTTGGTAATATTATCATTCTACAGATAGTACAGCGTGGCAAGTGGTCTGAACTGGGTGAAAAATATGTCTATAAAACAGCTGAAATGCCTGCAGACAGGGGTGATATTTTGTCTGTGGACGGGCGCCTTCTTGCAAGTTCTGTTCCATACTACACTATCTATATGGATACACGTAGCAGCGGAATGTCAGACTATACATGGATAAACGGTATTGACGGATTGTCAGCAGGCCTGGCCAGGCTGGCCGGTGTCAGATCTGCTGCAGGGTGGAAAAATGTACTCACACAGGCCAGAAAAAGAGGTGACAGATATTTCCTTGTCAAACGCAGGGTTGACTATGAAACCCTGAAGAAGATAAAAGAATTGCCGGTTTTTCGTGAAGGACAATTTAAGGGGGGGCTGGTCGTACAGGTGGAAAACCAGAGAATATTTCCCAACAGCGATCTGGCTGCAAGAACCATTGGATATGTTAGTGCAGCAAATGCCGGGACAGGTGTGGGCATAGAAGGTGCTTTTGAAAAGGATCTTTCAGGAAGTAAGGGTATAGTTGTTCAGCAAAGGCTTACCGGCGGTAGCTGGATAACTATCAATGATGCACATAGCAGTGAGTCAAGAAACGGAAATGATGTTGTCAGTACAATAGATATTGATCTTCAGGATGTTGCTTCTTCTGCCCTAAAGAACCAGTTGAAAAGACATAATGCCAATCACGGTTGTGCTGTTGTCATGGAAGTTGCAACAGGTGATATAAGAGCTATTGTGAATCTGGAAAAAGGAAATGACGGGGACTATCATGAGACTTATAATTTTGCAATAGGTGAGAGTACAGAGCCGGGGTCAACATTCAAACTTCCTGTTTTCATGGCTGCCCTCGAAGATGGAGTGATAGATACCGGTGATGTGGTAGATACCGGTGAGGGAAGCATAAAATTCTATAATAAAATAATCAGAGATACAAGAGAGGAAGGATATGGACTGCTGACGGCAAAACAAGTGTTTGAGGTATCATCGAATGTTGGCATTTCAAAGCTCATAAGCGAAAATTACGGAGATAATCCTCAGGCCTTTGTTAACCGCCTGTACGCCATGAGACTCAATAGAAAACTTGATATACAGCTGAAAGGAGAAGGTGAACCTCTGATAAGATATCCCGGAGACAAGTTGTGGTCAGGTCTTACATTACCTATGATGTCACATGGATATGAGGTTCAGCTAACACCTTTGCAGATACTCACTTTTTATAATGCAGTAGCTAATGACGGAAAGATGATGAAGCCCCGTTTTGTATCGGCTGTCACCCGTAATGGTCGTGTGATTAAGAGTTTTGAACCAACAGTGATAGTTAATTCAATTGCATCACGGTCAACGATAAAAAAAGCCAGGAATATGATGGAAGGAGTTGTGGAACATGGGACTGCAGAGAATTTAAAAAATGCTGATTATAAAATTGCAGGAAAAACGGGTACCGCCCAGATTGCAAGGGGCAAGAGTGGTTACCGGTCCGGAGAAAGAGTGTCCTATCAGGCCTCTTTTGTCGGATATTTTCCGGCTGAAAATCCGCTCTATTCCTGCATAGTGGTTGTTAATGCACCTTCCAATGGTGTTTATTACGGCAATCTTGTTGCCGGAGCTGTTTTCAGAGAGATATCGGACAAGATCTATGCAACCAGTTTTTTCAGGGATTACAACACTGCAAATAATAATGATGGTATTACTTCTTTGCCGGAGACTGGTAATGGGTACAGATCAGATATAAATATCATTTTGAAAGAATTAAATGTAAAACACAGAATAGATTCTGAAAACGAATGGGTTACAACAAGGGAAAAAGGAGATACGGTAACCCTGGCAGGTGTAAATACAATAGAGGGACTGGTGCCGGATGTGCGGGGGATGAGCCTCAGAGATGCTGTCCATCTTCTCGAAAATTCGGGTTACAGAGTAAGATACAGTGGGAAAGGCAAAGTGTTAAGACAATCACCTGAACACGGGGCCCGCTATTTTGAAGGTCAGATAGTATCACTTGAACTGCATATGTAGGATGATAAGTTTATACAATATACTGGAAGGGGTGAAAGTGATCTCTTTTACAGGTAATACTGAAAAAAAGATCAGTAATATAGTTTTTGATTCTCGTAAGACAGAAAAGAATTCGCTTTTTGTTGCAGTCAGAGGATCAAAAACAGATGGTCATGATTATATTCCTGAAGCTTTGAATGCCGGTGCTACAGCTGTTGTATGTGAGCGATTGCCTGACAGACCTGCTCCTGGTATTAGCTGGATTGTGACAGATGATTCGGCGAAGGCTCTCGGACAGTTATCATCAAATTTCTTTGGTAATCCGTCACGCTTGCTTAAGCTTGTGGGAATTACAGGTACAAACGGGAAAACAACCATTGCAACACTCCTTTACAGATTATTTACAGGTCTTGGATATAAGTGCGGATTGTTCTCAACGGTGTGTAATTACGTTGACAACAGAGAACTTCCGGCAACACACACAACGCCCGATCCTGTTCAGCTTAACAGTATAATGGCACAGATGACAGACGAAGGTTGTGATTATGCATTCATGGAAGTCAGTTCACATGCTCTCGACCAGCAACGCACTGCAGGATTGGTATTCGCCGGCGGGATTTTTACCAACCTGACACATGATCATCTCGATTACCATAAGACTTTTGATAACTATCTGGCAGCTAAAAAGAGCTTTTTTGACTTTCTTCCTTCTGATGCTTTTGCCCTTGTTAATGCTGAAGACAGAAACAGCAGTGTAATGCTTCAGAACTGCAAGGCAAGACATTATACTTTTTCCACAAGAGGAATGGCTGATTTCCGGTGCTCAATCATTGAGGAAAGTTTTGAAGGAATGGGTTTAAGAATAATGGGGAATGAAGTATGGACAAGGTTTATAGGAGACTACAATGCTTCAAATCTTCTTGCAGTTTATTCAGCTTCTGAATTGCTGAAAGCAAAAAAACCGGAAATCCTGACCCTGATTAGTGACCTCAAACCGGTTCCGGGAAGACTTGAAGTAATAAGAATTGCAGATATAACCGGAATTGTTGATTATGCTCATACTCCGGATGCCCTTGTTAATGTTCTCGACACAATAAACCGTATACGTGAAGGGAATATCAAGCTTATAACAGTGATAGGAGCAGGAGGAGACCGGGATAAAACGAAACGTCCAATTATGGCTGCTATCGCGGCAGAGAGAAGTACAAAGCTTATCCTGACTTCAGATAATCCAAGAACAGAAGATCCTGAGAAAATACTTGATGATATGGAGACAGGTATCGATCCCGGGTTTGTAAACAAAACACTCAGAATATCAAACAGGCGTGAGGCTGTTAAAACAGCTGTAATGCTGGCTGAGAAAGGGGATGTGATTCTTGTTGCGGGGAAAGGACATGAAACATATCAGGAAATAATGGGAATAAGACATCATTTTGATGATCGTGAGGAGCTCAGAAATGCCCTTGCAAATAAATAAATGTAAAGAGAATGCTGTACTATCTGTTTGAATATCTTGACAAGCTTAATGTACCCGGTGCAGGAGTTTTCAGTTATATCTCCTTCAGATCGGCAGCAGCTGTTATTACCTCTCTTTTCATTTCAATGCTTATAGGAAAAAAAATAATTCTGACGCTCCAGAGAATGCAGGTTGGAGAATTAGTGAGGGATCTGGGTCTTGAAGGACAGTATCAGAAGAAAGGCACTCCCTCAATGGGAGGCATCATCATTATTGCCTCAATAATTATTCCGGTTCTGCTTTTTGCACGGCTCGACAATATTTATGTACTGCTGATGTTGCTTACAACTGTGTGGCTGGGAATAATCGGTTTTATTGACGATTATATAAAGATATTTAAAAAGAACAAAGAAGGCCTGGCCGGGCGTTTCAAGATTGCAGGACAAATTATTCTTGGACTGATAATAGGATTGGCACTCTTCATGTGTGACGAGGTAGTAACAATAGAAAAGGTAAAAGTGTCAGATCTGTCAATACATGAAAGGATAGAAATGCTTGAATCTGAAAATCATAGTTCCGGGCAGGAGGAGATCTCTGTTGGAATAAAATCCACAAAAACCACTATCCCCTTTGTCAAGAACAATGAATTTGATTATTCATGGCTTGTGTCATTTATTAGTGAGGATCACAGGAAACCCTGGACCTGGCTGGTTTTTGTATGTATTGTCATATTCATACTTACAGCTGTTTCCAACGGGGCTAACCTTACCGATGGTCTTGACGGTCTGGCAACAGGAACCTCAGCAATAATCGGAGCAGCACTAGGCATCCTTGCCTATGTGTCGAGTAATGTTATATATGCTGACTATCTGAATATTATGTTTATACCCCATTCGGAAGAACTGGTTATTTATGCAGCATCTTTTATAGGAGCAACAGTAGGCTTTTTGTGGTATAATTCTTATCCTGCACAGGTTTTTATGGGGGATACAGGTTCACTGACTCTTGGTGGAATAATTGCCGTCTTTGCTGTTGTGATAAGGAAAGAACTTCTTATACCTGTACTTTGCGGTATTTTTCTGGCAGAGAACCTTTCAGTGGTAATACAGGTAGCCTGGTTTAAAAGGACAAAAAGAAAATACGGAGAAGGCAGGAGAATATTTCTCATGGCACCATTGCATCATCATTACCAGAAAAAAGGCTATCCTGAACCAAAGATAGTGACAAGATTCTGGATAGTAGCTCTGATACTTGCTGTAATAAGTATTGTAACACTCAAGATAAGATAGTTTGATGAAGAAGAAGATCGTCATACTGGGAGCAGGGGAGAGCGGGACAGGCTCAGCAGTTCTGGCATTGAAACAGGGCTTTGATGTTTTTGTCTCTGATATGGGATCTGTAAAAGAAAAATATAAAGACATACTTAACCATCATAAAATAGAATGGGAAGAAAACACTCATTCTGAAGCCAGGATTCTATCAGCAGGAGAGGTTATAAAAAGCCCTGGAGTGAGAGATGATTCGGAACTGATAATTAAGTTGCGTAAAAAGGGGATACCTGTCATTTCCGAGATTGAGTTTGCAGGACGATACGCAAAAGGGATTAAGATATGCGTTAGCGGGAGCAACGGCAAGACAACTGTCACCAATCTGATTTACCATATCCTGACCAAAGCCGGTAAAGATACCGTTATTGCCGGTAATGTCGGTAAAAGTTTCGCACTTGCAGTTGCCGAAAAATCATGGGACTATTATGTACTTGAGTTAAGCAGCTTCCAACTCGACGGTATGTATGATTTTAAAGCAGACATAGCTGTACTGATGAATATCACTCCTGATCATCTTGACAGATATGATCATGACTTTGCTAAATATACAAGTTCAAAATTCAGAATTACACGTAACCAGACAGCATCTGATTACCTTATTTACTGGGCAGATGATCCTGTTATTGCTGCGGGATTAGCAGCACAGAAACTGCCGGTTACTCTACTGCCTTTCTCAGATACCCTTAAGGAAGGAATGGCAGCATATATTGATAAAATGAAATTAATAATTGATTACCAACATAAAACTAACCTTATGACTATTCACGAGTTGGCTCTTAAAGGGCGGCATAATACCTATAACTCAATGGCCGCCGCTATAGCAGGTAAGGTTCTGAACATCAGAAAAGATGTTATAAGAGAGAGCCTCGCTGATTTTCAGGGAGTTGAACACCGTCTTGAACCGGTAATAAAAGTAAGCGGTATAAATTTCATCAATGATTCAAAAGCTACAAATGTAAATTCTACATGGTATGCTCTGGAATGTATGGAAACACCTGTGGTGTGGATTGTTGGAGGTATTGATAAGGGTAACGATTATTCGGAATTGTTTCCTGTTGTCAGACAAAAAGTAAAAGCTGTTGTATGTCTTGGAAAAGATAACAGGAAAATACTAGAGGCATTCAGGGATAAAGTTCCTACAATTATTGAGACCAACTCGATGGAAGAAGCTGTCAGATCATCATACTACCTGGCAAAAAAAGGAGAAACAGTCCTTTTGTCACCGGCTTGTGCAAGTTTCGATCTTTTTCATAATTACGAGGACAGAGGGCGACAGTTTAAACAGGCAGTAAGAAATCTCTAATAAAAAGACAATATAATGCAGCAGGGATGGTTTACACGGACATTTAAGGGGGACAGGGTTATCTGGGGCCTTGTTGTCCTCTTTATGATCTATTCCCTCCTGGCGGTTTATAGTTCATCAGTTAATGTTGCGTTCAGAAGTTATGGCGGCAATACGACCTATTTTCTCAGGAGCCAGTTTATAATGTTGTTAATCAGTCTTGTAATAATAGTTGTTGTTCACTATCTCCCGTACAGGATTTATTCTTCCCTGGCTGGAGTATTTCTTATTGTATCAGTGGCACTGCTGATATTAACCCTTGTTTTTGGAGCGAGGATAAATGAAGCAACCAGATGGCTCCTTATACCAGGTACAGGATTCAGGTTGCAGACTTCCGATCTCGCTAAAGTAGCTCTTGTGATATATCTTGCGCGGACTCTTTCCAGATACCAGCATGAACTGACGGATTTCTTTCTGGTAACAAAATATTTTATTTTCCCCATAGCAGTGATATGCGCTCTTATCATGCCCGAGAATCTCTCAACAGCAGTCATGATTTTTGCCATCAGCATCATTATTATGTTTGTAGGAAGAGTCCCTGTCAAATACCTCATTGCTTATGTTACTGCGGCAATGGCAGCAGTGGTGATATTCGCTCTTATCCTGTCAGTTGTCACTGAAGACAACAGGGTGGAAGTATGGAATGACAGAATTGAAAACCATTTTACAGGTGCAGGAGATGCTGACAGTGATTATCAGCTGAATCAGGCAAAAATAGCCATTTCAACCGGAGGATTATTTGGTAAAGCTCCCGGGCGTAGTACCCAAAGGAATATGTTGCCTCAATCGAACTCTGATTTCATTTTTGCAATAATAATTGAGGAATATGGTTTATTCCTGGGTGCAATACCCCTTATACTGGCATATATGATCTTGTTATTCAGGGGTATATCCATTGCAAAGAAATGTGAAACGGCCTTCCCCGCATTTCTTGTTCTGGGTCTTGTCATTATGATTGTAGTACAGGCTATTATGAATATGATGGTAGCTGTCGGCCTGATTCCGGTGACAGGACAAACACTGCCAATGGTCAGTTGGGGAAGAACCTCAGTTCTTATAATGAGTTTTTCAATAGGTGCGGTCCTGAGTGTCAGCAGAGTGGCTACTGCCCGAATGAAAAAGGAAGTACTACCGGAGGAAGAGATAAAAGATGAAGGAGAAAAAATATATGAACCGGCAAAAGCATAAGAAAATTATTATTGGAGGAGGAGGTACGGGTGGCCATATCTTCCCGGCTATTTCTGTAGCAAATGCTCTGAGGAGTATGGACAGTAAGGTTGATATTTTATTTGTAGGAGCTGAAGGGAAAATGGAAATGGAACTGGTGCCAGAGGCAGGATACAGGATTATAGGCCTGCCTGTAGCCGGTTTTAACAGAAAACTGCTATTCCGGAATATAAGTGTTCTTATGAAATTGTTTAAAAGCCTTTCAATGGCAAAAAAGATTATAAAAGATTTTGATCCTGATGTGGTCGTCGGATTTGGTGGTTATGCCAGTGGTCCGGTATTATGGCAGGCCGAAAGGATGAAAATCCCTGTTCTCATCCAGGAGCAAAACAGTTATGCAGGGGTGACAAATAAAATCCTTGCGGGAAAAGCATCAGCAATATGTGTTGCCTATGACAATATGGAGAAATATTTTCCTTCCGGAAAGATAATTAAAACAGGAAATCCGGTGCGTTATAATTATGATAATACAGACGATCTTAAGGACAATGCACTTTCCTTTTTTAATCTCACAAATAAGGCTCCTGTAGTGCTTGTCATTGGGGGATCTCTTGGTGCGGGAACAATTAACAGAAGTCTTTCAGAGAGTATATCCAGAATGATTAAATCAGGATGCCAATGGATATGGCAGACAGGGAAAAGTTATTACAGTACAGCTAAAAGCCTGGTCTCGGAAGCATCTGCCGGAAATATATCAGTACATGAGTTCATCAGCAGGATGGATTATGCATATTCAGCTGCCGATATAATAGTGTCAAGGGCAGGAGCAGGGACAATATCTGAGTTATGTCTCGTGGGGAAACCTGTTATTCTTGTCCCTTCTCCAAATGTAGCAGAAGACCATCAGACAAAAAATGCTCTGTCTCTTTCTTACTGCGATGCAGCTGTTCTGGTTCGAGATGAAGATGCTGTGAAACATCTGGTGGATATTGCCATTAATCTTGTATCAAATAAGGAAGAAAGAAAGTTCCTTTCGGAAAATATAAAGAAAATGGCTGACAGAGATTCTGATATCCGGATAGCTGAAGAGGTACTTAAAATTTCAGGTAAATGATTGATGATAATAACATACGGGGAGTTTTTTTTATAGGCATCGGAGGGATCGGGATGAGTGCTCTCGCTTTGTATTGCATTAAAAAAGATTTTATTGTTGCCGGTTATGACAGAGCCCGGGGCAACATGACAAAAACTCTTGAAGAGGCAGGTTGTGAAATTATTTACAACGATAATGAATTCGAAATACCAGAACTGTTCCGCGATAAAAAATACAAGGGGAAAGTCCTTATTATAGTCACTCCGGCAATATCTGACGGAAACAGGATCCTGACATATTTCAGAAATGAGGGTTATACTATAAGAAAAAGATCCGAAGTTCTCGGAGATATATCAGCACTGACCGATACCATAGCTGTTGCAGGAACACATGGAAAGACAACTGTTTCAACCATGACAGCACATCTGCTTAAACAATCAGATATAGATTGTTCCGCTTTCCTTGGAGGAATATCAAAAAATTATAATACAAATTACATTACCGGTCATAGCAGATATACTGTCATAGAAGCTGATGAATATGACAGGTCTTTCCTTCACCTTTTTCCACTGATTGCTGTTGTCACAGCAGTCGATGCAGATCATCTTGATATTTATGGCGACCATGATACAATGATTGACGCTTATAATGAGTTTCTTGAAAAGATCCCCAAAGGAGGTACCCTGATTTGTAATTATAATATACGTCAGCGCATTAATTGTCCCGCCGGTGTCAGATTCCTTACATACGGAGAAAATGAAAAAGCTGATTACAGATATTTCAATATAGAGAAGAAGGATAATATTTACTATTTCGATATCCGCACTCCCGACTCTGTGTTAAGAAATATCCGTTATTCTTTTCCCGGAATAATCAATATAGAAAATCTTACCGCTGCAACAGCTGTAGCTCTTCAATGCGGGGCAGGAGAAGACGAAATAAAAGAAGGGGTGTCATCCTTTTTGGGGGTCAGAAGAAGATTTGATATCAGGATTAACATCCCGGGACTGGCTTATGTGGATGATTATGCACATCATCCCGAGGAGATAAAAGCCTGTATTTCTGCCTTAAGGGAGTACTTCACAGGGAGAAAGATAACTGCAATTTTTCAGCCTCATCTTTTCAGCCGGACACGTGATCATGCAGAGGGTTTTGCCAAAATACTTGATGAGCTTGATGAAGTGATCCTTCTGCCTGTTTATCCGGCACGGGAAGAACCTTTACCAGGAGTCTCCTCTGAAATGATTTTCAAAAAAATGAAACTTGCTGACAAAAGACTTATTTCATTGGAGGAAATACCTGCAGCAATCGATGTTGATAAACTGGATGTTCTTGTAACCATAGGGGCCGGAGATATCGACAAAACAGTGGAGCCGATAGAAACAAAAATAATACGGGAGGTGGCAAAATGGCGAGGATAATGAAAATAATAATGATGATACCTCTATTATACCTTGCTGTAATTCCCTTTTTATTGGAGGGCTTTCACAATTCAACTTTGTGCAGCAGAGTAGTAATTAACATTGTCGATTCATCGCATTATAATTTTGTTACAAAAAAACAACTTCTTAATCTGGTATATAATGATAATATAAGAATATTGGGAGGAACAATTGAAGACATACCTGTTTCTGCTATTGAGAACAGAATAAATGAACTGAGAGAGCTTAAAACAGCTGAAGTATACATGGATTTTAATGGAACCTTATATGTATATGCCGATCAGCGTAATCCTCTCTTCAGAATAATTCCCGATGAAGGCGGAGATTTCTTTATGGATGAAGAAGGATATATTTTCCGGAAGAGAAATCTGTATACACCAAGGCTTCATATAGCAGGGGGTAATATAGATATCACACCGGCTATGCTTAAAAATGTCAGTGTGCTTGATACATGTATTAAAAAGACAATATTGAAAGACCTATTCCATTTTGTAAAATATATTAGAAATGACAGGTTCTGGTCTGCCCAAATTGATCAGATATACATTGACAGCAGAGATGAGATTGATCTTTTTCCTCGTGTGGGAAATCATCTGATCCATCTTGGTCCTGTCGATAACTTCGATGGGAAACTCAGGAACCTGCAGGCTTTGTATGAAGAAGTAATGCCAGTAGCGGGATGGAACAGATATTCAATGATCAACCTGGAGTACAAAGATCAGATCGTTTGCAGAAGAAGACAGTAAAAAAAACATATTGATATGAATAATAAGGAACAGTACGTAGCAGCAATTGACATAGGCACCACAAAAATTGTGGCTATTGTCGGTAAAAGAAATGAGAATGATAAAATAGAGATTCTCGGTTTAAGCAAAGCTTTGTCCAAAGGGGTTAAGAGAGGCGTTGTGATGAATATTGAAGAAACAGTTACAGCTATACAGACTACTGTTGAAGATGTTCAGAACAGATCGGGGATTATGTTTTCAGAAGTGTTTGTCGGTATTGCCGGGCAACACATAAAGAGTATGAAGAACCGCGGATATATTTTACGGGATGCTTATGAGGATGAGATAATGAAAGAAGAAGTCTTCAGACTCATTGAAGATATGCATAAAATCCATATAGATATCGGGGAAGAGATTATACATGTTATACCTCAGAGTTTTATTGTTGATAATGAAACCGGAGTAAAGAGTCCGATTGGGATGTGCGGAAGACGTCTTGAGGCCAATTTTCACATCGTGATCGGGCAGGTGGCAGCAGCTAAGAACATCGAGAAATGTATCAGGAAGGCAGGTCTCACTTTAAAGGATATGATCCTTGAACCTCTTGCATCATCAGATGCTGTTCTTACTGAAGATGAGAAAGAAGCGGGTGTTGTCTTGGTAGATATCGGAGGAGGGACAACCGACCTGGCTGTATATTATGATAATATTATACGGCATACTGCTGTAATACCTCTTGGAGGGAATGTTGTTACAAAAGATATAAAGGAAGGTTGTGCGATACTGCAGCGTCATGCTGAACAACTTAAAATACAGTATGGATCAGCACTTGGTGATATTGCTCCGGAGGACAAAGTTGTTTCAATTCCCGGTATAAGTGGTCGTGAACCTAAGGAAATATCTTTCAGGAGCCTTGCCTATATTATTCAGTCGAGAATGGAAGAAATTATTGATTTTGTCAATTTTGAAATCCAGAATTCGGGCTATGCCGATAAACTTGCAGCCGGTGTTGTTATTACAGGAGGAGGTGCCATGTTGAAACATTTGTCGCAACTAATGAAATTTAAAACAGCGATGGATGTCAGGATAGGTTTACCCAATGAACATCTGGCCGGAGTGGCAAGGGATGAAATTAACCAGCCAATGTATGCAACTGCTGTGGGGCTTGTTATGAGAGGATTTGAATATCTGGACACTTATAAGAAATCGTTCAATGCCGGCCATGAGGATGATTTTACCAAAAATGCTCACAGGCAGACTGCCACGGAGAAAAATGAAAAGGAAAATTTCGTTTCGCAAGAGGAAGCGCCGCAGGAAGCCAGGACCTCACTGGGTGAAAAGATTAAAATAATGATGTCAAAGATGTTTGAAGTAGAGGATCAGTCTATTAACTGAATACTCAGATATGGTTTTTTTACTGTTTTTATTAATAATGTGATAACAAAAAATTTAATACAATGCCTGACGATATAATGAACTTTGATCTGCCTGTAGAAAGGTCATCAATAATAAAAGTCCTCGGGATAGGAGGCGGAGGCACCAATGCCGTCAATCACATGTTTGAGAAAGGTATTACTGATGTGAACTTCATTGTCTGTAATACCGACCATCAATCCCTGGCCAAGAGTCCTGTTCCTATCAAGGTTCAGATCGGAGAGTCGCTTACTGAGGGTATGGGTGCAGGCAGCCAGCCGGAAAAGGGAATGAAGGCTGCTATGGAGAATCTGGATTCAGTAATGGAAGCCCTGGCAGGAAATACCAGAATGGTTTTCATAACAACAGGAATGGGGGGAGGAACAGGGACAGGTGCTATCCCTGTTATTGCGAAAGCCTGTAAAGAGGCAGGTCTTCTCACTATTGCAGTAGTTACTATCCCTTTTAAGTCGGAAGGTAAAATGCGGATACGATATGCTATCGACGGGATATCAGAACTAAAAGACAATGTTGATTCCCTCCTTGTGATAAACAACGAAAAACTAAGGGAAATCTATGGTAACCAGGGTGTTTCAACTGCTTTCTCAAAAGCTGATGATATACTCACTACTGCAGTGAAAGGTATTGCCGAAATTATCACAGTGACAGGATATATCAATGTTGATTTTGCTGATGTGGAAACAGTGATGAAAGATTCTGGTGTGGCCCTCCTGGGAATGGGGATGGCCAAAGGAGAAAACAGAGCTGTCAATGCAATAGAAAATGCGCTGGCTTCTCCTCTTCTTAACTCAAATGACATCACCGGAGCTAAAAGTATCCTTATAAATATCTCTTCAGGGAAAGGTGAACATGAACTGACAATGGATGAACTGGGTGAAATAACAGACTATGTTTATGACGCTGCTTCCGACGATGCCCTGATAATAAGGGGTCTCTCACAGGATGAATCACTGGGCGAAAATATAAATGTGATTGTTATTGCAACAGGCTTCGAAGCTAATTCCATCTTTCAGCCTTACCGTCCGAAAAAATCCTCAAGGGTTGAACTGCTTCAGGAGGGAAATGCTGTTCCCGAAGCATTGGTCAGAGATAAGAAAAACGAATGTTTTACAGTGCATAAAAAAGGCCATAAATCGATAGTTACCGATTATGAAGAAGAATATCAGGGTGTTATAGATTTTAACCTGTATAATGAAGACCAGAGAGTGAAGATTAGGAGAGAAGAGGAGGATGACGACAATAACGGGCAGGAAAAACCTCAGGCTACATTAAAAAAGGTTAAACACATGCAGAATATACTGAAAAAAGAAGGGCTCTCCAATAAAACAATCAAGGAAAACATTGATTCTTTCGAGGATGTGCCAGCCTATATAAGACGGAATATGTCACTTGGTCAACCGGAGAAAACATCTGAAAGTAAATTATCCCGTTTTACTCTCACCTCTGACGATGATGACGGTCCGGTACTGAGAGAAAACAATGCCTATCTTAATGATAACGTGGACTGAGCAGACGAGAGACTGGTTTTGCTCAGTACCTGTCTCTGAAACTGCTCTGTAATAACTCCCTGCACCTGCAGCCTGCAAAGAGAATCACTCTTCCCATTATTTCCTATATTTGCGCTGATGAGAAGATGTTTGTTGATATTAATTATCCTGTTTATATTCCGGGGATTATCAGCTCAGGATGAAAAAACTTCTGATTCCAGAATTATTAAACAATGGAATTTGTCGCGTGATTTCACTGAAGAACAAATAATTCCTTTTGATACAGTATTCTCTTTATTTCATCAATACAGGTTAGCTGACAGGTATTCAAATATGAATGCAACACTGGGAAGTTATGGTCTGCCTTTTTATCAGATAAACTTTTTTGACAGGATTAGGGATCCGGATAAGTTCCTTTATTCATTCCTTTACCCTTTTATGTACCATCCCGATAATGCTGTTTTTATGAATACCCAGGTTCCGTTTTCAGAAATGGTTTGGACATACGGAGCTCCCAGGGAGACATCAGAACAAACATTCAGGGTGCGTCATTCCCAGAACGTGAACCGCTTTCTGAATTTCGGACTTATTTTTGATGTTATATATAATTTGGGACAGTATAATTACCAGAAAGCTGACGATAAGGCTTTTACTTTTTTCGGATCATATACAGCACAGAAATACAAGGCTTATTTTTCTACAGGTGTAAATAATTTAACATCTTACGAAAACGGGGGAATAATTGATAAGGAAGATCTTGAAATATATGAAACCCGTGAAGTTCCTGTCAATATGGGAGCCCTCAATTTATCAAAGAGTATTCTCAAAAACAGAAATATTTTACTTGTTCAAAGGTACAAAATAGGAGGCCAGGCTCAGGAACAAGACACTTCGAAGAGCAGAAAATCAGGACTATCAGGCCTCAGCGGCACTCTGTCACATATCTTCGTCTGGGAGAACAACAACAGAAGGTATTTTGATAATGCCCCGCGATCGGGGTTTTACGATACTGCATTTATCAGTGATTCCTTTACCTGTGACTCTCTTTATTTTCGAAACCTTAAAAACACTATCCGTTTTGATTTTACTACTGATGAATCCCGTAAATTCAGGTTGGGAGGGGGAGCAGGATTACGCAATGAGCTCTTAAGGTATAGTCAGATTATTCCCACACATGACACAACCAATTCTGATACAGCTTCATGGAAGAAGCATAATAATGTGCTTACCGGTAAGTTGTTCAACAATATAGGAGATAAGTTCAGGTGGATAGCCTATGGAGAATTTTTTATTACAGGCTACAGGGCAGGAGATTTTAATCTTAACGGAGAAATTACCAAAGTTTTTCAGTTTGACAAGGGCGATTTGAAATGGGACATAACAGGGGGTATCGTTAATATGCAGCCATCATTCTGGTATGAAAGATGGGGAAGTAATAACATTGAATGGAATAACAGCATGAAAAAAGAATTCCGGATCAATGTAGGCACAGCCTTGTCATATCCTGAGAAAAAAACCAAGATGGAATTCAATTATGCCATAATTGATAATTATACCGATTTCAACAATCTTGCCCTTCCTTCTCAACATCAGGGAGGTTTATCTGTTGCATCCCTGAATATTCAGAAAGAGATAAAAGCATGGAAATTCCATATTAATTCCGATATACTTCTTCAAAAGAGCAGTAATTCTGCAATACTTGATCTCCCTTTATTTTCCACCCGTTCATCATTTTTCTTTGAACATATACTCAGGTTTAAAAAGACAAACGGCAGACTTGACACACAGTTGGGAGTAGAAGTTCTCTACCATACCTTATATCATCCCTATTCCTATATGCCATCTACAGGGAAGTTTTTCAGACAGGATGAGGTTGAGGCAGGCAATTATCCTTTCATCAATGTTTTTCTAAATGTAAAACTTAAACGGACCAGGATATTTGTAATGGTTGATCATCTTAATTCGGGATACATGGGTTATGATTATTTTATGACTCCTTCATATCCAATGAATATCAGAATGATAAGATATGGATTAGCCTGGACTTTTTATAATTAAAAAAATAATTATCTTTGCACCTCTTTTTTGAAGGCGATTTTTAACTAATATGATGAGATTTGGTGAAGAGGCATATTATTTTATTTTTTATACTGTTATCAGTATTGTTTTCGTGTACTGAGAAGACTGAAATCCCTGTAATCCCCAAAAATAATTTAACTATATCAATTGATCTTGACTCCATTGTAAAAAGGGGCAGACTTATTGCAGTGTCAGATTTTAATTCCACGAATTATTTTGTATATAAAGGGGAACCTATGGGTTTTCATTATGAGATGCTTAAGCAGTTCACAGAACACATAGGAGTGGACCTGGAAATTATCAGGGAAAATAATCCTGAGAAAGCTGTTCAGTTATTGAATTCAGGAAAGGCAGATCTGTTGGCTCTGGGGTTTACAGTCAATTCTTCTGCCGGAGAAGCCATTCAGTTCACCGAACCTATTTATGAGACACGACAGATGTTAGTTCAGCGTAAACCTGACAACTGGCGGTCCATGACAGCAGAAGCTCTTGACAGACACCTGATAAGGAATCAGCTTGATCTGGCCGGGAAAACCGTATATGTTCAGGAATACTCTTCTCATGCAGATCGTATGCGGTCACTTGCCCGGGAGATAGGGGATTCTGTCAGTATAATTGAGGTTCCGTACGATTCAGAGGAGCTTATCAGGAATGTGGCAGATGGTATAATAGAATACACTGTAAGTAATGAAAACGTTGCTCATGTAAATTCAACCTTTTACAATGGAATAGATATCAATACTCCTGTCAGTTTTCCCCGCTATGTTGTATGGGGTGTCAGAAAAGAGGGTTCAGACCGCATTCTTGAAGAGTTTAACAGATGGGTTAACGGCTATCGTAGCAGCAAGTCATATGCATTTCTGTATGCCAAATATTTTAAAAATTCCCGGTCAAGGATTATTGTAAAAAGTGATTATTATACCTTCATGACAGGAAGGATATCAAAATATGATGAATTGATAAAATCTGCCAGTGCTGAGATAGGATGGGACTGGCGTTTACTGGCCTCACTGATATATCAGGAGTCGCGTTTTAATCCCGGAGTTGAATCACGTGCCGGAGCCTATGGTCTTATGCAGGTAATGCCGGGAACGGGAAAACGTTTTGGCATTGATATAACATCATCCACTGAAAATAATGTGAAGGCAGGAATATCATATATACGCTGGCTGCAGTCTCTTTATGAATCGAAAGTGACAGATGAAAACGAAAGAATTAAGTTTATCCTTGCTTCTTATAATGCCGGACAGGGACATGTTCTCGATGCCATAAGACTGGCTGGGAAGAACGGGATGGATCCGCAGAAATGGAATGGAAGCGTGGAAGTATGGATACAGAAAAAAGCGGAACCACAGTATTATAAAGATCCTGTTGTGAGAAGTGGCTATTTTAAAGGTAAGGAAACAGTGAATTATGTGAGTGAGGTCCTGGAAAGATATGAGCATTATAAGAACATTATCCCTGAAGAGCCGAAGTTAAACCTTACCTGGAATTCCCGGAGAGCTTATGTAAGTATTGATTCGTTGGTATTTATAGATTAATCCTTACTTGTCAGTCATATTTTATTGCCTTTACAGGACTTATCCTGCTGATGAGTTTGGAGGGAACAAGCAGCATGATGATTATCGCGGTCATTGAACCTGCATTTAACAATATTATATGAAATAATTCAAGGTTTACAGGAACTGTTTTAATATAATATGATGAAGGATCAAGGCTCACAAGCCCTGTTTTGAGCTGAAGCAGAGCAAGGCCTATCCCGATGAGGTTACCCCATATTAGTCCTTTGCCAATAAGATAGGCAGCCTGATAGATAAATACTCTCCGGATTGTTGTATCATCTGATCCGATGGCTTTTAGAATTCCTATCATATTTGTTTTTTCCAGTATAAGAATGAGCAGGCCTGAAATCATATTAAATCCGGCTACAATAAGCATCAGAGTTATTATTATTATCACATTGAGGTCCTGAAAGCCCAGCCAATCAAAGATCTGAGGATATTTTTCCCTTATATTGGTAACCTTGAACCTGTCTTCATCTGGTAGTATACGGTAGCCAATTGCATCTCTTACAGCAGCAGTCATCTCTTCAAGTTCGTCAAAGTTTTCTATATATATTTCAAAACCACTTATCTGGTCATCATCCCATCCATTAAGCCGTTTAATATGATGGATGTCGCAAAAAACATACATCTTGTCAAATTCTTCAAGACTTGTTTCGTATATGCCGCTTACTGTGAATTTCCTCATGCGCGGAGGATCCTGAATGAAATGCATTGCGAAAGAGTCTCCTGTACGTAATAACAGCATATCCGATATCTGCCGGGAGATTATTACCTGATCGGAGCGGACAGTATCCGATACCGTAAATATTTCACCATCAACAAGATTGCTGCTGAAATATTTCCAGTCAAAATCGCTTCCGACACCTTTCAGAACGACACCCTGAATATCTTCATCTGTCTTTATTATCCCTGCCTTGGTTGCGAAAACCTGGACATGTTTTACTCCGGTAAGGTTTTTGATTTTTGGGATAAATTCCTGCCCCTCATGTATCGGTACGGTTTCAAATGAAATATTTGAATCAAAATTAACTATCTGAATATTGGATCCGAAACCGACCACTTTTTCCCGTATCTCTTTTTTAAAACCTGTAAGAATTGCTACAGCCAGAATCATCACAGCAAGTCCGAGAGAGATGCCGATAATAGCTATCACGTTTATAGGTTGCGAGAAAGAAGTACCTTCTTTTCTTCCTTTGATAAGCCGTTGTGCTAAGAACCAGGGTAAATTCATAAGATATATTACAGTTCAAATTTAATAAAATATGCACTTAACCTGATTGTCTTATGTTCACTCATTGCAAGTTTTATTGTATTTTGTAGTTTTATAAAAGAAGTTAGACAGATATTATAATTAATTATTTTTGCTTATCCCGGTATATTATGAAATGTATTATTCCTGTTCTGTCATTTTTTTGTTTGTTGAATTATACCTGTCAGGCAGTACAGAAGCTCCCTGTACCAGGTTCTTCGCGGCTGGAAGCCTACTATCATCTTATTGAAGGCAGGAGGGTAGCTGTGGCTGCTAACCAGACTGCTATTGTCGGGAAGCTTCACCTTGTTGATTACCTTTTGGAAAACGGGATTGATGTGAGGCTTATTTTTTCTCCTGAACACGGTTTCAGGGATATGGCCGATGATGGAGCGCTGATAGAGAACAAGACTGATTGTACTACAGGACTTCCGGTTATTAGCCTTTACGGTAAGTACAGGAAACCTCTTCCCGATCAAATGAAAGGAATTGATATAGTGCTGTTTGACATACAGGATGTCGGAGTGAGGTTTTATACATATATCTCCACTCTGCATTATATTATGGAGGCTTGTGCTGAAAATGATGTCAGATGTATTGTTCTTGACAGACCGAATCCTAACGGTTTCTATGTGGACGGTAATATTCCGGATACCGCTCACAGGTCATTTGTAGGAATGCATCCGGTTCCTGTAGTACATGGTATGACGATTGGGGAATATGCATTGATGATCAATGGAGAAAAATGGTTAAAAGATGGTAATACCTGTGATCTGGTAGTAGTGAAATGTGAGAATTATGATCATAATACTTTTTATGAGTTGCCGGTAAGACCATCTCCCAATCTTCCTAATCAGACATCTGTTTATCTTTACCCATCCATCTGTTTCTTTGAGGGAACAAGTATTTCTTTGGGGAGAGGAACTCCATTTCCTTTTCAGGTTTATGGTTCTCCTTTATTGCCTGATAAGGGTTTCAGTTTTACTCCCCGAAGCATGCCGGGATCAGGAAAGCCTCCTCTGCTGGGGATAAAATGTTATGGAACTGATTTGCGTGATGCAATCGAACGTAAATTTGTTCCTTCTCCGCGATTGAATCTGAGCTGGTTACTGGATGCTTACAATGACTATCCTGAAAAGGATAAATTTTTTACAGCTTATTTTGATGTTTTGGCAGGAGGACCTGTTTTAAGAGAACAAATTATCAGCGGTATGAATGAAACACAGATTAAAGCAACATGGGAAGACGGTCTGGAACAATTCTGCAAAATCAGGCTTAAGTATCTTTTATATAAAGAATAACAAAACTGCGATTCTCATTAGTAACTCATTACTCCGGTATAAACTCAGCGTATGGTTCCCGGGTAAACTTTTAAAGCTTCAGAGATAGTTTCTATAGCGTTTTTTAAATCGTTAATGTTTAATACATACGCTATGCGGACCTCATTTAGCCCCATTCCGGGAGTAGAATAAAAACCTGAAGCCGGAGCCAGCATGACAGTCTGGTTTTTGTATTCGAATTTTTCAAGGATCCATTGTGCAAACTTATCAGCATTATCAACCGGAAGTTTTACAACGGTATAAAAGGCACCTTTTGGTTTCGGACAATAAACACCGGGAATATTGTTAAGAGCTTCTACCATACAATCACGACGGGCAGTATATTCTTTGTTGATATCTGTGAAATAAGATGCCGGAGCATCAATGGAGGCTTCAGCAGCAATTTGTCCGAAACCCGGAGGCGATAGCCTGGCCTGGGCAAATTTTAAAACTGTTGATATAAGTTCACGGTTACGCGAAACAAGAGAACCAATCCTTATACCACATTCACTGTAACGCTTCGAGACAGAATCGATCACAACTGTGTTCTCTTCAATGCCTTTCAGGTTCATTGATGAGAAAAACGATGCTCCGTCATAGCAGAATTCCCTGTATGATTCATCAGAAAAGAGATACAGATCATACTTTTTGACAATATCGGCTATTTGCTTCAATTCTTCCCGGGAATAAAGATATCCTGTTGGATTATTCGGGTTACATATTATTATTCCTTTCGTTTTTGGAGTGATCTTTTTTTCTATCTCAAAAATGGGTGGCAGAGCAAAATCATTTTCAATACGCGAAGTAACCGGAACGATGTTCACACCAGCGGCTGTGGAAAAGCCAATGTAATTGGCATACAGAGGCTCTGATGTGATTATCTCTTCTCCCGGATTGATGCATGCCATCATGGCAAACAGGATAGCTTCCGATCCCCCTGTAGTGATCAGGATGTCCGTGTAATCAATATCTATTCCCAGATTATTGTAAAAAGAGGCCAGTTTGCGGCGATACGATTCATTACCGGCAGAATGACTGTATTCAATAACTTTAAGGTCAATATTACGTACGGCATTGAGTGCTACTTCAGGTGTCGGGATATCTGGTTGTCCAATATTGAGATGATAGACTTTTATGCCCCTTTTTTTCGCATCTTCGGCATAAGGAGCCAGTTTCCTTATCGGGGAGGCCGGCATTGCTCTGCCTTTTTCAGATATTGACGGCATAATAAAATGGTCGTTAGTTAATTTGAGAACTACAAAAATAAACAAATCGGATGATTATTGATACAATTGCTTTTTATTTCGGATAATAATATCTTATTATATCTGAAAATATAATACAACACGCTTAAGAAATAAGAGAAGGGATAGTGAGAAGTGCCGGTTTTGATGAAATGAAGCAGCCGGGAAGGAAGTAATAAATAATTTCTATTTTTGCAGATCGAAATATTTCAATTTAGATTATTTTTTCCCCGATATGAATTTACCCACGAAATATGATCCGCTTACTACTGAAAGTAAATGGTATGATTACTGGATGAAGCATGGTTTTTTCAGAAGTATACCTGACGAGCGAGAGCCTTACACAATTGTCATTCCTCCTCCAAATGTCACAGGGGTACTACACATGGGTCACATGCTCAACAATACCATACAGGATGTTCTGATACGTCGTGCAAGGATGCTTGGCAAGAATGCCTGCTGGGTTCCGGGAACTGACCATGCTTCAATAGCAACTGAAGCAAAAGTAGTGGCAAAGCTGAAGAGTGAAGGTATTGAAAAAAGAGATATTTCGCGGAAAGAGTTTCTTGATCATGCCTGGGAATGGACTCATAAACATGGGGGTATTATACTTGAACAGTTGAAGAAGCTTGGTGCTTCATGTGATTGGGACAGGACTATCTTCACAATGGATCAGGAAAGATACGATTCAGTAATCAGGGTATTTGTAGAACTTTATAATAAGGGTCTTATTTACAGAGGAGTCAGGATGGTAAACTGGGATCCCCAGGCACGCACAGCTGTATCTGATGAAGAAGTGTACTTTACTGAGGAACAATCAAAGCTTTATTATGTAAGATACAGAATTGCAGGAGAAGATGATTATGTGGTTGTTGCAACAACCCGTCCCGAAACAATTCTGGGAGATACTGCCTTGTGTGCCAATCCCGCCGATTCAAGATATGAACATCTCAAAGGGAAGAAGGTGATAGTGCCAATGGCTAACAGGGAAGTTCCTTTTATTTTTGATGATTATGTTGATATGGAGTTTGGTACTGGCTGTCTTAAGATAACACCCGCTCATGATGTGAATGATTATGCGATAGGGATGAGGCATAATCTGGACTCAATAGATATTTTCAACGATGATGGAACAATAATAAATGATTCTCCTATGTTTTCGGGGGTTGACAGGTTTGCTGCCAAAGACATGGCAGAAGAGGAATTACGCAGGACAGGCAATCTTGTCAAAGTCATCCTTTACAGGAACAAGGTAGGGCGCTCAGAACGTACACATATTATTATTGAACCCAGGCTTTCAACCCAATGGTTCCTGAAAATGGAGGATATTTCAAAACCCGCTCTTAATGCTGTCCTTAACGGAGATGTCCATCTTCATCCATCAAAATTCAGGAATCTTTATCGTCACTGGATGGAAAATGTTCATGATTGGTGTATAAGCCGTCAGTTATGGTGGGGCCACAGAATACCTGCATGGTATTATGGGAATAATGAAATAGTTGTGGCAGAGAATTTACAGAATGCACTTGAAAAAGCCAGGGAAAAGAGCGGCAACACAACCCTTAGCGAAAGCGATTTACGGCAGGATGAAGATGTTCTTGATACCTGGTTTTCATCATGGTTGTGGCCTCTTACATCTTTTAACGGTATCATGAATCCCGGGAATAAGGATATTAATTATTATTATCCCACGAATGATCTTATTACTGCACCTGAAATACTCTTTTTCTGGGTGGCCAGAATGATTATTGCCGGTTATGAATTTAAGGGAGACAAACCTTTTCGTAACGTTTATCTGACAGGTCTGGTACGTGATCAGCAAAGGAGAAAAATGTCGAAATCTCTTGGAAATTCGCCGGAGCCTCTTGATCTTATCGCAAAGTATGGTGCGGACGGGGTAAGAGTGGGGATGTTGCTATGTTCACCTGCAGGGAATGATCTTCTTTATGATGATACTCTCCCTGAACAGGGAAGAAATTTTGCAAATAAGATATGGAATGCTTTCAGGCTGGTAAAAAGCTGGGATGTGGATGATACTGCTGAACAGCCTGTTTCCTCATCTGCTGCTGTACGATGGATGGGAGAAATTCTTACAAAAGGCATAGGAGAGGTTGATTCCAATTTCAGGAAATTCAGAATATCAGAAGCTCTGATGAATGTATACAAATTATTCTGGGATGAATTTTCCGGATGGTATCTTGAAATCATAAAACCTGAATATAAGAAACCTGTAGACAGGAAAACCTTTGATGCAACTCTAAGCTTTTTCGATAAACTGCTTAAAATAATTCATCCATTTATGCCTTTTATTACCGAGGAAATATGGCAGCTTTTTGATGAGCGTAAAGATGGTGAAAGTATTATGATTAGCAGACTGCCTGAAATAAAAAAATATGACAGAAATATTACAGGAAGATTTGAACTGATAAAAGAAACGGTAACAGCAATCCGAAGCATAAGAAAGGAGAGAGATCTGAATAATAAAGATAAACTCATTCTTTGTATCAGAGCTGATGAAAAGAGTGCTGATCATGAATTTCTTCCTGTTGTTACACGCTTGTGCAATCTTGATCATATTAAGTTTGTTGACAGCAAACAGGAGGAGGCAGCTTCTTTTATGATAGGGACCGTTGAATATTTTATTCCCTTAGGAGATAAAATGGATATTGAGGCTGAAGCAAAAAAAATAAGTAATGAACTGAAGTATTACAGGGGCTTTCTCCTTAATGTAGAGAAGAAGCTTGGGAATGAAAATTTTGTAAAGAATGCTCCGGAAAAAATACTGGACATGGAAAAGAAGAAGAAAAATGATGCTGAAACGAAGATCAGTTCACTTGAGAACAGGCTTAAAGAGATTGGAATGTCTTAAGGTTGTAATTTTCTAAGGATATAATTCTCATCAACTTCTATGACTTCCCAGTTATTGTTAAGCATCAGATCCCAACCTTCTCCTTCATAATGGTTTCTGCCAGCCTTGTAATTTTTTGCTGTGACACGAAGGTAAGTGAAATTACTTGAGATAAGACAACCACCTTTGGTAACTGTCAGTTTTCCCCAGTTGTCGGATATACGAATTTTATGATACAGGGTGCCGTTTGGTCCCAGAGGTTGAATATCTTCCGGATTGAAGTCGAAGTATGGACTTTCCAGTTCGATATATACGACAGGTTTTTCAACGAAAGTATTGATCTGTTTGTGAATATACTCTTTTATATCTGCATCTCTCTGGTTTTCTTCTTCACGGATTTTATCAATATCATAATTGATAGCCAGACTTCCGGCTACATCACGGCACAGTTCGGGCAACTGGATGTCGTATACATTCATTACCAGTTCTCCCAGATTAACATTTTCCGACTGTATAGTTGTGAAATCAAACCCCTTCATATACAGAAGAGTTGCATATAAGGTTCCCTGTACTGTTCCGTAAGATCTGGAATATGATTCAAAGGAATAAACTCTGTCGAGGTATTCCGTCAAATGTGTATTAAATTCTTCCTGCGATTCTGTTCCAAGAAGTAAAGAAGTAAAAAATGCCAGACCCTCATATGTTTCAAATCTGTCAGAATAAGCGCTGTAATCCTGATAAAACTCCCGTCGGGCTCCTCTGAAAACAAGAGCATCCCGTATGCATAGCAATTGTTCCTTTCCTTCCGATGAGATAGCTTTTCTGAGAGCATTCCATTCAAGTTTTGTCCATATTCTGGCATTTCTTTCTTCCATAAAAGGAGAATTACATTCATGGTTGGAAGTGGTGAAATAGCCTGATGCTTTCTGATGCCGGTGATAGAGACTGTGCAAACCTCGTGAGATAATCCTGAATTCATTTTCCTCTGAAGGGAGAGCCGACATTGCAAACAAGGTGCCCCCAAAAGTATTGGCCGTATTATTGATAATTAATTCATTGGGATAATTACCAGTATAAATGCCGTTTTTTTCTTTTAGATTGCCCTCCTGGTCGGGTTGATTGGCCAGAATTTTCCGGGTTCCCCTGTCGACATACATTAATGGGCCATAGAGATTGGTTCCCCATAATTCTCCATTATCCTCTTCACATATAGCTTTAATTCTGTCAAAATTCTGCTTCGCTTTTTCGGGAGTAAAATAAGTATTTTCAGTTTTTTCCTTGCAGGCAGCAAGAAGCAAAATGATAGAAAAAAATATCAATTTTTTCATTAAATGTTTTTTTGCAGCACCAAAAATATGAAAAAAATAACAAATAACTTTAATTAGATGTCAGAGGTATAATAATATAAATTATTACTAAAATTTTAATGATCTCAGGAGGACTTTTAAAAAATAACTGTTCTTAAACAGCATTTAAGCTCATATCCAGGCTTTTTATATGATGAGTGAGAGCTCCAACCGATATAAAATCAACTCCGCATTCAGCATAATCCCTAAGGGTATCAAGGGTGATTCCTCCGGAAGACTCTGTTTCATATCTCCCGTCTATCATCCTTATTGCTGTCCGGGTATCTTCAAGGTTGAAATTATCAAGCATAATCCTGTCTATCCCTCCGATCGAAAGGATTGTCTGTACGTCATCAATATTCCTTGCTTCAATCTCTATTTTAAGATTTATTTTATTTGATTTCAGATATTCCTGTGTTTTTTTTATGGCTTTTTCTATTCCTCCTGCATATAAGATATGATTATCTTTTAACATAATCATATCAAAAAGTCCCATCCTGTGATTATACCCCCCACCTATTCGTACGGCCTCTTTTTCAAGAAACCTAAAACCAGGAGTTGTCTTTCGTGTATCCAGAATTTTGGTTTTAAGACCACGAAGACGAGTGGCATATTTATTGGTTGTAGTAGCTATACCGCTCATCCTCTGCAGTATATTGAGTACCAGCCTTTCCGATTTAAGGATTGACTGTTGCCTGCCTGTAACAGTCAATGCAATATTTCCGGGTTCAATTTTTTCACCGTCATGGATAAGAATATCACAAATAAGATCTTTATCGACAACATCAAAAACTTCTTTGGCGATTTCAGTCCCGGCCAAAATGCCGGTATCCTTTATTAGGAGACTGGCTTTCCCTTCTGCATACAGAGGGATACAGGCCAGAGATGAATGGTCTCCATCCCCGATATCTTCATTAATACTTCTCAGGATAAAATCCCGCAGAATGTCAGTCTGCATTTTCCGGTTCTATACGTATAAGATGAATAAGCAAATCCTCCTCTACCTTCTTGAGAAGAAAATATATCCTGAAATCACCTTTATCAGTTTTAAGTATACCAATAGCATACCGGGCATCATTTTTTGCTCCCTGATGACGTATGATGAAATCTTCCACCGGGTACTCAGCAAAAAAATCTTTCAGGACAGCCTCAGCAACATTCCTTTTGTAGAAGTCAGCATTCTCAAGAAGCAACAGTTCAACAGTCGAATTCATATACTTTGTAAGTTCAACTGCATTGCCCGCTTTGAAAGCAACCGAAATACCCTCTGGTATACGGGGTGTTTCCTGTGCATTAAGAAAAAAATAGTTGAATAACAGAAGAATTACAGGAAAAATACTTTTTAATCTCATTATTTAAGTTTTTTGGGGACTTTCATATTCTCTACAATACAAATTTAACTATTTTCCCATAATAAAGGGATAATCTTCATCCCAACCGGTATATTTATAATTGTATGAGCACATTTTTAATTATATTTTTGCAGATAGTATAAGCATAAAAGTACTTACAAAAGTCGCGCCATAATTTATGAAAATTGCATTATTGCAAACAGGTAAGACAACGGAACAGTATATTGTTTCAGGCGTAGATAAATATTCACAAAGGGTTAAAAGATATGCTGCATTTGAGATAATCACTCTTCCGGCAATCAGGAATAACCGGAATATGCCGGTAGTGGAGCAAAAGGAAAAAGAAGGAAGAAAGATAATTGAATCAGCCGGAAAGAATGATTATATTGTACTGCTTGATGAAGGAGGTACACAAATGAATACTGCTGAATTTGCTGTATGGCTGGAAAAGCAGATGATGTATCAGACAAGAAGAATTTTATTTGTTATAGGTGGTCCCTGGGGTTTTGCAGAAGATGTCTATAAGATCTCTGATATGAAATTATCGCTGTCTAAGATGACTTTTTCGCACCAGATGGTACGGTTATTGTTTGCTGAACAACTTTACAGGGCATTTACAATCATTAAGGGTGAACCCTATCACCATGATTAAAACTAATATCCACTCAATGAGCAGAGAGAGACGCTCCGGATTATTACTTTTTATACTTACAGTATTCCTTATCCTGGCTTCATTGGGAGCTGAATCCTTCTATTTCAGCAACTTCGAATACCGGTTGATGACTAAAAGATTCAACAGGATACTGCAGGATAAGGAAAGAATAATGAAGGATTGTCTCGAAAAATTACAAACTGTACCTGCTCAGGAAAAAACTCCCGGGCCAATATCCGGCAGCATTATATCTTCATTAACTGCGAAAGAAGGAATAACAATACTTGAATATATTGATCAGAATCTTGTTTATTGGTCTGACAACGATTTTGATGTTCCCGGATTACCAGAAGATTCATTATTCAGCAATCCTGTAGTTTTTATTCAAAACGGATGGTTTATTCATGACAGAATAAAAACGGGGAACCACGAACTGATTGGCCTTGTAAGGATTAGAAACGATTACAGTTATGAGAATGACATTGTAAGAAGTGGCTTCGTGAAAGATTTCAGGGTGCCTGAAAGTGTTAAGCTGAACATACATCCTGGTGAAGAAGAATACAAGGTGTACAATAATGCAGGTGTTTTTCTTTTCTCTCTTGATTTTCCGGAAACAAAAAGCAATACTCTTCTCATGATAGTGCCTCTTATCCTATGGGCATTGGTACTGGTCTCAATTATTATGTTAATGTTGTCGCAGACAAAAGGACCGCAAAGATCATGGAAAGGGGTGAAGACATTAGTGACTTCCGCATTGCTCTCTTCAGTTGTTTATATGGTGGTTCTCTATTTTAAAGTACCGGAGGTCTTTTTACGGACAGAATTATTTTCACCATATGTTTTTTCACTTAACAATTTCATCCCGTCACTGGGACATCTGTTGCTGTTTAGCATTTTTTGCTCAGTTCTTTCCTATATTTTTTATGTTTGCTTTCCACTACCAGTAAAACAGACTGACAGTCAGGCAAAAATATTCACCCAGAGGGTAGTATTATTCATTATGGGTGCCCTCTTCATGAGTGTGATGCATCGTATCTTTACTCAGTTGGTCCTTGATTCAAATATTAATTTCGAGACCTATAAAATATTGGAAATAAGTGCATTGAGTATTGTCGGATATGTATCTGTTTTTCTATTGTTATTAGTCCCTTTGTTTATAATTCTTAAAATATTCAGGAATACCGGTGATGTAAAACTGAAAACAACAGTAATATCTGTTATTCCTTCTTTTCTGATTATTATCCTCTTTTGCGGTAATAGCATAGCTTCATTTCTGATAGTAGCCCTTTTGTTTTCAGGCCTTATTTCATTAAGGTGGTTTATGGGAAAGAGGAAGATAAATATTTTTAATTCTACAGTATTATTTTCATTTCTCTTTGGATTGTATTCACTGTATGTAATAGCAATAAACTCTGAAAAAAAGACAAATGAAAACATAAAAGTGCAGGCTCTTTCGCTGTCGACTGAAAATGATCCTTCAGCTGAGCATCTGTTGCTGGATATGTGGCCTTTAATGACAAGTGATACAGTACTGTATAACATGATGGTTGCTGAAGATTTCAACCGGAGCCAGGATGACGTCAATAAGATAACCGACTACCTTACTTCAAAGTATTTTTCAGGGTACTGGGCTAATTATAATATCAATTTTGTTCTCTGCCGCGAAAATCAGTTATTGAGGATTGGTTCCGGAGAAGCTGATTGGGATAATTGTTTCGATTTTTTCAACGGACGGACAACTAAATACGGGCACAGGCTGACTGGTACAAACTTTTACTTTATTGATAATCTGGGTGGGAGATCATACTATATAGGTGTTTTGAATTTCAGTAAAGACCTGGACACAATACATGGTTTATTTATAGAATTATACAGCGACATTAATGTCTTTCAGCCCGGATATTCAGAGCTTCTTATAGATAAAAAATTCGATGACTTTTCAGGTCTGAAAGATTACTCATTTGCCAAATATATAAATGGCCTTGTAGTATTGAATTCAGGAGATTTTGCTTACAATAAGACAGATGATGAATATGTTGAAGAGAATACTGATTACAGGATATTTGAATCGGAAAAATATAAACATGTTGCATACAAAAACGGCAATACTACAGTTGTAATAAGCAGACAAGCACTTAATACAGGTAATCTCTTAATATCATTTGCCTATCTTTTCACTTTCCTTTTGCTTCTTGGTAATATTTTTGTCCTTCTTGTAAACAGACCCTCAATAAAAAGAAGTCTGAGCCTTAATTTCCGTCAAAAACTTCAGTTGTCTTATATCGGAATCCTGTTATTCTCATTCATTCTTATAGGAGTAATGGTCGCTCTTTTTACTGTTAATGAATACAAATCGAAACACTATGAAAATATTAAAGAAAAACTTAATTCGATAAATATTGAACTGGAAAACAAACTATCGGAAGAAATGTTGCTTACTCCCAATAACGGTTCAGGTACCAGTCAGCAACTAAATGAACTTCTCGTCGATCTTTCAAATATTTTCAACACCGACATTAATATATATAATCTTAACGGTTTTCTTACAGCCACATCCCGTCCGGAAATATACTATCGTAATCTTACCAGCCGCAGGATGGATATGATGGCTTTCAAAAATGTTTCCGATTTTACCAGAACAGAGTTTTTCCAGACAGAACAGATGGGAAACATGAAATATATATCGGTTTATATGCCTTTATACAGTGCTGATTACAAAATACAGGCATTTCTTAACCTGCCTTATTTCAGGATGCAGAGTGCGTTGGCTACAGAGATATCAAATTTGATTGTTGCCATAATAAATTTCACTTTGCTTCTTATTTTAATCACTATGGGACTTGCCGTTATTATAAGTGGAACTCTCACTTCACCGCTTACAATGTTAAGCAAAGGACTCGCTTCTGTGAGGCTTGGAGAAAAAAGTGAACACCTGTATTACAGTGGGAAGGATGAAATAGGAGATATGGTCAGACAATATAACAGAATGGTTGATGAACTTGAAGAGAGCACTCATAAGCTTGCCTCCACAGAACGTGAATATGCCTGGAGAGAAATGGCCAAGCAGGTAGCTCATGAGATAAAAAACCCTCTTACTCCAATGAAGCTGAATGTTCAGCAACTACTTAAATCGTGGAGGGATAATCCTTCCGGTTTTGGGGAGAAGCTACAGATTTTTGTCAGAAATCAGATTGAATATATTGATAATCTATCACTTATTGCTTCAGCTTTTTCTTCTTTTGCCAAGATGCCCGGCTCAAATCCCGTAGTAATGAGTTTGAAAGAACAGATTAACACCACTCTTGAACTTTTCCGTAATACAGAAAATATAACATTTATATTAAACTGGCCTTCGGAAAATGATGTGCTTATATGTGCCGACAAAGAACAGGTTAACGGCATTTTCTCTAACCTGATAAAAAACAGCATACAGGCAATACCACAGGGAAGGAAAGGGTGTGTAAGTGTATCTGCTGAAATTAAAGGTGCCAGAGTTAAGGTGTCGGTTGCAGATAACGGGTCTGGAATACCGGAAAATCTTCGAGGAAGAATGTTTACCCCCAATTTTACCACAAAATCTTCGGGAACAGGTCTGGGCTTATCAATTGTTAAAAAATATGTTGAAGCTGCAAATGGAAAGATATGGTTTGAATCAAAGACTGATGAAGGGACAACTTTTTTCGTGGAATTTCCGTTGAAGTCTGTTGTCGGGGAAGCAGGAAAAGACATGGCAGACTGATTCAGTTTTGTTTTAACAATTATTAGTATATTAGCATTTCATTACAGGTTGTTGATGACCGGAAAACTATCAGACCACGTGAGATTTTTTATTCTGTGTCTTATTTTACTTACAGGATATAGTGTTACTGTATTTTCACAGAAGAAAATTAGTGGTATCGTAAATAAATATGCCAGAGTGAACTCCATGGGTGCTGATCTGGTACAGGTTGATGATGAGGCACAGTTTGGACAGTTTTCAGAAGGCGATACAGTGCTGTTGATCCAGATGAAAGGGGTAAGGATCCTGGTCAGAGAGGAGGGGTCTTACGGGTTTATTGAATATAATTATGGTTTACCGGGCCAACATGAGTTTCTGATAGTTGAATCAGTCAATGATGCTACTAATACCATTACTTTTAAAAACAATATTGTCGATTCAGATTTCAGTGTTCAGGGTGATATTCAGATAGTAAAGGTTCCTTCGTATAATTATGCCGAGGTTGATGCGACTCTCAGCTGTCAGCCATGGGACAGTATATCAAAGACCGGCGGTGTCCTGGCTGCTATTGTCGGAAATACTCTCTCCCTTAAGGCTGATATTGACGTAACTGGTAAAGGTTTTGCAGGAGGTAAAGCTTCTCAGGGACTTGGGATCTGTGCAGAGACTGACCGTATGTATGAGTATGCATATTCAGGTTTATCTGATAGTGCCGGTTTTAAGGGAGAAGGTCCTGTTTCACAAGGTTGGATAACTGCAGATTCGATATACCCCTTATATCCTTTTTTTGCCAAAGGGAAAGGACCCAGTCTGACAGGTGGAGGTGGTGGTGACGGACGATTCTCCGGCGGTGGCGGTGGTGGTAATTACGGAGCCGGAGGCCTGGGAGGGAAAGAAGAACAGGAATGTGGTTTTAATTTTACCGGAGGTCTTGGAGGTCTGCAGGTGAAAAGTACTTATCTGGGTACCACTCTCAAAAGTATGTTACTGGGAGGAGGAGGAGGATCTTCAACATACCTTACTGTGAATACGGCAACTGATGGAGGTAACGGAGGAGGAATAGTCATTCTTGTATGCGATACCCTGAAAGGTAACGGATACAGCATACTTGCCGAAGGGGCTTCTCCTTCTTTGGAGGCTTCAGGAGATGCCGGAGCCGGCGGCGGTGGTGGAGGAGGAACAATAGGTCTGTATCTGCAGAGTTATTCTGTTGATCCTCTTACTTCAGGTATTATTTTATCCTCCAAAGGAGGTAAAGGAGGAAATACCATTTCTTCTTTTGGCGAAGGAGGAGGTGGTGGCGGTGGCCTTATTACAACCAATAATACTCCTCTTCCGGCAAACGGATCATTCACTGTAGAAGGAGGAATGGGAGGAACACGGGCCCCGGGTATAACAGGTCAACCCGGACAGGCAGGAGATACTATCTCTGATTTTACCCCTGTCCTTAACGGTTTCCTCTTTAACTCGGTCAGATCACTGATAACCGGGACACAGGTTGATTCAATATGTTCTGATACACCATTCCCAGGATTTACCGGCACAATACCTATAGGAGGAACAACACCTTATTCATATTTGTGGGAATACAGTACAACATCTGAAAATGATGGTTTTTCTCCAGTGCCGGGTGTAAACAACCAGATCAATTATACCCCTCCGGAAAGTTTCCTGCTTACACAGGATACATGGTTCAGAAGAGTCGTCACAGATGCGGGTTCCACTCCTGTTACTGATATCAGTAAAGCTGTTAAGGTTATAGTTCATCAGGCTATTACAGGCAATCTGGTAGGCAGTGATACAACAATCTGTTACGGACAGGATCCTTTGAGCCTTATCCCGCTTAACTCCGGCCCTTCCAATGGAAACGGCTATTATCAGTATCAATGGCTTGCCAACACCGATAACACTACCTGGACTGTTAATGCTCCAGGATCGTCTGCTTCTGAAGATTATGACCCGGCAGCCCTCACAACTACCACCTGGTATAAAAGATATGTTACATCAGGCCGCTGTGTCAGTTACAGCCCTACAGTTACTGTTACTGTGCTCCCGTTAATTACAGGGAATGTTACCGCACGTCCGGATTCGGTGATATGCCAGGGTTCTCTTTTCCCTGTACTGAGTGCTTCAGATCCAGAAGAAGGGTCAGGAAGCTATATCTATGAATGGCAGGACAGTACAGCTGCCGGATCATGGCAGGCAGCTCCGGGTGTTAATACAAACCCCACATACAACGTCGACACATCTCAGTTTACATCATCACAGAACAGATATTACAGGAGAATAGTATATTCCGGCCCTGACAATGTGTGTAAGAGTTCCAGCCTGCCGATAGAACTGATAAGATATTTCAGCATACAAAATAATGAAATTGCCTCTGATACAACTATCTGTTCAGGTTCAGTACCTCTTCCTCTTGAAGGTACTGTTCCAACAGGAGGTGACGGGACATACTCATATTCATGGGAGCAGAGTGATGATGGATTGGCATGGGAATCAGAAGCTTCAGGTTCTAACAGCCTTAAAGATTATTCGCCTCCTGAACTTACTGATTCAACATGGTACAGAAGAGTCGTCAGCTCATCAAAGTGTATGGACATAAGTAATATTGTTGTGGTTAATGTTCATAAACCGATATTAAATAATATTGCAGCTCTTTTGTCAGGAGCAGCTACCGACACAACCATTTGCAGCGGATCAGTTCCCAATATGATCAGGGGAAGTATACCCTCAGGCGGAACAGATATTGAAGGCGATTATGCATATCAGTGGTCTTATTCAACAGATAATAATGAATTCACTGATATAACCGAATCAGGAACCCTCAGGGATTATCAGCCCGGTGAACTAACTGTCACAACATGGTTCAGGAGAAGAGTCATTTCAGGAACCTGTTCATCTGAAAGTAACAGTATAAAAATAACCGTGTTGCCACCAATTACAAATAATGTTATCACTTCTGCTAAGACATCGGTATGTTATAATCAGATACCTGCTCCGCTTACAGGAACGGCGCTGACAGGAGGTGCCAACGACACTCCGGAATGGGTATGGGAAGAAAGTACAGACGGTATTGACTGGACACCTGCCGCCGGTACCAATGATCAACAGAATTATTCTCCGCCGCCTCTGACTACAAAGAGATGGTACAGAAGAATAATCTTTTCTGGTCCTGAGAATTGTTGTTACAGCATATCAAATGAATTTGAAATTGATATTGATCCTCTGCCCACCGGCATTATTACTTCAGTTTCTGATACCAGTATTTGTAACGGAGGACAGGTTAAGTTAAGAGTCCGGCTCACAGGATCCCCGGAATGGACTCTGACATATAATGAAAATTCCACAGCAAAAGTTATCAGTGGCATAACAGCTTCAGATACAGTACTGTCAATGACCCCTGTGCCCACTGGAAGCATGTCGGTATTTAATTACTCCCTGGTTTCACTGACTGATAATAATGGCTGTGCTGCAACATCACTCAGTGGAAGCAGAAAGGCTAATGTATATAATGTACCTGTTGCTGACGCCGGACCTGATAACCAGGTGTGTGGTTTTGAATATCAGTTGGCTGCAGTTCCAAGTGTAGGTACAGGTTTGTGGTCTTTCCCTCCCCAGGTGGTATCATCTGTTGCCGGTGACCCCACAGCAACAGTATGGATTGATTCATCATTCAACACGGCAAGTGTATCATATAAATTTTACTGGGAGGAAATAAACTGGCAATGTGTCAGCAGAGATTCAGTTACTATAACCTTCTTTAACCCTATAGATACAATAAGTGCAGGAGCCGATTCAGCATTCATGTCTTTTGATTATCTGGTAAAACTGAATGCTTATCCGCTCCAGTCTTTTGAATCAGGGAAATGGAGTGTTGTTAACGGAACAGGTGATTTTGATGATGACACGAAGAATGATACTGATGTCCGGAACATATCTGCCGGACTGAATACTTATGAATGGACAGTGACAAATGGGCCATGTCAGCTAAAGGATGTGGTCAATATGGAAGTTACTTCGGCAGTTATTCCGGAAGCTATTTCACCTAACGGGGATAATATCAATGATGAACTTATTATTACCGGATTCGACCCTGTTAATCAGAAAGCAGAACTGACAATAGTTAATGGAGCCGGTACTATAGTGTTCTCAACATCAAATCAAAACAACAATGTTTGGGAAAACTGGAATGGCAGAAGTTCACAGGGGATAGAATTGCCTGAAGGTACTTATTACTATTTACTTAAGATAATTTCAGAAAAAACCGGATCGGTAATTCCGAATAGCGGATTTATTATCTTGAAAAGAAGATAAAACAAAGAATGATTTGAATACTGTTATGAATTACAGCAAATAAATGTACAGAGGCATTAAGATATTGACATTTTTTTTGTTATTTTTTCCATTGGTATTGTCGGGCCAGGGTTTTAATGATTCATCACGAATCACCTTAGGATATCCGGTCTATAGTCAGTATCTTCATAACGGACTGATGATAAATCCGGCTTATGCGGGATCCAGAAGTGCTTTAAGCACAGCATTGTCATACCGGGTACAGTGGATGGGAACCAAAGGAGCTCCCGTCTTACAGACATTATCACTTCATACACCCATGAAGAATGACAGGGTGGCTCTTGGTATGAAAGCCCGTTTTATGCAATATGGAGTTACAAGGTCGGCAAGTATTTTTGGAGTTTATGCCTACCATATAAGAATGGCAGGAGGGAAACTGTCTTTTGGACTAAAAGCCGGAGCAGATATTTCAAATACTGATTATTCAGGATTACTTGGAATTTCCAGGCCTGATCCTGTCTTTCCTGAAGATGGAAAAAAATATATATTGCCCAATACAGGATTTGGACTTTACTATTTTAATGACAGATTATTTGCAGGAATATCAATTCCTTCTTTTTTATCCTACAGAAATTCAGGTAACGGGAATGTACAGGCCTATCACGATTTCATGGAATACGAATTTATTTTCAATGCAGGCGGACTAATAAATATATCACCTCTGTTCAGGTTTAAGCCATCAGTGCTGATAAATTATTCTTTGCAGGAAACGAAGAAACTCAATCAGTTTGATATAAACGGTAACATAATAATTGCCGATATCGTGTGGGCAGGATGTTCTTACCGTATTACAGAACAGGTGTTTGTAGGGCTTTTGCAGTTTCAGATTACTCCGCAAATGATGGCTGGCTTTTCGTATGATTATCCTGCAGGAAGGATGAATTCTTATTCGAAAGGGTCCACAGAGTTTATACTGAGATATGAGTTCGGATCAAAAGTGAGTGCTGCTAATCCAAGATATTTTTAATTGATGTATAAAAGGCTTCTCTATAATATCTTTTTTTTGATCGCAGTACTGTTGCCCTCATGGGCGACAGCACAGGAGGATCCGGAATTGTATAAAGTGACAAGGATGCCGTTCAGCACGGGTATCTTTAATGATATATCTCCTGTGATAGTGCAGGATGGAGTGTTGTTTTGTTCTGACAGGAGATTCAGTAGTATTGTTGACCGTACTACTTTTGAAGGAAGACGGCTCTTCAATATCTATTTTGCGGAGAAAAAAGATTCTACTGAATGGCTGAAACCGAGGGAGGTGATTAGTGAGAGGAGTTTTCTTTTTAATAACGGACCTTTGTGTATTGATCCGGATGGAAAAACAGTGTATTTTACCAGTGAAACAGAAACAGGTAAGATCACAAGAAGAAGAAATTATAAAAACTCAAGCGGTATTTTTGTTGCAGAGTTGGAAGGAAGTGAGCTTGTTTCTTTACGTCCTTTTGCTTTTAACAGCAGCAATTATAATATTGCGCAGCCGGCTGTCAGCAGAGATGGAAGATATCTGTTTTTCTCCTCTGATATGCCGGGAGGACAGGGAGGAGCTGATATTTATTTATGTGAGATGGTCAATGGGGAATGGAGTACCCCCCGTAATCTGGGACCAATTGTTAATTCATCTTCAAATGAGAGTTATCCTTTTATGCACCCGTCGGGACGACTCTATTTTTCATCTGACCGTCCGGGAGGTTATGGCGATCTCGATGTTTACTATACCTTTCTGTCTTTTGGTGAATGGGAAGAACCGGTTATAATGACGGAACCTATTAATTCGGAATCTGACGATTTTGCATTTGTGGCTGACCAAACATTCCAATCGGGTTATTTTTCATCCAACCGCGGAAGAAGTGACGACATATATCATTTTGTATCTACCATCATCAGAAAAGCTGATTGTGATACACTCATCGAAAATAATTATTGTTTTCAACTCATTGAGGAAAACGCTGTTAAATACGATACCATACCTTTCCGTTATGAATGGAGATTGGGAGATGGTGATACAGCGGTTGGTTCAATAGTGGAACATTGTTATCCGGGACCGGGAGTATATCTGGTACAACTGGATGTCGTAAATCTTATTACAGGAGAAACAATGTTCAACCAGAAGACGTATAACCTTGAAATCTCTGATGCGGAGCAGCCGTATATTACAGGCCCGGAAGAATGTGTTGCCGGAAGTAACATAAAGTTTGATGCCAGTAAAACAAATCTGCCCGGGTGGAATATCGCAAGGTATTACTGGAATTTTGGTGATGAAACAATAGCAATTGGCAGGGAAGTTGATAAAGTGTTTGCGAACCCCGGTACTTATAATATTCAACTGATAGTCACTTCTGCCCCGGATAAGAGTGGTGTTGTCAGGGAGACTTGTGTCTGCAAAAACATTATAGTAACACCCTGATGCTGGAAATGAGAATACATAAATTATAAATTTAATGACACTTATAAGGCATTTATATTCAATATTTTTAATTTTTACATTTTGTCTGGTCTTATCTGTCAATTCACTTTCGGGACAGGAAGTGCCGGGAAGTGACGAAAATATACCTTTTCTTGTAACATTTGGAAAAGACGGAATGACATCCTGGGGTGATGATGATTTTTATTCAGTCTGGTTCTTTTCCATACCCCAGGAATATACACAACCATTTTATATACGGGTGTTTGATCCTGATACCGGAGGAGAAAATGATGAAATACAGGGAGAATTCAATACCAGATGCCTTTTTTCAATCTATGGGGGACGAGGAGTGGATCCTGACAGAAATGAAGAATCGAGAGGTCTCATTGACGGACTGAATTATAAGGGAGGTAACTTGTTGGCATCAAGGGCATTCGGGGGAGAGGCAAGATATGACAACGGTTGGTTTACCTTTGGACCTTTCAATCCGACTGCAGGTGAATTCAGCACTAAATGGAATTCATATCTGTTTAAAGTGATCTGTGAGGGTGTTAGTGGAGATGATGGCAACCTGTACCGTTATTTTCTAAGTCGTGAACCGGATATTAACCAGACGGTAGAAGGAGGGAACGCTTTTACTTATGAATACACTTTCAGGATGTGGAACAACTTCAAGAGTGTTGCACATATCTATCCTTATGTTGATACCGGAGTAGTGTATATCCGACAACGAAATTTTGACTGGGATGAAGATGGTAATGTTCTGGTCGTTTCAAGGTATAAACAGGGAATTGAAATCCCCATATCAGGTGAAGATAACTGGCAGGAATCCAGAATTCCCATAGAAGCACAGGAAGTCAATTCTTCTCTAGATTTTCAGTTCCATAAAAAGCAGGGCGAACTGGTCAAAAACAATAATGTAGTAATAACACTTGAAAGCCAGAGAGGAGATGCTTTACCTTTTTTCAGCTCTCCTATCGGAGGTGTACCCGTTTACCAGCCGAAAGTAAAAATTACACCGCTTAAAAGGCCTAAATAATCAATTCCAGGGCTGTTATGAAATTCAGTATAGAAAGAAGAAACCCCCAAATAATCATTTTATTGTGCTTATTATTAATATCACATATTCTTAACGGTCAGACTTACAGATTTAAGAACTTTGGAATTGAAAGCGGAATACCAAATACTTTTATCTATACTCTCGAACAGGATGACAACGGTTACCTTTGGGTAGGCACTGGAAACGGTTTATCAAAGTTTGACGGTTTTACTTTTCATCATATTCCATATCCCGATTCACTGAGCGGTCATTACCCTACGGCTAACATAAAAGATAGTAAAGGAACTCTCTGGTTCGGATGCAATAATGGTTCTGTATATTATTATGAAAAAGGTGTTCTTGAGAAACTGCCATTGACAAATACCCGGTTTATTGAAGAGATACTTGAAGGTCCCGACGGTTCTGTCTGGATAGTTCCTCAGGGAGAGGCTCTTTTCAGGGTTGATCTTTCTGACAGGGAAAAGATAAAGACCTACAAAATTGAAAGTAACCTTGCTCTTTTCTCTGCTTCAATAACTACCGAAGGAAATATTCTTCTGGGAACACAGGAAAACATTTTAATGATGGGTGTTGAAGAAGATACACTTATGCAGATTAATTCTGTTGAAGGATTTGATTATTCTAACGTTACAGCTTTACATAAACTGAACACCGGGGATAATATGTATATAGCAGGAACCAATGGCAATACTCTTTTCAAACTGGAAATTGATGATGATACCAACATTCTGACACCTTTAAGTGATCTTGAAGTATTTGAAAGCCTGAATGTAAGTTCAATTTATGAAGATTCTGACGGATCGTTATGGATATCGACAAATGATTTGGGATTTATTTATATGGATCTTTCAGAACAGGATGTGTCAGTAAAATCCTGGAAAATATTTGACCGTGATTCCGGTTTGCCGGGGAACAATGCACGGAGTGTTTTTCAGGATGTTGAAGGGAATCTGTGGTTTGCCTTATTTGGAGACGGCCTGTCAATGCTTAATTCTCTTGCTTTTAGATTTTATATTCCGGGGACAGACCCGGAGACAAACAATATAATATATGTTACGGAAAGTGCGGACAGGTTATTTCTTGGGACACCGGCCGGATTCTATTATTATGATCCGGATAATGACATTTATGAATCATTCACTGATCTCAGAAAGGATACCGGAGGAGATGATATATCTTCATATTGTGTTGATCAGAAAGAAGGTATATGGTTTGGCACTGCAGGCAGCGGATTGTTTGTCAGAGACAGAACAGAAAAGGTAAGAAGAGTTTATCTGTCCGGAGATTCCGGAAAGGATTACATTAAAGATATTACAATAGATGATCAGTATATATGGCTGGGATCTCTCAATGGAGTTAGCCTTCTGGATCGTAATACCGGCGTCCTTATCGCAGAATATAATATAACAAATGGACTTCCGCATAACAGTATAGCTCAGGTTTTCATTGGAGATGAAGGATTGGCAGCAATTGCAACCAAAACTGACAGATTGTATCAGATTGATCCGGAAAAAGGTGTTTTTTCAGGGGAAGCTGTCATGCCCGGAACAATGAATTCCATTACAGCTTTCAGCCAGAGTATGGATGGTCATATTTGGGCAGCCACAGAAGGGTATGGATTATATGAATTATTCGGTGATTCAGTCAGATCATACAGCAGATCCGACATGTTAATGTCAGATTACTGTTACAGCGTTCTTTCTGATTCACAGAACAGGATATGGATTGGTCATGAGAGAGGATTCTCCCTGTATGACAGGGAAACCGGTGTGATAAAATCTTATGAGACAGACTTTGCTCTGGGAGGGAAATGTAATCCCCAGGGGATGTATGAGTCATCTGAAGGAGATATTTTCCTTGGTACAACAGAAGGATTGATAATTTATGACAGGGATAAGGACAGACCTGTTGATGTTCCACCTTTTAATAATATTAACTACATAACAATTAACGATATAGAGTATCCTTATCAGTCTTCATTTACTTTGCCCTACAGGAAGAAATACACTATTAAAGTAAATTATGTGGGTATTAGTCTGAGAGATCCGGAAAAAGTATTTTATCAGACGCGTTTAGATAACTGGGATAGTGATTGGTCGGGATGGACTACCGACAGAGAAGTGATTCTGGCACCGCGTGACGGTAAGTACAGATTTGAAATGCTTTCCGTCAGTGAAGATGAAATGACCAGTGATCCTTTATCTTTTAATCTGACAATAAAAAAGCCATTCTGGAGGACATTATGGTTTTATCTTTTATCTCTTGCGGTTGTCACCCTGGTTGTTATCATCATTGTAAGAGAGAGGGAGAAAGCGCAGAAGAAGCTCGAACAATATCTTAAAAAAGAGCTGGATGCCAGAACTAGTGAAGTGATGAGGCAAAAGGATAAAATTGAGATGCAGAATATTGAAATAACAGATAGTATTAATTATGCTAAAAGGATACAAACCAGCATATTGCCTGATTTCAACAAGCTGAAGGAGACAGTAAAAGATGCGTTTATTATTTTTTACCCCCGTGATATAGTGAGTGGTGATTTCTATTGGTTTGACAAGCTGAATGAAGAAAAGTTTATTCTGGTATGTGCTGATTCTACCGGTCATGGAGTGCCTGGGGCGTTCATGTCAATGATAGGTTCAACGTTGTTACAGGATATAATTCTCCGTCAACATATAAGTAAACCTTCAAAAATCCTGAAAGTTCTTGATGACCAGATATTTTCAACTCTTAATCAGAACCTTGAAATGGGTGTGTCAAATGATGGAATGGATATGACGATATGTGAGATCGACATGAAGACCCGCCATATTCGTTTTGCCTCTGCAATGCGTCCTGTTATACTGGTCACTCAGGGAGAATCACTTTATATAAAAGGCAACAGATGCTCTATAGGAGGGGAATCAGTAAATGAAAAATTCTTTGATGATCAGGAATATTTTCTGGATGAAGGAGACACTATTTATCTTTTCTCTGACGGGTTGCCGGATCAGTTTGGAGGGCCTGACGGCAAGAAAATGAAAATAGCCAGACTGAAGAGTCTGATAGAAGAGGGGACTAATCTGCCGATGTCTGAACAGAAAGACAGGATAGTAAGCTTTTATAAGGAATGGAAAGGTACTTATGACCAGGTGGATGATATCCTTCTGATCGGAGTAAGGTTTTAAGAGTTATTCCTGGTATATGTCGTTATGCGACAGAGAGATCTCTGTCGTGGATTCTGTATTGCTTATATTGCCTGCTCTGTCTTTGATAAAAAAATCGTACATTAATGTGTCATCATCAGCAACATCATAAAAGAGGTATAAAAAAGAAACTGCGATGGTCCCTTTAAGAAGCTTGTTCTGCCCCAACCTTTCCATATACGGAATCCTGTAGTTGGAGGGATACAGCACATCATCCTTTATCATTTTCACCATTATCCCGCCGGTTTTTCTGTATGCAGTGAAGAAGAGATTTGTAGTATCCGTATCATCCTCATTCTCCGGCGGATCAAGACCCATATCTCCGTCCCCGTCTTCGAAATAAAACTTCAGTCGCCCACCCTTACAATCATTCCCGAGAATATCGGTAGTGTCGAAAACAGTAAAACTTGTGAAATCAATATAAGGTTCGGGAGGTAACTGCTCAATTCTCCCGCATGAGAAAAAAACGGAAAGAAAGAAAACGCAGAACAGTAGATATTTGAATTTTTTCATAACAGGCCGTGTTAAAATATTTTCATCAAAAACCACACCAAATTACATTATTTTTTTCTGAAAAATATTCTGATAGGAACACCGGTAAAATTGAAGTGTTCTCTCATTCTGTTTTCAAGAAATCTTTTATAGGGCTCTTTAACATACTGAGGCAGATTACAAAAGAAAGCAAAGGTTGGTGTATGTGAAGGTAATTGTGTTATATACTTAATTTTTATTTGTTTTCCTTTCAGGGCCGGAGGAGGGTTCTTATTCACAATATTAAGCATTACATCATTTAGTTCTGATGTGGATATACGTCTGGTTCTGTTAGTATTAACATCTTTAATAAGATCAAGTATTTTGTGTATTCTTTGTTTATTAAGTGCAGAAATGAAAAGGATATCGTAATCGACGAAAGGAGCTGTTTTACTCCTGATTATTTTTTCAAAATCGCGGGTTGTATTATTCTCTTTTGGTACAATATCCCATTTGTTGACCAGAACAATCAGTCCCTTATTGTTTTTAAAAATTAATGACATTATATTAAGGTCCTGGGCTTCAATCCCTCTGGTGCCATCAATCATCAGGAGGCAGATATCTGCATTCTCAATTGTTCTGATGGCTCTGATCACTGAATAGAACTCAATGTCTTCACTGACTTTGTTTTTTTTCCTCAGTCCTGCAGTATCAACCAGAAAAAAGTTGTGCTGATATTTATTGTAATGGATAAAAATTGAATCACGGGTAGTTCCCGGGATGGGTGTTACGATATTCCTTTCTTCTCCCAGCAGAGAATTGAAAAGAGATGATTTTCCTGAATTTGGCCGGCCTGTGATAGCTATTCTGGGAAGTTCAGGCAAAGGTTTATCTTCGAGTTTTGGAAGGTTCTTTACAATAGCATCGAGAAGATCCCCTGTACCGCTGCCGCTAACGGAGCTTAAAGGGTAATAATCTCCCAGTCCAAGAGCATAAAATTCGTTTGCATCAAAAAGCCTCTGATTGTTATCGACCTTGTTGACTACCAGAAATACTTTTTTTTCTGTTTTTCTCAGCATTCTGGCTACGGAAGTATCGAGCTGATGAATGCCGGTAGTTACATCAACCATAAAGAGGATCAGATCAGATTCACTGATAGCCAGAAGGACCTGTTTATTAATCTCTTCCTCAAATATATCATCAGATATCTCAACATATCCTCCTGTGTCAATTACAGAGAAATCGACCCCGTTCCAGTTACAGATACCATATATGCGATCACGTGTCACACCACTCATCTCATCAACAATGGCATCCCTTGATCCTGTCAGCCTGTTGAAGAGTGTTGATTTACCCACATTTGGCCTGCCTACTATAGCTACAATTTTTCCCATATTACCTGACTGTTCTCTCTACTGATATCCAAACCGCTTCAGCATCATTGGTTTTTCGCGCCACTCTTTTGATACTTTTACGAACAACTCAAGAAAGACTTTCTTCCCAAAAAAATCTTCCATTTCGAGTCTTGCTTCAGTCCCGACTTTTTTTAATGTTTGTCCCCTGTGTCCTATTATTATACCTTTCTGGCTATCCCGCTCAACATGAATGAGAGCCCGTATTCGGATAATATCTTTTTCTTCATGAAAGCTTTCTATTTCTGCCTCAACGGAATATGGCACTTCTTTCTTATAGTTGAGGAGAATTTTCTCACGTAAAATTTCTGAAGCAAAAAATCTTTCATATTTGTCGGTAAGCTGATCTTTCGGAAACCAGGGAGGATTATCAGGTAATTTGGCTAGTATGGTATCAAGGAGAACATTCATATTAAAACCATAAGCCGCTGACAGAGATATTACAGGAGATCCGGGGAAAATATTACTCCATGCTTCAACCAGTCTGCCAAGATCATCCTGGTTTGAAAGATCAATTTTATTGATAACAAGAATAATTGGTATTCCTGATGACTTGATTTTCCTGGTAATTATGTTTTCATCGAGGGGTTTTTCAGTCACATCTGTAACATAGAGAAAAATGTCGGCATCTTTCAGTGCCATATTTACAAATGACATCATGGCTTCCTGAAGTTTATATCCCGGCTTCAGGATGCCTGGTGTATCAGAATAGATAATCTGAAAATTGTCTCCATTGACAATTCCTATGATCCTGTGCCGGGTGGTCTGTGCTTTTGAGGTTACTATGGATAGTTTTTTACCTACCAAAGCATTCATGATGGTCGATTTTCCGACATTGGGATTCCCAAGAATGTTAACAAAACCTGCTTTGTGATCCATTATTGTCTTCTAAAAAATTCCACGCTTAAGCATATTAATTTCCTTTATTGTAAGAAATCTCCATTTTCCCCGTGGGACATTTTTCTTTGTAAGACCTGCAAAATATACTCTGTCAAGCTTTTTCACCCTGTAGCCCAGAGCCTCAAACATCTTTCTCACAACTCTGTTTTTACCGGAATGAAGCTCTATCCCGATGTTACTTTTATCAACAGGATCGGTATATGCCACTGAGTCTGCCATGATTACATCACCTTCCAGATCTATACCATTAGCCAGACGATACATATCCTCTTTGGTTACAGGTTTATCAAGACCTGCATGGTAAATTTTTTTCCTGTCATAGCGCGGATGTGTCAGTCGCCCTGCAAGATCGCCGTCATTGGTGAGGAGAAGGACTCCTGTGGTTTCTTTATCAAGGCGTCCTACAGGATAGACCCTTTCAGGCAGAGCACTCCCAAGGAGTTCAATGACTGTTTTTTCGGCGTGTGGATCATGCATTGTGGTTACATACCCTTTTGGTTTATTCAATAAAATATAAACCTTTTTTTCTGCTGAAAGTTTTTTCCCTTTGTATCTGACATCATCCTTTGAAGAGACTACCGTCCCCAATGTAGTTACCTTTTTCCCGTTAACAGAAATAAAACCTTTCTTGATAATTTCATCTGCCTCACGCCTAGAACATAAGCCGCTGACGGAAATAAATCTGTTAAGACGAATAGTATCCGGACCTTTTTTTACGCTTTTGCTGTTTTTTCTGTTTTCTTTTTCTCGTAACCCTCTACCGGAATTTTTACCCGTATCCCGTTTTTTCTGTTTCCCTGAGTGTCTTTCCGAAATTTTATTCTTATCCATGTGGAATAAATAATGGCAACAAAGGTACGATTATTTGATGATTTACTGTTTAATGATTTTTTTGCACCTTTGTGTGCTTGATAACTAATACTCTTTACAATGGCATTGATTAAATCTATTTCCGGGATCAGAGGCACTATTGGTGGCCGGCCCGGAGAAAGTCTTACACCTGTTGATATAGTTAAGTTCAGTGCAGCTTACGGGACATGGATAAAGAACAAGTCAGGGAAAAATGATGGGATAAAAATTGTGACAGGTCGTGATGCAAGAGTGTCAGGACCTCTGGTTAGTTCGTTGGTTAACAGTACATTGCGAAGTATGGGTATTAGTATAACAGATCTCGGGCTGGCAACAACACCCACAGTAGAAATAGCTGTAACCGGAACGGGATCTCACGGAGGAATAATTATTACAGCAAGTCATAATCCTGCACAATGGAATGCCCTTAAGTTATTGAATGAAAAAGGAGAATTCCTTTCTGATGATGATGGCAGGGGAATATTATTTCTTGCTGAAAAAGAGGATTTTAATTTTGCAGGATTTGATTCGGCCGGCTTTCTTAGCTGTGACGATACATGGAATCAAAAACATATTGATTCGGTTCTAAAGCTTGAACTGGTTGATGTAGAAGCTATAAAAAAATCCCGTTTCAAAGTGGCTGTGGATTGTGTTAATTCCGTGGGTGGAATAATAATACCGGAACTTCTCAAACAACTTGGTGTTGAGACGGTATTTGAGCTTAACACCAATCCTGACGGCAACTTTGCCCATAATCCTGAGCCTTTGCCTGAAAACCTCAGAGATATATCAGATATGGTAATAAAAGAAAAGGCAGATCTGGGCTTTGTTGTTGATCCGGATGTTGACCGTCTGGCAATAATCTGTGAAGACGGATCAATGTTCGGAGAAGAATACACACTTGTATCAGTTGCCGATTATGTGCTTGGCCATACACCAGGTAATACCGTTTCCAATTTATCATCTACCAGGGCTTTGAAAGATATTACGGAGAAATATGGATGTAATTATTTTTCGTCGCCTGTGGGAGAGGTTAATGTAGTTGCAGAAATGAAGAAACAGAAGGCCGTAATAGGCGGAGAAGGTAATGGAGGTATTATTTATCCTGAATTACACTATGGACGGGATGCCCTTGTGGGGATAGGATTGTTCCTTTCACATCTGGCAAAAAGTTCTGTTAAATGTAAAGCCCTCAGGCGCTGTTACCCAAACTATGTAATAGCCAAGAAAAAACTCACCCTGCGGCCAGATACGGATTTCGACAAAGTACTTGATATTCTTAGGGAAGAGTTTAAAGACCGGAAGATAGACGAGAGAGATGGGATGCGGATTGAATATCCTGAGGGATGGCTTCAGATAAGAAAATCAAATACAGAACCCATAATGAGAATATATGCTGAGGCTGGCACACAAAATGAGGCTGATAATCTGGCAGATAAGGCAATATCTATTGTTAAAAATACTTATTTTTAGGTAATACAGGAATAAAAACAAACCTGTGACTGTCTTTAGTTCAAAAAGGCATAAAAACTTCTCTGTTAAATATTGTTAATGCGAATAAGAGAAGAAACGCTTTTAAATACTTTTATTGCTTAATTTGAAAAACAATAGGAGAAGAGGGACTTCAGGGCGTGAATCATTAAGTTTTTAAAACAGCAGGTTCATACCGGAAGGCTCCGGATACTCAATAAAATTTAAATATTTATCTGATGAAAAAGACAATTATTATTGCAGCCAGCGCAGCCGTTGTTCTTATTATTGCACTGATTGTGATCGGAAGCATATCTGCGAGAAAAGATATGGCAAATCTGTATGTTGAAGCACAAAAAGGCACATTTGATATAATTGTTACAACTACGGGAGAATTACAGGCTGAGAATTCAATAGATATTACAGGGCCGGAATTCATGATGAACAGGCGAATAAGAGCTATGGATATTAATATCATTGATTTGGTCCCGGAAGGTACAGAAGTTAAGAAGGGAGATTATATCGGATCGCTTGACAAGACAACGTTTGATAATTCACTCAAAGACGAGCTTGAGAATCTGGAGACTCTTGAAAATAATCTGGAAGTCAGGATGCTTGATACAGCTGTTACTCTGAGTAATCTGAGGGATAATATTAAGAATTTGAAGTTCAGTGTTGAAGAAGCAAGGATTACAGTTCAGGAATCAAAATATGAACCTCCTACAACACAGCGCCAGGCAGAGATTTCGCTTGAGAAAGCTATACGTTCACTTGAACAGGCAGAAAGGAGTTATGAACTAAGAGTGGAACAGGCCAAATCGGATATGCGAACTATTAAAAACCAACTGGCTGAACAGCGTCAACAGGTTAATGATTTGCAGACATTGCTTGAACAATTTGATATTTATGCTCCTGCAAATGGTATGGTTATTTATTACAGAGACAGGACCAATGCCAAAAGAAAAATTGGTTCATCCATCAGTCCATGGGATAATGTGGTAGCTACCCTGCCTGACATGTCGAGCATGATATCAAAAACATATGTTAATGAGATTGATGTCAGTAAGGTTGCTGCCGGACAGAAGGTGGAAGTCATGGTAGATGCTTTCCCGGATAAAAAATACGATGGAACAGTATTAAGTGTTGCCAATATAGGAGAGCAACTTCCAAATGCTGATGCCAAAGTGTTCGAGGTTATCGTTAAACTGAATGAATCGGACGAGATTCTCAGACCTTCCATGACAACAGGCAACAAGATCATAACCAAGACTATTAATGATGTGACATACATTCCACTGGAATGTGTTCACAACACTCCTGATACTATTCCATTCGTTTATATGAAAAACGGCACAAGACAGATTGTTATGCTTGGAGAATCCAATGAAAACAATGTTGTTATAGAGAAAGGACTGGAACCCGGAGACAAGATGTATTTAAATACTCCTGAAGAACCCGAGAAATTTACTAAACTGTCAGGCGAAGACCTTATTGCTGAGATAAGAGAAAAAGAGAGAATAAAGAAAGAGGCAGAAAAGAGAGCAAATGAAGCTGTAGAGAGAAACTTCAGGGGTGCAGCAGGCGGGATGACCGGAATGCCTCCCGGAATGGGTGGCGGCGGAGGTATGAGAGGAAATTTCCCGGGAGGAGCCCCCGGAGGAACAATGGATTCTGCTGCTATGAGAAGATTCATGGAAATGAGAGCTAATATGCCACAGGGACAAATGCCTATCCCCGATACTTCTGCTATACGAACTCAGAATAGAGTTCCACAAACGCAAAGGCCACAGTAGTATTTTATAAATAGTGGTTAGAAATTTAGAAATTAAATAAAGAATATCATGTTCAAATTTATCTTCAGATATTTTCACGATATTGAGATTGCTGTGGAATCAATCATTTCCAACAAACTGAAATCGATGCTTACAGCTCTTGGTATCATTTTCGGAGTCGCAGCTGTAATAGCTATGCTTGCCATTGGGAAAGGAGCCAAACAGGAGATTATGGAGCAGATGGAGATGGTGGGAGTGAATAATATTCTTATTAATCCCATTATTCAGGAAGAAGGATCATCCGCTGAAGATTCGGGAGAGAAGCAACAGAAAAAATTTTCCCGGGGGTTAAGTATGCTTGATGTGGAAGCAATCAGGGAAACCCTCCCTTCAGTAAAAAGAATAAGCCCCGAAATATCTTTTAATTCAACAGCTATGATGAATGGAGTAAGATATTCTGCCAAGCTGGTGGGTGTTGCAAATGATTATTTCCATCTTTATAATCTGCCTTTGGTATCAGGTGCATTCTTCAACGATTATCAGGCCGAGAACGGAATACCTGTATGTATTATCGGAGCAAATATAAGAGCGAAATTCTTTAGCAAAGTTGATCCTATTGGTCAGTATATAAAATTTGACGGGATATGGCTGAAAGTTATCGGAGTTCTCCAGAAGACAACAGTTAGTCTTACCGGTTTTGAGGAAAAGGGCGTTAATGTATATAATGACAATATTTATATACCTATACAGACAATGCTTTCAAGGTATCAGAACAGAGCTCTTGTGAATACAAAACTTGTATCTGAAGCTTCGGCAAATCTGATGTTTATGGGAGGTGGAGGCCCGGGAGCAAGAGGACGTATCATTGTCAGTAGTTCTGATGCCAGCTCTGATGTAGAAACGAATTATAATCAGCTCGACAGAATCGTTGTTCAGGTTGACGAGACAGAACAAATCAACTCTTCAACTGAAGTGCTGAGCCGTATGTTGGCAAGACGCCATTCCAATGTCAAAGATTTTGAAATCACTGTCCCGGAATTACTGTTGAAACAACAACAGAGAACAAAAGATATTTTTAATATTGTTCTCGGAGCTATTGCAAGTATATCTCTTATTGTCGGAGGTATAGGTATCATGAATATTATGTTTGCCTCTGTAATGGAGCGAATAAAAGAAATTGGGACAAGAATGGCTATCGGTGCAAAAAAGATGGACATTGTTGTTCAATTCCTTTCCGAGGCCGTGCTGATAAGTCTTTCGGGAGGCTTTATCGGAATATTTCTCGGGGTAATAATGGCTAAACTGATTGAACAGATTGCAGGAATAATGACTGTTGTTTCATTTTTTTCCGTCTTTATTTCATTCGGAGTATCGGCTGCAGTTGGAGTTATTTTTGGTTATTCACCCGCCAAACGAGCATCAGAAAAAGATCCTATAGAATCATTAAGATATGAATAAAACATTAAAAATGAAGAAATTAATTGTCTTTTCAATAGTTCTGACATTTCTTTTTACAGTACAGATAACATCGGCTCAGGAATTAAAACGACTTACTCTTGATGATGTTATAAGATTGTCTGAAGAGCAGTCGCCAAATGCTCTTATGGCCAGACACAGGTTCAGAGCCAGTTACTGGCAGTACAGGACATTTGTAGCTCAATACCGTCCATCTCTTACCCTCACAGGAACAACTCCTGATTATACCACTGCTTATACCAGGGTCTGGGATTCAGGTACCAATCAGTGGCGATATATATCTACAAACGTATTGCAAAATATTGGATCATTGTCACTTACACAAAATATTGGGTTTACTGGAGGAACAATTTCACTCCAATCGGATCTGACTCTGGAAAATGATTTTGAAGACAATACGAATAATTACATTACTGCTCCAATTAGTATACGTTTTGTTCAGCCACTTTTCAGATATAATTCGCTCAAGTGGGAAAAGAGAATAGCCCCGCTGGAATATGAGGAAGCAAAGAAAAACTATCTGATGAGTATTGAAAACGTGCATCTTCAGGCAGTCCAGTACTTTTTTTCTCTTGCCCTGGCGCAGATAAACAAACAGATTGCCGAACTGAATTATAACAATGCAGATACTTTATGGAAGATGTCTCAGGGGCGATATAATCTTGGGACAATAGCTGAAGATGAAATGCTGGAAATGCAGCTTTCCTGGCTCAACACCGAGATAGCCAGAAAAGAAGCAGATATGAATCTGCGTGACAGGGAAATCAGGTTGCGTTCTTTCCTTGGATTTAATGAGAATGTTAAGATAGAACTCATCCTTCCGAATGAGATACCTGATTTGCAGGTTGATCCACAGGAGGTTCTGGAACTGGCTCATACTAACAATCCAGAAATGATTTCCCAACAGCTCACTCTGCTTAATGCCCAGAGTAGTGTCGCCCAGGCGAAAGCTGAAAAAGGATTAAATGCAAATTTAACTGCGTCATTCGGTACCCGCGATCAGGATCCTATTTTCCGTCAGGCTTATAATGATGCAAACCAGCAGCAAACAATACGGCTCGGCATTACTATACCCATTCTTGACTGGGGGCTGGGAAGGGGAAGATATCAGATGGCACGATCGAGCCTTCAGTTAGCTCAGGTAACATCCCAACAGGAAAGATCGGATTTTGATGCAAACCTCATTCTGGATGTGGAACAATTCAATCTTCAGGCAGAACAGGTTTATACCGCTGCCAAATCTGATACAGTCGCCCAGAGAATGTTTGAAGTGGCTTACGAACGATTCAGAATAGGTAAGATATCAGTACTGGAACTGAATAATGCTGACACAAAGAAAGACTCTAACAGAAGAGCTTATGTTCAGGCCTTACAAAACTACTGGAACTATTATTATAATATTCGAAGCCTTGCACTTTTCGATTTCGTAAGCAGAAAGCCTCTCGAGACAGATTACGACTTGCTGCTTGAATAAAATTAACACAGGTTTACTGTTATATGGGCTGGATGATTTATAATTCAGCCTTTTTTTTGTAAAAAATTTAATATATTTGCGCCTCGATAATAAAGGATCATAAATAATTACAGAGTAATATTATACGGAGATGCAGAACAAAGCAGCTATTATCATTCTAGCAATTGCATTAGCATTAGTATCAATCTATGAACTTTCCTTTACGGCTGCAACCGCAAAAGTTAAAAAGGATGCTAAAGAATATGCAGACGGAGACCTCGTCAAACAAAATCAATATATTGATTCAATAGCGTCCCTTCCGAAAGATCAATGGAACTATCTTGGTTTCACTTTTAAAGAAGTCCAGAAAAAAGAGATCAATCTGGGCCTTGACCTAAAAGGAGGGATGAATGTGATACTTGAAGTGTCTGTGGAAGATATCCTGAGGGCTCTTTCAAATTATAATACCGATCCAGTCTTTGCTGAAGCCCTGTCAAGGGCAAATGAATTACAGATACAGAGTCAGTCGGATTACCTGACTCTTTTTGGCAGAGCCTTTGAGGAAATAGACCCGAATGCAAAACTTGCTGCCATATTCAATACAGTTGATCTCAGGAACAGAGTGAATTTCAATTCCACCAATGAAGAGGTCCTAGAAGTGCTTGAAGAAGAAATCGACGGAGCGATATCAAATGCATTTAATATTCTATCTTCCAGGATTGACAGGTTTGGTGTTGTCCAGCCCAGCATCACCCAGATGGGAACCAAGGGGCGTATACTTATCCAGCTTCCGGGACAAACAGATTATCAAAGAGTTCGGGAGCTTCTCCAGGGAACAGCCAGTCTGGAATTCTGGGAAACTTATGAAAATGCTGAAATATTAGGTTATCTGTCTGAAGCGAATAATCTTCTGAGAGATATTGTTGGTAGTACTTCGGAACTTCCCGTTCAGACAGAAACAGATTCCTTACTAACTGATACAACCAGAACAGGCGATGATGCTCTTCTCGATCTGATAGAGTCGGATACCACCGCTATAAGTGAACCTGCAACCAGAGAAGACTTCAATCGCCAGAATCCCCTTTTCGGCATACTTACACCCAGAGTGACCGCACAGGGTGAACCATTGCCATCATGTATGGTGGGTCTTGCCCTTGGAGTAGATACAGCCAGGGTGAACAGATATCTGAATATGAATCAGATAAAGGCCTTGTTTCCCCGTGATCTGAAATTTTACTGGAGCCAGAATCCGTATAAATACGATCCTGCACAAACAATGTATGAACTCCATGCTATTAAGATTACAACCCGTGACGGGAGAGCTCCCTTGGGAGGAGATGTTATCACTTCAGCACGACCAAGTTCAGGCGTTACAGGATCGGAAGTCCAGGTCAATTTCAATATGAATACCGAAGGGGCTAAAACATGGCAGAGAATGACTCGTGAAAACATTGGCCGCTGTATAGCAGTTGTACTTGACGGTTATGTACGCTCATACCCCAGGGTTGAAAACGAGATATCAGGTGGCAGCACTCAGATAACAGGCGATTTTACTCTGGATGAAGCCAATGACCTGGCCAATATCCTAAAATCGGGAAAAATGCCGGCTCCTGCCAGAATCATCTCTGATACAGTTATTGGTCCTACCCTGGGTAAGGAAGCAATAAATGCCGGACTTAAATCATTTGTACTGTCATTTATTCTGGTTCTTGTATATATGGTATTCTATTATAGTAAGAGCGCCGGTACTATATCCGACATAGCCCTTCTTGCAAATATTTTCCTGATCATGGGTGTGACAACATCCCTGGGAGCAGTCCTTACTTTACCGGGTATAGCAGGTATAGTGTTGACTATGGGAATGTCGGTCGACGCAAATGTGCTGATATATGAGCGGATACGTGAGGAGCTGAGAGCGGGAAAAGGTAATAAACTGGCCATCGCTGATGGTTATAAAGGAGCTCTGTCTGCTATTCTCGATTCAAACATTACAACACTGTTGACAGGTATTATCCTGTATATTTTTGGAACAGGACCGATCAAAGGTTTTGCTACAATTCTCGTAATTGGTATTTTCACTTCATTGTTCAGTGCAATCTTTATAACCAGACTGATCTATGAATGGCTTCTGAAAAGAAATGCCAGTCTCTCATTTTCAATAAAAATAACAGCTAATATCCTTAAAAATGCCAAAGTTGATTTTATTGGAAAAAGAAAACTCTTCTATTCAATATCAATAGGATTGATCCTTCTCGGTATAGCTTCTCTATTTGTAAAAGGGTTAAATCAGGGTATCGAATTTACAGGTGGAAGAACCTATGTTGTCAGGTTTGACGAAAGTGTAAACACCGCAGAGGTAGCTGAAAAGTTGACAAATGTTTTTGGTGAAACACCTCAGGTGGTTACATACGGTAGCGATAATCAGGTTCGCATAATGACCAAATACAGAGTTGATGAAAGTGGTGCTGACAGCGAAGTGGAATCACAGTTATACCAGGGTTTAAAAGAACTGCTGGGACCGGATGTGACAGAAGAAGAGTTCCTGTCTGATTACCGACAGAGCTCTGAGACAGTCGGTCCTGCTATAGCAAGTGATACAAAGCGAAATGCTGTCTTTGCTGTTTTCTTCTCCCTGGCTATAATGTTTATATATATCTTTATACGATTTAAAAACTGGCAGTACGGACTGGGCGCTATGGCTGCAGTAGCCCATGACGCAATGATAGTTATGGGTATCTATTCTCTGTTATGGGGAATAATGCCTTTTTCCATGGAAATAGACCAATCCTTTATTGCAGCAATACTGACTGTAATAGGTTATTCCATAAATGATACAGTGGTTGTTTATGACAGGCTGAGAGAATACTTGCCCCTGCACAGGAAACGGCCGTTCAATGAGGTTATTAACCTTGCAATGAACAGTACACTTACCCGTACTCTGAATACGGGGATCACTTCCCTGCTGGTGTTGCTCATCATGTTCTTCTTCGGCGGCGAAACAATCAGAGGATTCCTGTTCGCAATGATTATTGGTATCATTGTCGGAACCTATTCTTCTATATTTATAGCCAGCTCACTTGTTTATGACACAACGAAAAAGAAGGGCATAAAGATCTGATGATAAAAACAAATAAAATTGCCGGGACTTCAGACTGAAAAAGTGCTATTGAAATGAATGTTCCGGTTTTTTTACAGATCATGTTAAGAGAGTATATGATGAATCTTTAGTAACTTTGAATTTTGAAAAGAAATCTCAAAACAGGGGTTTTATGAGCGGACAGGAAATTTTTGTTATTATTGTGGTAATACTATTGCTGTTCGGAGCTGATAAGCTGCCGGAATTTGCCCGTACATTCGGAAAAGGTATGCGTGACTTCAGAAAAGCAACAGATGAAATCAAAAGAGAAATAGAAAGCAATACAAACGAGTTGAGGAAGGATATTGATGACGTTACTAATACTATCAGGAAAGATGTAACTGATCTTTCGGAAAATATTACAAAAGACGTTAATGAAGTATCTGATAATATTAAAAGTAATCTTGATGATTTCTCTGAATCCGTTCAGAAAGATGTGAATGAGATTTCCGGAAATATTGAGAAAAATGTGAAGGATTTTTCTGATGAAGTTGACAAGGACACAAAGGAAATTTCTGATAATCTGAAGAAAGATACTAATGATAAGAAAAAAACATCAGGACCGGATGATAATGACGTACCTGATGACTATAAATACGATTATCCCGAAGAATAATATTGTCCGACCTGCGTTACCGGATATAATTAGTAATGAAGTGGCAGAATGTCACAATGTTAGCAGGTCTGGCAGGTTCGTGTTCTAAGAAAGAATGGTACTTCCCGGTATGATTAAAACAACAGGTATTACAAAAGCTTTCGGAAATCTCAGAGTTCTTAAAGGAATAGATCTTGAGATCAGAGAAAAGGAAGTTGTATCTATCGTGGGAGCAAGCGGAGCAGGTAAAACTACTTTATTACAGATAATAGGAACACTCGATCGTCCGGACAGCGGTAAGATATATTATAAAAAAACAGATACCAGTAAGTTAAAAGGAAAAACCCTGGCTGCTTTTCGTAATAGCAACATAGGTTTTGTTTTTCAGTTTCACCAGCTACTTCCTGAATTTACTGCTCTGGAAAATGTTTGTATCCCTGCCTATATTGCGGGGAGAAGCAAGGCTGATGCTGAATCAAGAGCGGCTGAATTGTTGGGATTTTTGAATCTTACAGACCGTCTTGAACATAAACCTTCAGAATTAAGCGGAGGAGAGCAACAGCGAGTAGCTGTAGCCCGCGCTCTCATTAACAACCCTTCAGTTATTCTGGCTGATGAACCATCGGGAAATCTCGACAGTGAAAACAAAGATGAGCTGCATAAACTGTTTTTCAGATTAAGAGATACATTCGGACAAACAATTGTTATTGTTACACATGACAGACAACTGGCAAATATGTCTGATAGAATATTGCAGATAAAAGACGGGCTGATATTTTAGTAACGCCTGTTTGTTATTTTTATGTGACAGGTATTCACTTTTTAAACCGGATCCAACAGCTGGTGGGAAAACACCTGGACAGACTGGAGAATAATTTATATCCGTAGTTTTACAGCTTACATCTTAAAAGCTTATGAGACTAAAACTGACAGAACTTAAAGAATTTTTGGATGAAAAAGCTGATAAATATAATTGTCCCGACTTCATTGCACATGATCCTGTAAGTATTCCCCATCAATATACCTTGAAAGAAGATATTGAAATATCCGGTTTCCTCGCGGCCACTATTGCGTGGGGTAATCGTGTGATGATATGCAGAAATGCACGTCTGATGATGTCATTTATGGATAATGCACCTTACGATTTCGTAATGGGTCATAGCAGTAATGATCTGAGGAGAATACATTGTGTTATTCACCGTACTTTCAATGCTGATGATTTTATTTATTTCATTAAAGCTCTACGCCATATTTATACCAGCTACAAAGGCCCGGAGAGTATTTTTTCACAATTCAAAACCAATGATTCATTACAAACGGCTATCCACCATTTCAGAAATATATTTTTTGAACTCCCTCATGAAAAAAGAGCAGGTAAACACATCTCCGACCCGCTAAAGGGATCAGCTGCAAAGAGAATGAACATGTTCCTGCGATGGATGGTCAGGAAAGATAAAAGAGGTGTGGATTTTGGTATATGGGATACGATATCACCGTCAATCCTGTCATGTCCCCTCGATGTTCATTCAGGTAATGTTGCCAGAAAACTTGGACTGTTGAAGAGAAAACAAAACGATGCCAAGGCAGTAACAGAACTGGATGCGATTCTGAGAAGCTTTGATTCAGAAGATCCTGTCAGGTACGATTTTGCATTATTTGGTCTGGGCGCTATTGAGAAGTTCTGAATGCAGAAAACTGTCGGCTTGAGATAATATAATTCCGTTTTTCACAATAAAAACTGGCTTGAAAGTTTTGTATTGTGGCTGTAGATTAATATATTAACCAAAGATCGACATGCTTAAACTGAAAAAACAGAAATTCAAACAGAAAATGTTATGAACGATAAGACAAAATCTTTATCAGAAACTAAATCTATCGAAGCTCTTATTTTTGATCTCGACGGAGTGATAACACAAACCCGTACAACACACAAAAAAGCATGGAAGGTGATGTTCGACAAATTCTTTGAAGATCGTTGCCCGGGGCAGGCTTCCATGACAGAATACGATTACCAGGAATACATTGATGGGAAACCCCGCTATCAGGGAGTAAAGAGTTTTTTGGCATCCAGGGGTGTCGAGATACCTTATGGGTCAAAAAATGATGATCCTGGATATGATACTGTCTGTGCCCTGGGAAACAGCAAAAACGTACTTTTTAACAATCTTCTGGAAAAAGACGGCGTTGAAGTGTATCATGATGCACTGGAAAAATTAAAGGTATGGCGCAGCCAGGGAATGAAAACAGCCATTGTGTCTTCCAGTAAAAATTGCAGAAAGATCATTCAAGTGGCAGGTATCAGCAATCTTTTTGATACCTGTGTGGATGGATTGGTATCGGAAGAGATTGGGCTGAAAGGGAAACCCAACCCGGATATTTTTACAGAAGCAGCCCGACGTTTGAATATAAATGTTGAAAATGCGGTGGTCTTTGAAGATGCTTCATCCGGAGTAAAAGCCGGACAAAGGGGATATTTCGGGCTGGTAGTTGGAATAAGCCGCTTCGGCAACTCAAAAGCATTACTGAAAAATGGTGCCGATATCACTATTGATGATTTCAGGGATTTTGATCTTCACGACAGGGCTTTGCACGAAAAATTTTTTGCCCGCCAGGGAATACCCATCTTTCCTGAAAATATTGAAATATTTGATATCCTTTCACAAAAGACACCCGTTATTTTTCTGGATTATGATGGCACACTTTCACCCATTGTTCCCCGCCCTGAAAATGCAATTCTTTCCCCCGGAATGAGAAAAACCCTTAAAAAACTGGCCGGAATATACACCGTAGCTATTGTTACCGGACGTGACAAGGAAGATGTCGAAAAACTGGTAGGTCTCGATGAAATGATTTACGCCGGGAGCCATGGATATATCATAACAGGACCAAATGAATTGTTTATGGAACATCCCGATTCGGAAAAGATTATTCCCAGACTCAATGTTATAGAGAAAGAAGTCGTTTCATATCTAAAAGGAAAAACCAGGGGCACCCAGGTGGATAGAAAACGTTATGCCATTGGTATTCATTATCGTAATGCACGCCCGGAAGATGAAGAAGTAGTAAGAAAGCTGGTGGATGAAATACTTGAAAAACATCCCGGTCATAAAAAAGGTGAAGGGAAAAAGATAATCGAAATTAAACCAGATCTTGACTGGCATAAGGGTAAAGCTGTGCTGTGGATACTCGATGCACTTAATTTGTCGCAGAACAAAGATGTTATTCCTGTCTTTATTGGAGATGATATTACTGATGAGGATGGTTTTAAAGCTTTGAAAAATATCGGGTTAGGTATATTGGTGGGTAGCCATGGGCAGCCTACGGCAGCAAGATATTCGCTGAAAAATGTTTTTCAGGTAAATGAGTTTTTTAAAAAACTCATTGAATTGCATGAACAGAAACATTAAAAGAACTTTTATATGAAATCAGACTGGACAATAACATACAAGGATTTTAATACAAAAGACCACTCCTTGCAGGAAGCACTATGCACCCTTGGAAATGGATATTTTACTACACGGGGAGCACTTGAGATGGAAAAAAATCAACACCCAAAAAACATTGTTGGGAAAAACAAAGTGTCCCCTGGTAAGTATTGGAACTATCCGGGCACTTATCTGGCAGGTGGCTATAACAGGATGAAATCAAAAGTGCAGGATAAGATCATAGAAAATGAAGATCTGGTTAACTGGCCTAACTGGTTATATCTCACTTTCAGGATTGAAGATGACAACTGGTTTGATATGGATGCTACGGAGATAATCAGTTACGAAACACATCTGCACCTTAAGGAAGCGATACTGGAACGCAAACTGTCCTTTCGCGATAAGAAAGGGAGAGTAAGCGAATTAAAATCAAGACGCCTGGTTAGCATGAGTAACCCCCATGCTGCTGCTATTCAATGGGAACTTATACCGCTCAACTGGTCGGGCAAAATAACCCTGCGATCAGGAATTGACGGAAACATTATCAATAATAATGTAGAGCGATACAGTGCTTTGAACCAGAATCATATTGATATTATCGATACCGGGCATTTTAACGATAGCAGTATTTATATGCTCAGCCAAAGCAAACAATCAAAAATACTGACAGCACAGGCAGCAAAAACCACTATTTTCTTCAAGGGCAAAAGTACTGAAACATTCATAAATGAAGTGAACGAGGATGGTCTTGTAGCTATGGATTTTATTTTTAATTGCCAGGAAGGAGAGACCTGTCAGGTAGAAAAGATCATGTCATTTTTCTCCTCCCGCGACATGGCTATCTCCGACCCCCTGACCGAAGCCAGGAAATCAATTGATCGTGCTGATACATTCGGAACCCTGGAAGAGAAACATACTGCTGCCTGGAGACACATCTGGCAGTACAACGATATTGAGTTAGAAACAAGCGAACCCCTTGATCAGAAGGTAATACGACTGCACATTCTCCATCTTTATCAAACGGTTTCTCTCAACAGTGTCGACTACGATATTGGTATACCGGCACGGGGATGGCATGGTGAAGCCTATCGTGGGCATATTTTCTGGGATGAATTGTATATTAAGCCATTTATTGATCTTCACTTTCCACAGTTGTCGCGCTCTCTGCTCATGTACAGGTACCGCAGATTGCCCGAGGCAAGATTTGCAGCTTTTCAGTCCGGATATCGCGGTGCTATGTTCCCATGGCAAAGCGGCAGCAACGGACGCGAAGAAACTCAGAAAATTCATCTTAATCCCCGTTCAGGCCGATGGCTTCCGGATGTGTCTCACCTCCAATACCATATAAATGCCGCTGTCCCCTACAACGTGTGGCATTATTACCAGAGTACAGGAGATATAGATTTTCTCTTATCTCACGGAGCTGAGATTATACTTTCCAATGCTTTGTTTTGGTCAGACAAAGCCACCTTGAACGAAAAGATGGGGAAATATGAAATTAAAAAGGTAATGGGCCCTGATGAATACCATACACATTACCCGGGAGCAGCAGAAGACGAACCGGGACTTAACAATAATGCCTATACCAATGTAATGGCTGTCTGGGTCATTGAACGTGCTCTTGAATTGCTTGAATTGCTGGATAATGAATGGCGCAAAAATCTCAGACAAACAGTTGGATTCTCAGAAATTGATATAGATAGATGGAAAAAAATTACCAAAAACATGTATGTTCCATTTAAAGACGACCTCATTATGCAGTTTGATGGCTATGATAAGCTAAAGGAGCTGGATTGGGATTATTATCACAGGGAGTATGGTCAGTTTATTCGTCTGGATCGTGTACTGGAGGCCGAAGGCGATAGCTGCAACAATTACAAGGCAAGTAAACAGGCCGATGTATTGATGCTTTTTTACCTTTTTTCAGCAGAAGAACTTGACGGTATTTTTAATAATCTTGGTTACACTTTAAAGCCCGGCACTATTCCTGAGAACATTGATTATTACAGCAGACACACTGCCCACGGTTCAACACTAAGCCAGGTGATATATGCATGGGTATTTGCCCGGTCGAACAGAGATGAGTCATGGAAAAGTTTTCGCAAGGCCCTTTTGAGCGATTTTAAGGACGTACAGGGAGGGACAACCCATGAAGGAATACACCTGGGTGCAATGGCCGGGACGCTCGATATTATTCAACGATGCTATACAGGTCTGGAGATTAGAGATGACGTGTTATGGTTCAATCCACAACTGCCTGAAGATATCAGGCAAATGAGGTTTTATCTCCGGTACCGCGGACACTGGATCCACCTGGATATTAATCACAAAACCTTAACCATTACCTTCGATAAAGGATGGGCAAATCCTGTCACTATTGGAGTAAATGGTACCACATACCTATTTGAGACGAACGACAAAAAAATATTTCAGTTATAAGATCTCAAAATATGTAACGATATTTTATGCACAATACGAATAGTTTAAGACGACTATAGATATGGATTTAATAATTCATTTATATCAGTATACTAATGGAATACATCAAATCTTCTTTAATTATTATTCTACTGTTGCATAGCTGCATAATGTTGCAGGCCCAGCAGGAAAGCCCGGAAAGGATACCAGATTATCTTGTTCCCTATGATTATCCGACAGTTGAGGGAATAGAGGAAATTCTGTACAGGGTTCTTTCTTACTATGAATCCACAAGTACTTTAAAAGTTATTGATTCCGAAACCGGTAATGAAATAACCAATTTTGAAAAGTTGAATAAGAATGCGCGTGTTTCCGATGGTTTTGCAGGAGAATGGTCCTATACACATGGTGTTGTTCTTTCTGCATTTGGATATATAGGAGATGTAACAGGCGATCAGACTTTTTTTGCCAATAATACCCGGTTCTTTGATTTTGTTGTAGAGACACTCCCTTATTTCATTGAAAACCGTAAAAAGTTTGGCAGTGAGGCAAGGGGAGGCTGGGGAAGAACTCCTGATTTTGAGGCGCTGGATGATTGTGGATCTATCGGTGCAGCAATGATTAAGACATACTTAAAGGACAAAAACGATGATTACCTGGATCTCATAAACAAAATTGCCGATTATATTTCTAATGGGCAATTCCGTCTGGATGACGGAACCCTGGCCAGGCATCGCCCGCAATATCAGTCGGTATGGGCAGATGATATGTATATGAGTGTCCCTTTTCTTGCAAATATGGGTATACTGACAAAAGAAAATAAATATTTTGATGATGCGGTAAAACAGGTTCTGCAAATGGCTGACAGACTTTATATTCCCGAAAAAGAATTATTTGATCATGGCTGGAGTGTTACTTCTGGTGATTATGACCCACGATTTTACTGGGGGCGTGCCAATGGCTGGACATTGATGGCTATGGCTGAATTACTCGATCTTCTGCCTGAAGATTACAGGGGGAGAGAGGAAATACTTCACCTTTATCGTTCTATGATCCGTACCCTTGCCGGACTTCAGGATGGAACCGGTTTTTGGCATAATATGCTTGACAAAACTGATACTTTTCTTGAAACATCTTGTACGGCAATGATCACCTTCGCTGTTGCAAAGGGGATCAATGAGGGATGGATAAGCCATGTTTACGGACCTGTTGCACTGACTGGCTGGAATGCCACTGAAAGCCGGGTTCTGCTAAATGGTGCAGTGGACGGAACCTGCGAAGCTACAACTTTTGCCCATGATAATGTGTATTATTATAACAGGGGTGCCAGTATCTTTGCAACACACGGTTATGGCCCCGTCCTATATGCCGGTGCAGAGATGATCCGTCTGTTACAGAATGATAAGATCATGATTCAAAAGGCCAGATCTAACTCCGTAAACAGTACTTACCATTATCTCCTGAAAAGTGAATGGCCGGAAAAATGAAGAAATCATTATTGAATCGGCCGGGAGCATTGTATCGACTTTTTACAGACCCTGTTAGTAAGGATGATTTCCGGACGTGATCACAATTCTTTCCTATAGGACATGGTTCATCAGGGCTTATCTCCCATAGCCTTTTTATAGAGTTTAATATATTCTGCAACACTTTTCTCCCAGGAGAAATTTTTGAGCATGGCTCTTTTCCTTAGATCGTGAAAATGCTGCTTTCTGTTATAAAATGTTTCGACAGCCCATTTGATAGTATTGTAGATAGAATTGCATGAGGGTTCCCAAAAGACAAATCCTGTACCCAGACCGGTATCCGGATCATAATTTTCAACAGTGTCTTTTAATCCTCCGGTAGCTCTTACTATCGGCAAAGTTCCGTATTTAAGTGAATAAATCTGGTTTAATCCGCATGGTTCATATAATGAGGGCATCAGAAAGAGATCGCTGCCGGATTCTATCAGATGAGCCAGGTGATTGTTGTAACCAATGTACGTCCCTACTTTTCCCGGAAATCTCTTTTCCAGATCGCTAAAGAAGACTTCAAGGTATTTATCACCTGAACCAAGGACAGCAAACTGGACATCCAGGCTCTCCATTATCTGATCAATACACCCTGGCAACAGGTAGAAACCTTTTTGTTCAACCATTCTGCTGATTATGCCAATAACAGGTATTTTATTATTCTCCTGTAACCTGAATTCCTTTTGCAATACTTTTTTACATAAATCTTTACCATTAAGATTAGTACTATTATAATTGGAAGGGATAAGCTTATCTTTTGCAGGATCCCATTCTCCGTAATCTGCTCCGTTTAGAATGCCCAAAAAATTATCACCCTTCCTCTTAATAAACTGATCAAGACCATGACCGCCTGATGAAGTTTTTATTTCTGATGCATATCCCTTACTCACTGTATTTACTGCATCAGCAAAATAAATACCTCCTTTCAGGAAATTAACAGCATTGAAACATTCAAATTTATCGGGGGTGAAATCCTCATCATTCAACCCCGCATAATAATGATAATATTTATCATATCTTCCCTGGTAGGCTATGTTATGAATAGTGAGTACGCTGGCCGTATTTGTAAAAAAGCTGTCATGAGAATACAATCTTTTCAGGTAAGCCGGCAGAATAGCAGTGTGCCAGTCATGCCCATGAGCAATGTCAGGGGGGAAATTCAGTAATTTGCAAACTTCCAATGCTGCTTTTGACAGAAATGAGAAACGTTTGGGATTATCCTGATAATCAATAAAATTATCATCATGATATATATTTGATCTATTGAAAAAAGGTTCATAATCAATGAAATATACAGGCACATCACCTCTCATTGTGCTTTCATGGAGAGAGAAGACAATTTCTTCATATTCCATTCTTACACTAATTTTATCGAAAGTAACTTTAAGATTGTGTTCTTCTCTGTTTATGAATGAATACAATGGAGTTATGACGATAACATTATGGCCAGCTTTTTTCAGAAAACGGGGTAAAGTACCAACAACATCCCCCAGTCCTCCTGTTTTGGCAAAAGGGACACATTCAGAAGCTGTCATTAGTATATTAAGTGCTTCTTTCATTCTTATTTTTCTGTTCTGTATTTTTTAGTGAGAAGGTAATTTCAGTTCTATTTTGTCTTCAGATCCGAATAATAAACCGACCACAAGTGTAAGGTATTCTCTTAGCTGACGGGTTATGAGGTAATTGTTGAGAACAAATTGCCGGGCATTTTCTCCCATGCGTTTTCTTGTCCCGGGATGTTTAAGTAGATATCTTATCCTCATAGCAGCACCTTCGGGTGTTGTAACTCTGAACCCTGTGTAGTGATCTATTATTTGCAGCTTGATACCGCCGGTATTACCTGCAATAACGGGTTTCCCCTTCCATAAGCCTTCTGTTACGGTTAAACCGAATCCTTCTTTGAGCGATTTTTGTATTATGATGTCAGAGCCACTTTGAAGGGCATTGATTTGCCTGTGTGCATCGGGTGGAAGTTCCAGTACATGAATATCCGGATCATTGCCGGCAAAGGCTTTAACTTCATCCAGTACTTCCTGGCCTTCAGGGTCGTCAGATGCACCACCACCAGCCAATACCAGCTGAACGGGGACATATTTTTTTACCATCCTGTAACTTTGTATTACACCTACAGGATCCTTGAACCTGTCAAAGCGCGAAACCTGGGTGATAAGAGGGATGTCCTTTTTTATCCCCCATGAATTAAGTAAATCCGTTATTTCTTTCTTTGGAAGTTCTCTGTTTTTTTCGCTCAGCGGATCAATACTGGGAGGTATAAGATATTGTGGATGATTGAGTGGTTGAACAAATTCCGAAAGTGACCAGATACTTGCGTCATATCCTTTAATAAACTCCCGTAGATATTTCCATACGGGCCTGTATGGGTGACTGACATCTATGTGGCACCTCCAGAACCACTTGCCTTTTCTGTTGTTACAATGGCTGAGCAGAGCTGCAGGTTGTGGGTCATGAATAAAAACTATGTCTGCCGTTTCAAGTTTTTCTCTCAGTCGTTCGTAATTTTCCCTGTTCGTTTTTTCATATACCGACAGGAGATTGTCTGGAATATCATCTCTGTTGCCTTGTAATGAATTATGCATTTTTTTAGTGCAGAGATAAAAATCTTTTTCACCGGTAATAATCTCCCATTCTGCATCTATTCCCAATTCCTTTTTCAGAGGTATAAGGCGGTTCAGAATTTCAGCAACGCCACCCCCTTCTTTAGTGGAATTAATATGAAGGATCTTCATTCCTCTTAACGGATTGGCCAGCTGTTGTAACTGGTCGATAACTTCGTGTCCTGCAACACTGGCGTATTGTTCAAGTAAGCTTCCCATTCGGTATCTTCTTAAAAAAATTGTTAAATGCGATGTGAATGATATTTCGTAGTTCACTCAGAGTAGTAAAATAGGGATCTATTTTATCAAGTACTTTTATTAATTCTTCATATTCATCTCCCAATCCTTCAAGCCAGACAGATATATCATTTCTGTGTCCTTCAGTTCGGCGCCGGGAGTCAATGAAATGGAAAAATATACTTCCAAGAGACATGTTTGGTATTGCTTCAACCAGTTCGCGGGGATCAGTGTATGTTATCCCTGTCTCGAAAATGACTATCTGTGAACGAATAAAATGAAATTCCTGTCCTCTTTTGGCCCATGGAACATGTTCTGATTCATAAAGGCGTTCTTCAACTATTTCTATAATCTCCTGCCGGAGATCTTCAATATCGCTATAAATATTCGGATCAATTACAGCAAATTGTTCGGAGATTTTCTGATCGTGAAGATTACGTGAAGCCCATACGGCAAAATCATTCTGGAATTCCGGGTCATTAAAATGGGGGTATAAAAGACCACCCCAGAAATGATAATAAAAACAACCCGGATGAACTGTCCTGAGATGATCCCTGAATTCTCTCAGGTTTTGTGCTTTTTCCCCTGTTGCGATAGCAATGAGAGCACAATCTGAAATATTAAAACCTTCATTCATAATATTAAATATTTCACCGGAATAAATTAATATTCTCCATTATCAGTAATTTATATTACTGGTGAGATAGATAAAAATAAGTAAAATGAGCGGCATTAGCAAATTTCACCTAAGCCCCGATGTAATGGTTTGTTATTGGAAACACAGAATAGTCTCTGAAAACATGGTAAAAAAACGGTATAGTAAATTATGGAATCCAGAGCTTGCTCCGGGGTTTATACCAATTGAATATACAGGCATGGGTAATGAAGATTATTTTTACCACAATAATTTGCATGCTGCATGAAGAGTCTGGAGAGAATTGAATCAGTATAAAATTGTATCTTTGTTAGCAGTCAGTATAAAATTGTCTTCGCCATTAGCATTCATATGCCGGAAAATAAGAAGTATGCGCAAACACCACTGATGAAACAGTATTCAGCCATCAAGGGCAAGCATCCTGATGCCATACTTTTATTCAGGGTAGGAGATTTTTATGAGACCTTTGGAGAGGATGCAGTCCGTGCTTCGGAGATACTCGGTATAACTCTGACACGGAGAGCCAACGGATCAGCTTCTTTTGTTGAACTTGCAGGTTTTCCATACCATGCACTGGACACTTATCTTCCGCGGCTTGTAAGGGCAGGGCAAAGAGTAGCTATATGTGAGCAGCTGGAAGATCCCAAACTGGCCAAAAAAATCGTTAAACGAGGCATTACAGAACTTATTACTCCAGGGGTGTCCCTTAATGATAATGTATTGATGCATAAGGAAAACAATTTCCTGGCTGCTGTACATATTGACAAGAAAATAGGAGGTGTTGCATTCCTTGACATATCAACAGGTGAATTTCTCGTTTCTGAGGGTACTATCGATTATATAGATCAGATGCTGAATAATTTTCAGCCTAAAGAGGTACTACATGAAAAAGATAATACAAATCTTTTTCATGAATATTTCGGCACCAGATTTTATACGAACAGGCTGGATGACTGGATATTTACTCCGGATGCAGCCAACGACCGTCTTTTAAAACAATTTGAAACAAGTTCATTAAAAGGCTTTGGTGTTCAGGGGCTGTCTCTTGGAATAATTGCAGCAGGTGCAATTCTCTATTATCTTGATATCACCAGGCATGAACAACTTGGACATATAACAAATATTTCACGTATTGATGGAGACAGATATGTCTGGCTTGATAAGTTTACAATAAAAAACCTGGAAATATTTCAATCGCCATACGAAGGAGCCCGGACTCTGATCGATGTGATGGACAATACTGTGTCACCAATGGGTGGACGTTTGCTTAAAAGATGGCTCTCTCTTCCTCTTAAAGATTTGCAGCCGATAAATGAAAGACTGGATATTGTCCAGTATTTTCTGGAAAATGCTCCTTTCAGAGACAGGATATCCGGGTTGCTGAAACAGATTGGTGATCTGGAAAGGCTTTCTTCCAAGGTGGCTGTCAACAGGTTAAATCCGAGAGAAGCTGTGCAGTTGAAAAAGGCCTTAAGAGCTATTGAGAGTCTTAAGGATTTATGTGAAAAAAGTGACTGTGAACCTTTGGTGAAAATCGGGAAAGAACTTAATCACTGCAGATCTCTTGCCGATAATATTGAACGCAACGTGAATGATGATCCTCCTGTTCAGATAAACAGGGGAAACATAATTGCAGAAGGAGTATCAGCCGAACTGGATGAACTAAGGCTTATCCTGTACAGTAGCAAGGATTATCTGGCTGATTTACAGGACAGAGAGAGTAAAAAAACCGGGATAAGTTCTTTGAAAGTAGGGTATAATAATGTTTTCGGGTATTATATAGAAGTAAGGAATACTCACAAAAATAAGGTTCCGTCTGAATGGATCCGCAAACAGACCCTTGTGAGTGCTGAAAGATATATTACCGGAGAACTGAAGGAATATGAAAGTAAAATCCTCGGTGCTGAAGAAAAGATTCTTGAGCTGGAAACAAAATTATTCAACGATCTTGTATTATCCATCATTGAATATATTCCGGTTATTCAGGTTGATTCACTGCTTGTTGCCCGTATTGATTGTCTCCTTTCATTTGCCGCTATATCTATTGAAAACGGATATAAAAGGCCTGCTCTTGACAATACCAAAGTTATTGACATAAAAGAAGGACGGCATCCTGTAATAGAGAAACAGTTAGCTCCCGGGGAATCATATGTTCCAAATGACCTTTTTCTCGATTCTGAAGATCAGCAGATAATCATATTAACCGGACCAAATATGTCGGGAAAATCGGCTCTTTTGAGACAGACAGCCCTTATAGTATTGATGGCTCAGGTAGGGTGTTTTGTGCCTGCCGGAGCGGCAAATATAGGGATAGTGGATAAAATATTTACAAGAGTAGGGGCAAGCGATAATATTAGTCTGGGTGAATCAACTTTTATGGTTGAGATGAATGAGACGGCAAGTATTCTGAATAATCTTTCCGAGAGAAGCCTTATCCTTCTTGATGAGATAGGGCGGGGGACAAGTACTTACGATGGCATCTCAATTGCCTGGGCTATGGTTGAGTTCCTGCACGAAAACAAAATGAGGGCAAAAACATTGTTCGCAACTCATTATCATGAGCTGAATGAAATGGAAAATTCCTTCCAAAGAGTCAGGAACTACAATGTTTCAATAAGAGAAATGAACAACAAGGTTATCTTTCTGAGAAAACTTAAAAGAGGAGGAAGTGAACATAGTTTTGGTATTCATGTGGCTAAAATGGCAGGGATGCCAAAAAGTGTTGTAAACCGTGCTGACGAAATACTGAAAGAACTTGAACAAAGCCATGAAAAACAGGAACTGGTTAAACCAATTGCCGGTCTGGCTGATCACAGAGAAGGATTACAGCTAAGTATATTTCAGCTTGATGATCCTGTCCTGAAGCAAATACGTGATGAAATACTGGATCTGGATATAAATAATCTGACCCCGGTAGAAGCTTTAAATAAATTATACAATATTAAAAAACTATTGAAGTGATTTATCGGGTTTTCTTCACGGTTTTTTTCATTAATTGAATAAATTGTTATATTATTGTATATATAACACTAAAACTAAAAAAAAAATGGAATCAGAACAGGACAGGAAGGTAATTATCGGGGCAGTGATCTTGGTACTTTTACTGCTCCTGGCAATCGGCGCATTTTTTGTGAATGCCAAAACAAAACGTAATCTGAATGCTGAAAAGCTTAAGTCGGAATCTCTTTTATCAGAACGGGTTCAGGTTGAACAGGAGCTTGAAAAGGTTAAAAACGATCTTGCTTCCCTTCAGGCGGTAAATGAAGCAAGCAGTAAGGAAATTGCAGACATGCAGACATCCCTTACTCAAAAAGACAGAACAATAGCTTCTTTGTCACGGGCAAGAAAAACATTAGAAGAAAATAATGCTGAACTGGAAGTGATAAAAGAAGAGAAAGACGGTCTGGAAAATGAATATGCGCGTCTGAAAACCGAATTTGAAGAAAAGACAGCTGAAAATGAAACAATGCAAAACAACCTTGTTGCTATAGAAGAAGAAAAAGAATCTCTTGAAAGCCAGTTACAGGAGATGTCACTGTATTCTTCAGATAATTTTCTTGCCTATGGTTCAAGAGGCAGGAAAAGAGAAAAGCTTTCTTTCTGGTCATGCCTGACAAAGAAGCTTAATGTGCAATTTGAAGTGCCACAGGATCTGTCAGAAGAAATAAGTTTCACGATCACTACTCCTTCAGGAACAACAATAACACCTGATAATTCATCTCTTAGCTGGGATATATTACCTGATAAGGATTCTTATACTGCTTCTCTTTCATCTATGCCTGGAAAGGCAGAACAGATGCGAACAGTTTCTCTTACATATTTGGCTGAAGAAAAATTGGACAAAGGAGAGTATAAGATTGAAATAATATGCAATGATAAAAATATCGGGAATTGCAGATTAAGACTTAAGTAATTGTTTTTTCTTGTTTTTAATACTTTGTTTTTAGAAGGATGCTCAAATGGGCATCCTTTTTTCTGGTTAGCTGTTAATGTTTTTGCCGGGTAATCAGATTATTGATTGCCTTATTCTGGGTTTTATCCCGGGATTTCATTATATTTGTAAGAGGGCATATAATTTTATTCCTTACGACAGAGGTTTTTTAATATATGTAAGATATTTATAAAACAATGTCAGCTAATGCAGATATACGTAAGGTTGCTGTTCTTGGTGCAGGGCATGGCGGTCTGGCTATGGCCGGTCATCTCGCACTTATGGGGCATAAAGTGAATCTGTTTAACAGAGGGGAAGAAAGGTTATGGGGAGTAAAATCTTCAGGGACAATAGAACTTACAGGAGAGATTGAAGGGTTCGGAAAGCTTAATATGGCTACCAACTCAATAAAAGAGGCCATAGAAGATGTTGAGTTCATAATGGTTGTTGTTCCGGCTTATGGCCATCGCTGGATGGCTGAACAAATGGCGCCTTTTCTGTCAGATAATCAGATAATCGTACTTCATCCGGGAAGGACATTCGGAGCTATCGAATTCAAGCAGGTCTTGTTAAAAAAGAAAGCAAACACAAATGTTATAATAGGAGAAGCTCAGACATTTATTTATGCTTCCCGGGCCACCGGCCCGTCGCAGGTACATATATTCAGGGTAAAACATTCAATTCCTGTGGCAACGATAAGAGCACATCTGATCCCGGATCTCATAAGTAAACTGCGTCTGTTGTATCCTCAGTTTGTCCCGGGAGACAATGTTATAAAAACGAGTTTTGAGAACATAGGGAGTGTGTTTCACCCTGCATTGTGTATTCTCAATGCTGGGTGGATAGAACACGATATTGATTTCCAGTTCTATCATGAAGGGGCAACTCCTGGAGTAACAAGAGTTCTTGAAATGATTGACGAAGAGCGGATAAAAGTGGCAGAGGCCATAGGAATACGTGTTATTTCAGCACAGCAGTGGTTGTATATGGCATATTCATCTGCAGGTAATACCCTCTTTGAAGCCATGAGAAAAAACACAGGTTACAGAGGTATAATGGCACCCCGATCCTTAAATGTAAGATATCTCAACGAAGATATCCCTTTCAGTCTTGTCCCGATAGCCTCAACCGGAAAGATGCTTAATGTAAGTACTCCGTCCATTAATTCAATCATTCAACTGGGTTGCGTAATTAATAATACTGATTACTGGGCAGACGGCAGAACAGTAGAGAACCTGGGCATTGCCGGAATGAGTGTCAGGGATCTCCGCTTACTTGCAATAGGAGAGCAGGTCAAATAGAGAAGAGCTGCTGATATTATTTAATCTGAAACAATTGCGCTATGAAAAAGATTATTGGTGCTGCCATAGGCAGTTGCGTGCATGTTGCAGGGCTGCATCATTTTCTCAGGCTGGCAGAGATGGAAGGATATCGGACTATTACTTTTGGCCCTGCAGTATCGGTAGAAAGACTTGTCAGATTAATAAGAGATGAAGAACCAGATATAACTGCTCTGAGTTACAGACTGACTCCTGAGGCAGCAGCAGAACTGTTTGCAGATCTTGGTTCCGAATTAAAGAAAGCAGAATTAGAAAAGACAAGAATGATTTTCGGAGGGACAGCCCCGGTAGCCGAACGGGCAGTAAAATCCGGACTGTTTGAAAAGGTATTTAACGGTACAGAGTCTGTTGAATCAATAAGACAGTATCTGAGAGGGACAAACATAAGGGCAGCTGAAGGTTCATTATCTGATACTCTTATTGGGAGAATAGAACAAAAGTATCCTTACCCTCTTCTGCGTCATCATTTTGGCAGACCTACAATGGCAGAGACCCTTGAGGGGGTAATTAAAATATCAGAAGCCGGTGTGCTCGATGTACTAAGTATTGGACCTGATCAGAATGCGCAGGAGCATTTTTTTCATCCTGACGATATGGATCCCACTCAGGATGGAGCAGGTGGTGTTCCTCTAAGAAAGGCAGAAGATCTTGAAGCCATATACAATAGTACGAGATGTGGAAACTACCCCCTGGTCAGATGTTATGCCGGAACACGTGATCTTATGAAGTGGGCGGAGATGAGTGTCAGGACGATAAATAATGCATGGGGTGCAATACCCTTATGTTGGTATAATGTCATTGACGGAAGATCAAAAAGACCAATGGAAGAAGCGATAAGAGAGAATCAGGAAGTAATGCACTGGTATGCCCTTAAAGGTATTCCTGTTGAAGTTAACGAATCACATCAGTGGAGTCTTAGAGATGCGCATGATCCTCTGGCAGTGGCAATGGCCTTTCTGGCAGCTTACAATGCAAAAAAAGCCGGAGTCCGGCACTATGTATCACAGTATATGTTTAATAATCCACCCGGGACATCAGCTGAAATGGATATTGCAAAGATGCTGGCGAAAGATGAAATGATAAGAGAACTGGATGACGATTCTTTCACTGTATTCCGTCAGGTCAGGGCAGGTTTGGCACATTTATCAGCTGATCCTTCCATAGCAAAGGGTCAGCTGGCTGCATCAGCTGTCATCAGTCTGGCTCTTAAACCACATATTCTTCATGTGGTTGGATTCAGCGAAGGCGATCATGCAATCTTTCCTGATGAACTCATACAGAGCTGTAATATAATACACGGTGTCCTTCATAATACTCTCTACGGATTACCCGACATGACGGGAAACACAATTGTAAGAGAAAGAAAGGAAGAATTAAAAAATGAGGCCCGGATTCTGTTGGAAGAACTTAGAAGAAGAGGTAAGGACAAAAGCGATGATCCCTGGTCGGATGCTGCAGTTATAGCTGAAGCAATAAAAACGGGATTATTTGATACACCTCATTTCCAGGGAAACCCACATCTGTGTGGAACTATTACCACAAACCTTATTGACGGTGCATGGTACGCTATAGACAGGAATACGGGAAGGAGATTAACTGAAGAAGAAAGAATTAAAAAGCTTAAGGGGATTTGAAACGATTATAAATTATTAAATACTGCGACATTTTATAAGGTTTTTATCCTGCCTGTATAAATACGCAGGAAAAGAAAAACTGTCACAGTATACAAAAGAAAGGAATTGAGATATGGCAGGAATTGCAGGAATAGCAACAAGAGGTGCAAACGTGGAGGTTGAAGCTATGCTTGACAGGATCCGTTACAGGGGAATATCGGGGATTTCAGTATTTGAAGCAAATGGAAATACTGTAGGACTCATCTGGAACGAATCGGAAATAGAAGGTATCAGAAAACATATCTCTGAAGGTAATGTGGCATATAACAATGGTCCGGGTCATTTTGCCTTTGTTAAACCCGGAGAAAAAGATATTATCCTGTATCGTGATGAATTGGGTGTTGCTCCTTTATATTATGCAAGTGATAAGGACGGGAATCTATGTTTCGCTTCAGAAGTGAAAGCACTGCTACCGGTCACCAATGAAATAAAGGAGTTACCTCCTGGTCATTTTCTGGATAATGAGGGCCTGAATTCCTTTTTCCGTTTAAAGGGTTTGCAGACTGTTGAAGATGATCCTGGTATTATAGCTGCTGATTTACTTGATCATCTTGACCGGGCAGTATCCGATTGTATTAAATCGGATGATGTAGGATCATGGCTTTCCGGAGGCCTCGACTCAAGTGCAATATGTGCTTTGGCAACAAAAAAGATAAGACGATTAAAGACTTTTGCATCGGGGTTTAAAGGTGCACCTGATCTGCGGTATGCAAAAGAAATGGCACAGTTCATTAAATCGGAACATCACGAAATGATCGTCACTATAAATGATCTGATAAAGAAATTACCGGATGTTATTTATCATCTTGAATCATTTGATGCCCTTTTGGTGAGGTCGAGTATTACTAATTATCTTGTTGCAAAACTGGCTTCTGATTATGTGAGTGAAGTCTTTTCCGGAGAAGGGGGAGATGAGTTGTTTGCAGGATATAGATACCTTAAATCAATTCCACAATCAGGTCTTGAAAATGAATTGCTCAGAATTACCGGCAGCCTCCATAATACTGCATTTCAAAGAGTTGATCGTTGTGCCTCTGCCCATGGGCTGGTAGCTCATCTGGTTTTTGCCAATCCCGATATTGTCAGATATGCATTTACCATTCCTGCAAAGTATAAAATCTATAATAATACAGAAAAATGGATACTCAGACAGGCCATGAAGGGATTGCTTCCCGAAAATATTCTTTACAGGCCAAAAGTAAAATTCTGGGAAGGTGCAGGAGTGGAAGAGATATTAAAAGACTATGCTGAATCACAAATTACAGACAATGTATTCAGGAAGGAACGGAAATTATCGAATGGGTTAATAATAAATTCGAAAGAAGAGTTATTTTATTACAGGATCTTCAAAGATCATTTTGGGCCGGATATTGATCTTTCGTGGATGGGAAGGACCAGAGGTAGTCCGGTTGATATGTAACAGTTTTATAATCAGACTATTTCTTTTTGTGTATGGGAGTTTACAAACAGTATTGTTCCTATATCATCATATCCGCAGAGAACCGATTCTCCGTTATGTTTAAGGACTTGAGTGTCAAAGCCTATCATCGTTAATCCGGCTGATGCGGATTTTTGATTTATCAGATTTTTGATAGTCATTTCCGGTGTCTCTCTGATAATTTCTATATTTTTTTGTGTAATAGGCAGCCGTCCTGATTTTACCAGTTCTGTAAGATTAGCTTTTACCTCATCATATTGTTCCGGTTTACATGTTTCAAATATTTTAATACTTGATTTCCTCCAGTCGGGATGGTCAGATATAATAAAGCTTAAGAGGATTAAAAGGCTTGAGTTTTCCGGATAACGGGAATTGATCCATACATGGATACCGTTACTGTAGTTGATATCCTTACTACTGGTTGCGAGTATACAGATATCAAAATTACCTGCTTTTATCAGGCCTGTGTTTTCTATTATATCTTTCAGATTATTAGGATGTTCCTTGTCGTATTCAAAAATAACCATGTTATTTTCCATACCGGAAATTCCGGGTACCTGGATAGCCTGTGCCAGTGCTGAGGTGTAAGAAGGAGAGATAAGAGTATCGACATAGACATGATTATTTGCGGTATCGTATACTTCAATAAGTTTTGATAATTCTTCAGCTGCTTTTTCCCTGGTAGCTCTGGAAAAATATCCGTCAATACGGTGAAGATAAGTGCCAAATCCATATTTATATGATATCCAGTTTAATAATTGGATAGCCCTGCCTCTTAGAAATGAATCCTTTGATATACAGATAGCACTCGGACGCCATTCTTTTGTTTTTTTCTTACTGTCTGATCTCTGAAGGTAAACCTGTATGTTTCTGTTAATCTGAAAGAGAGCATTGGCAAATAAGGCTTCCAGACCTTCTCTTTCACGATGATATGCACTAATATAGGTATAGACAAAAGTCATCAGGATAAGTGAAATAAGGGCGTAGGGTGCATTTATTTTAAACATGGCCCATAGTGCTACCAGAAAGCCAAGAATAGAAAAATACCATCTGGATCTGAAAGAAGGCCGGTATGAGGGCGAAGAACCAAAATGATTAAGGAAAGAGATAAGGCAGAGCGAGCCGTATGTTACCAGAAAGAACATAGAGATAATTTCTGCCACGGCATTTACATTTCCCAGAGCAACAAATACGAATGCAATAATTATGGTTACCAAGGTTGCATTTGCAGGCTCATTGTCTGATTTTCTGCCCAGAGCCAACCATTTGTTTATTTTTTTTGAGGGGAAGGAAGAATCAGCTGCCAGTGCCTGTAATGTTCTGGGGGCTACCATTATTGATCCTATTGCTGATGAAAGTGTTGAGGCGGCAAGCCCAAAAGGAATAATAAGAAATCCCATTACAGCAACTTTCCCCATGATAAGCTGATCGGCCACCATATCTTCGGGACTGGCTGATATAGAAAGTTTATAAATAACTGCCAGATAAACCACCATCCCTATGAAGGTTGCTGTGAGTGTGCCTTTTGGAATGGCCCTGGCCGGATTTTTTAAGTCTCCGGATAGTCCTACACCAGCAGTTAGACCGGTAAATGCAGGGAAGACAATAGCAAAAACCATAAAGAAATCATTTAGGTTCCGTATATCTCCTGCAGGTATCTTGTATCCGTTTTCCGCAGCATAGTCTGTTGATCCCAGAAAGAAAAGCAGTAAGGCAATAAACAGTATAGCTACAACAATATAAAGCATTTTAACACCCATATTTGCTCCTTTTGTCAGGATAACATAGCTAAGGGCAAGCATGGAAGGAATACTTATCACCTGCCGGGGCAGGTTTATTCCAAGTGAATTTGCAGAGAAATCAAAAAGAAACTGAAAAGCTTCGGTGAAGGCAATGATATAAAAAGCAACACTGATTGATTGAGACAGAAATAATGCTATTCCGATTGTGGCCCCTATATTAAGGCCGAATGAACGTGATATGATGAAATATTCACCTCCTCCTTCAACTCTTTTATTGGTAGCCAGCTCTGAAAGGGCAAAAGCCGTTGGTATTGTGAGCATATGACCCAGAACAACGAGAAGTAAAGCTCCCCAGAAGCCGAGAGTGCCAACAGCAAAACCAAACCTCAGAAATAGTATTGCACCCAGTATTGTAGAAATGGCTGTCAGAAATACCGGAGTGGCACCAAACTTTTTAGCTGAAACCGAAGGATCCATATCAGAGTCTTTTTAAACAGGAAGGCAATGTAATAATAAATGAAAAAAAACAGTAGTTATTATCTGCTACAGTCACTGAAAAAAGATAAAATATTTACAATCTGTGATTGATTTTTGATGTTGAACCTGGCATTTGTAGGTTTTGAACCTACTCTTATCGTAAATCCTGATTCCGGGATTACTTTAAAGAGATCCTCGTCAGTATTATCATCTCCAAGAGCTATAATAAAATCATAGTTGTCATTGTTGATAATATGGGAGGCAATAGACCCTTTGTCGTATAAAATGCTCTTTATTTCCAATACCTTATTACCTTCCAGTACTTGCAGTTTTGTTTCATTTACAAGTATTTCCCTGAGATCATCCTTTAGTTCGTTTATCCTCATGGATGCAATATCTTCATCGGCATTTCTGTAGTGCCAGGCCATTGAGGAGTATTTTTCTTCAATCACAGAACCATTACAGCGGTCGATATAATCATCCAGAAGAGGTCTTATCCTGTCTTTCCATGAAAGGTTTATTTCGGCATTATTAACCCAGTGATTACCGGGATATCTGGTAAAGAAACCATGTTCAGCTACCAGGACAGCACCAAGGTCCTTAAACAGTTCATCCATAAATTCCCTCGTTCTTCCGCTTATTATTATAACGGTATTTCTGGTGTCGGCTATCAGATTTTCAAGTATCGTTCGGGTCTCGTCATTCATTATAGCCATCTCGGGAGTTTTTACGAGGGGAGTTAGTGTCCCGTCATAATCAATAAGAAACAGGCGTTTTTTTGCGTGGCAGTATTTTCCCCTGATATGATTTAAAGTACTTTCATCAAGATAATTTACCTGCAGGCTATCATTTTCTTTTTTTATATCTTCCAGTTGATTAAAAAAATCATTTGTCCAGGTAAAGATATCATATCTCTTAAGCCTGTTCTGCATTTTCAGTATTCTTCTGGTTTTTTCTTCTTCAGGCATTGTTAGTGCCTGGTTTATTGCATCTGCTGTTTTTTCTGTATCTGTCGGATTTATTGTTATTGCTTCATTAAGTTCAACAGCTGCCCCGGTCATTTCGCTGATTATCAACATGCCATAATGCCCATTCTGAGAAGCTATATATTCTTTTGCTACAAGGTTCATCCCATCACGGAGAGGTGTTATTAATCCTGCATCACTAAGGTTATAAATTGCAACCATTTCGTGAAAAGGTATCGATTTATACTGATATACAAGAGGCATCCAGTCGAGAGTACTGTATTTTCCGTTAATTCGTCCGGATATAGCTTCTATTTCTTTTCTGAGCAGCCGGTATTCCTGAATAATATCTCTGGAAGGGATGACAATCATGTTAAAGACAACTTTAAAATGCCATTCCGGATATTTTTCCAGAAATCTTTCATAGGCTTTCAACCGGTGAATAAAACCCTTTGAATAATCGAGTCTGTCAAGAGAAAACACAAGTTTTTTACCAGACAGAAAATCCATGATCTTCTTTTTCTTTTGTTCGGTTTTACCAACAAAACAGGCATCATGAAATTTATCAAAATCTATTCCGATAGGGAATGCATCAGCTTTGGTTATTCTGTTATTAACATTAATATAATTCCTGTCTACCTTATAACCGAGTATTCTTTTCACCGATCTTATAAAATATTGTGCATAATCATTGGTATGGAATCCAATAAGGTCAGCTCCTGTCATGCCTTTGAGGATCATTTCTCTCCATTCCACTGGTAACAGACGTAGTATCTCAAATGAAGGGAAAGGTATATGGAGAAAAAATCCTATAAGGGCTTTTGGAAATGATTGGCGTACGAGATCAGGTAAAAAGAATAATTGATAGTCATGAATCCATATCAGATCACCCGGTTCAATAAGTTCCCTTAGTTTATCAAAGAACAAATTATTGGCTGTCTTATAGGCTTCAAAATAGCTTGTGTCATACCTTGTTGAAGAGGTGAAATAATGGAACAAAGGCCATATCGTGTTATTACAGAAACCACCGTAATACTTATCATTAATTTTACGGGGTATTTCTACCGGGAAGAGACGGAAGCTTGAATGGATATTCTCATCAGAGAGTTTTTTTTCTCCCATACCAACCCATAATATTTCAGGCATAGTTCTTTCCA
>DAINPM010000002.1:0-4236 GCA_036743455.1 Bacteroidales bacterium | reverse complement strand
CTGGATCATTCTGTTGCCTTATGAATAACCACCTGAGGGAAAGGGATCTCAATATTTTCTTTGTCAAAAGCTATCTTCAGCCTTTTCCGGAATTCACCTGCAATTTCCCATTGTTTAAGAGGGATTGTTTCTCCGAGTATTTTTACAATAATAGCTGAATCAGCAAATTCATCCACTCTCAGAAATGCAGGAGGAACGATTATGGATTCCTTGTAAGCAGGGTCTTCAGCAAGTTCTTTTCCGGTTTGGTTTATTACATTGATTACTTTTTCCAGATCGGAACTGTATGAGATGCCTATGTTAAGATTAACTCTTGCCCAGTCTTTTGAAAGATTGGAAACAAGTGTTATTGTGCCATGGGGGAAATGATGTACAGTTCCGTCAAGATCTCTCAGGGTGGTTTTTCTCAGTGTTATATCAACAACACTTCCTCCTGTTCCGTCGATGTTGACAATATCTCCGATGCGATACTGGTTTTCCAGGATAATAAATAAGCCTGTTATTATATCTTTAATAAGATACTGACCTCCAAAACCCAAAGCCAGACCAGCAATGCCGGCTCCGGCGAGTATTGGTCCGATTTCAAGACCGGCTTCCCCAAGGATCATAAGAAGAGCAAGCACCAATAGTGTAATACGGGTTGCACCTGTAAATATCCTTATTAATGTTTCTTCGCGTTTTTTTTCAGCATCTTCTGTCATTTTTTCGTCACGGACAACAGCTATTCTAACAGCCCGTTTTATTAGTCTGCTGATCACAATATTCAGTATCCATGCGACAACAGCTATAATAACAATTTTTAGTCCATGCGATAAAAGCCATGGAATAATTGCTTCAGTCCATTCTTTTAATTTATCTTCCATAGTGTATATGTTTTTGTTCAGAAAAGTAATATATAATTATTTTTGTTGCTATGTCTGTATTTTCGGTATTTCTTTATTCCTGATTTTGGTTTTTCTGTTAGTATATCCCTCATAAAAACCTTTAAAAAAGTTTCGTGCATTAATGCCGAGGAACCTGTTTCTGTATCCGCCTTCCTGAATGATGAGTGAAGGTAATCGAAGCCTTCCAATCATTTCACCATTCTCATAAAAATCTTTGGCAGAGAGCAACCATGTTCCGGTAGGATCTCCTTTGGCTGTATCAAGGCCAAGAGCAATGATAAGAAAATCAGCTTTGAATTTTTCTATTATAATCAGGGCTTTGCCCAGAATTTCTCTGTATTCATCACCGTTAATAACTTCTTTGAGGGGGAAATTATAATTGTATCCGTATCCTGATTTTTCTCCCTTTTCCTCCCTGAATCCTGAAAAATAAGGATAGGCGAAGGAAGGATGGCCATGTATCGAAATAGTAAGTACATCAGATCTTTCATAAAATATCTGTTGCTGACCGTTGCCATGATGGTAATCGATATCCAATATGGCAACTTTCCCGAATTTACTTAAATAGTTTCCTGCAATGGCAACATTATTGAAGTAGCAGAAACCTCCGAAAACAAAACGTTCCGCATGGTGTCCGGGAGGTCTGGTAAGTACATAAGCCAGAGGGTGATTGCCGAGAATGGAATCGGAGGCTGTAAGGGTACAGTTGACGCCCCATCTGGCAGCCAGATAGGCGTTTATATTGAGAGGAGTGAAAGTGTCAATACAGTAATAACCGGCTCTGACTGATAATTCTTTCGGGGGCCTGGTTGAGTTACGGATAGGGAAAACATAGGGATAAACAGATTTTTCAGGTGGCAGACCGGAACAGACAGTCTTAAAATAGTTCACAAATTTACGGTCATGGACCTCGTAAATATATTTGTCAGGATAGACATTTATTTTTTGTTCTTCTGTTATACCCAGCCTGGAAATTTCTCTGACTATAGTTTTAACTCTTACAGGTGATTCAACATATCCAACTTCCCTTACATGATGGATTTGATGTTTGCCATTTATAAACAAGCGGAATTTGAGATTATTATTTTTAATAGTTTTTACTTCATCTTCTTTACGAACGCGGACATACCGGGGAGGTCTCAGCTTAACAGGATCGTCTTTTACACTGCGGACGACCATATTAATATAATCAGCAGGGCAATAAGCAGAATATTTCCTTTTCAGGATAGCCTGTATTATTTTTCTCAGTTCTGAAGCCTTCAGAGGCCTTGCTGTCCCAAGATCGTCATAAACAAGATAGGGTGCACAATCATCATCTTCCTTTACAGGTGTTTCGTATTTAGTATTAATGACCGGATAAGCTCCGTAACGCTCATAGAAGGCAAGACGTTTCTTATTCTGCGACAGAGAGGTCTGATCGTGGCAAAGGGTAGGATCATCCGGCAGACATTCAAAAAATAAACCTGTAGTATCAAGAGAGGCTGCCTCTTCCCTTACCCTTTCATAGAGCGATCCTCCTACTCCTGAAGTGGGGCGCTCAGGTGTGACAGCGAGATAATCAAGATAACAAAACTGAAGGTCCGACATGTGCATCAAAACAGCAAATCCACGTATGTTCCCATGTATATCATCAGCAATAATTAGCGATGTATGATATTTTTTTCTTACCGGGTTAGTCATCTGGTGCGGGATATCATCAATCTGTTCTGTACTGACAGCAGAAAACTGCTGTTTCATAATACTTTTGATTTTCTCCACAGCCTGACGGTTCCCCTCAAGAAAAGGATTGGTTATTTTTCGGATTCTGAACATATACGGTTAATTCTGAACAGACTTTTTTCACTTAGTAATTTACTCCGGAATGTCTGATCCTGTGTTCTGGGACTGCTCTTTACTTGTGTATGATGGTTTGATACTAAGCACAGGGTTATTGGAATGATTAATTACCTGTTGTACAAAGGGACCGATGAAAAAGTTTTTCCAGTTAGTATCAATATTGGCAGTTAATATTATCAGGTCAATACCAAGCTCTTTTGCTTTCTTTATTACCTCATCAGGGAAATCATCCCCCTTACAGAAACTTGTCTGGTATCTGATCCTGTCGTTTTGAAGCTGAACTTTAAGTTTGTCAACAAGTTGGTCCAGTTCCTCCTTATTTTCTGCATCTTTTGTGTCTGTAAGCCCAAGAAGGTACAGTTCAGAATTATTCTTTTCAATTATCGGGCGGGAATAAATGTATTTTTCGAGAGCACCCGGAATAAGTCTTACAGGGAAAAGGACTTTGTTAAATTCTTTGTCTTTCCACTTTCCGGGAATTGTAAGAACAGGGCAAGTAGCATTTTTCACTACTCTGTAAGCCTCTGAACCCATAAACAATCCTCTGAGTCCACCAGATCCGTGTGAAGCAATAACTATCATGCTCACTTCTTCCTCAAAAGCCAGACGGCATATTTGTTCAAAGGGCTGACCGCTGCGTACTTTCCCTTTTACCTCAAGACCTGTTTTATTCTTGATGTTTTCCGCGAATTCTTCTATCCTGTTTTCTATCATATAATTTATGTCAGGCAGAGGTCTGACATCCGGAAGAAAAACTTCCGCAGGCTGCAGGTAGGCAAACCTGTCTATTACATGAAGCAAAATGATCTCAGCTTTATGTCTTTCAGCTATTGAGATGCCCACATTAAGAGCATTGTCTGACGACTCTGAGAAGTCTGTCGGTATAAGAATAGATTTGATCTGTGATTTCATGTCAGGTAAGATTTATAGTTAGATAAAAACTTTATGAAATTATTTTATAATTACTGTTTGTTAAAGATAATAACTCTTCAGCCTACAGTATGTTCAATAATTCGTCCGCAAATAATTACGCGGTTATCAGGTCGGCCATGACCATAAAGATACTAATACTTTGGCAAAAGTCATATTCAGGATACCAGTAGCGGTCTTTTAATTACTTGTAGTATGAAGGAAAATATGACAATCAGGGAAAGGAAAACAGGATATATGGTTTTAATACCTGTCAGGCAACAGGATCAAATGGTTCTAATATCTTTCAGTTCCGGTTTAATGGGATTTTATCTGATAAGGATCATCTTATTGGTTAATATTATGTTGTTGTTCTGCAGTGTATAAAAATAAATTCCTGCCGGCATATTATGAGGAATGAAAATTATCTCGTATTGTCCTGGAGGCTGAATTTCATTTACAAGGGTTTTAATCAGTTTACCCGATGGACTGTAGATCCTGATTGAAACGAATCCTTGCTGTGGTATTGAATAACTTATTGTAGTTCCTGAAGCAGAACCTTACTGATAGTATCCTGGTCCTGCGAATAAAGATTTGCTGTGACGGA
>DAINPM010000001.1:24018-121176 GCA_036743455.1 Bacteroidales bacterium | reverse complement strand
TTCCGGGAATAATTATATAAAATTTATTTTGGGTGTCTTTCGCACAAAACAGGAATATTTGTTCTGCTGCTTTTCAGCAGGGTTTTTGAAAAAAAAGAAGGTGACCTGAGGAGACACCTTCTTTAAAATAAATCATGTCACAGTTTTATTTTTTTGTGACAGCTTTGAGTACTTTTTCCTTATCAAGTTTTTTGGTACAGAAAAACCAGTCATAGCATGTCATATCTTCCTTGCTTTCCATCCTTTGTTTTGCAACGCCGCATGATCCTGCTGTAGGAACAATTACATCATCGCCAGGTCTCCAGTCGGCAGGAAGAGCAACAGAGAATTCATCAGCGGTCTGCAATCCGATAAGAACCCTGTGTAGTTCATCGAAATTGCGGCCCAGACTTAAGGGGTAATAAATAATGGTACGGATGATGCCTTTGGGATCGATAAAGAAAACTGCTCTTACCGCTTTTGTGGAGCTTTCTCCCGGTTGCATCATTCCGTATTTATTGGCCACTTCCATTGTTATATCTTCAATAAGAGGGAAAGTGACTTCAACATCCTTCATGCCTTTATACTGTATTTTCTCCTTGATGGTTCGTAACCATGCAATATGGCTGTAAAGGCCATCTACAGATAATCCTATCAGTTTACAGTTTGCCTCGTTAAACTGTTTTTCCATGGTGGCAAATGTCATGAATTCTGAGGTACAGACAGGAGTAAAATCAGCAGGATGACTGAACAGAATTACCCAGCTTCCTTTGTAATCCGCAGGGAAATTAATTTCACCCTGTGTTGTAACAGCCTTGAAATCAGGCGCTTTATCTCCGATACGTGGCATTGAAAAAGTTTTGTTTTCTTCCATTTTTATTTAGTTTTAATTAGTAATTAACTCTTCAATCAATAATCATCAGTCGTTAGTTAATTATCACCTCAGACAATAAGAAAATTATTCTGTCTTTGTAGTGACCGGGTAAGATTTCTTTGAAGATCATTTATCTATGACTGCCCGACGCTTAATCCTTGCCCCCTGATATAACAGCTGTAGCTGTGTAAAGTTCAGGGACCTGTCCGTTCCTGACCGAATAAAAATTTACGGGTTATTTTCTTCTGATAAGCATAAGATCAAGATCCTCTTTGAGTGCAACCAGATCTTCCTCATGTTCAATCTCATCAGTGAGTATTTTCAATACTATATTGTAGGTGACCGGGTCAGTTTCTCTTGTTATGTCCAATAATTTATTATATGTACGTATTGCACACTGTTCTCCTTTAATATTCTGATCGAGTATTATTTCAACATAAGGGTCTGAAGGTGCATCATATCCGCAGTTTGTTAATTTGGACCATTCATCAGGAGAGAGGATAGGAGTCCCTCCCAGTTGGACTATTCTTTCAGCAAGCAGTTCAGCATGAGACAGTTCTTCAGTGGCATGCAGTACGAGTTCGCTTGTAACGGCATCTTTCATAGGGCCTTTAACCACTTTTGCTCCTGTCCAGTACTGATAATATGCAAGCCATTCGTCTGCCAGTGCTTTGTTTAGGAGGTTGATAAGCTCGTCAACATCCATTTTAACTATTGATCTACCGATTTCTGCCATAATAGAATAATTTTTAAGTTAGTACTATATTTTTTCTTTATGATGATTTATAATCCTCTGTTAAATTTGATATCTGTCCGGTTTTATTAATATCTGTATGAGTATTTCTTTTAAGTTGTCTGAATATTAGCCGTCCTTTAAAGAAAGAACCGGCGATACCTGCTGCAATAAGAATAGTTTTAAGCAATGGATCTTCTGTAATGAAGAAGAAGGTGAGCAAAATTGTGACCCACATAATGATTATTGCAGCCGCTAACATCAAAGGGTTATAATTCCCTTTGCTATTACTCAGATATTTTTGGATTACCGGATGGGATGACATTTTCTTATAGAGACGGGGAGAACTTTTCACATAAAAACCTGCAGCAAGGATAAAGAAAGGGGTAGTAGGTAGTACCGGGAGGAAAATCCCTGCTATTCCTGCTGTCATGGCTAGTGTTCCTGTTACTATGAAAAAAGGTTTCATCATTTTTTTATGTACTCATCTTTATTTAAGAATTTTCCGATTATCTGAAGCTGTATATCTTTTATTATAAAATTGGGTATATTTTTTTTTCTGAGGTGTGAAGAGATCAGTTCTTCGAGTTCTTTATCATAGTAATCTTCAATTCGTTCTTCCTCCGGACAATACAGGTGATGGTGTTTTTCTGTCACGAAGTCATATCTCATTTGGTTGTTATCTGTCTGGACTTTTTTAATGATTCCTTTTTCGAGAAAGACATCGAGTATTTTATATACTGTACCCAAAGGTATGTGAGGGAAATTCAATCTGAGGTATTCTGCGATATTTTCAGCACTGGGGTGATTGTCCAGACCCATCAGTACCTCGAGCACTGCAGTCCGCTGTGGGGTGATTTTCAGGTTGTTATCAGACAGTATCTTTATAACTGTTTTGTTTGCCATCATATTAAAAATAAGGAGTGTCTATTTCAAATATATCAAAAAAACCCGAAAACCATCAACTATGTTCAAGGTATCCTTTTCTCAAAGATAAATATTCTCATCAGATAAAATATCTTAAAAACTATTAAGAATAAAAAAGAATAATTATCAATAGAGAAAAATAATCGGAAGATAACTATGCGCAGTTATTCAGGCTGTTCAGGATATCACTCTGTGAAAATACATTGCAAATGACCTGTATAGAAAATGGGTCCACTTGCCAAAAGGAACAATTATCAGAGCCCATTGAGCCAGTATGATTAGATGAACAAGATATAACCACTTATTGTTTTCCAGTAATCCGATATCTATGAAAAGTCTGACAATGAATGCAGATAATCCCATAGCTGTGAGCCATATAATGAACAGCCAGTCCGACGGTTGTGAATTCTTGCTTATCTCATCCTTTTTTCTTATCCGGTCATAAACAAAAATAAATGTTACAGTAAACACTATAATACTTACAACATAGCCCATTACAATGACAAACATACTGTTGCTTGAGAACCAGTTAAGAAATACGGTAGTAAATAATAAACCAAGGTAACCTATTACCAGTATAAAATGTTCAAACCATCTTAGCTCATTATCATCACAACCAAGAGCCCTTTTTTGTGTGAACATATGTACTATGAGATCCCACAGTCCTTTTACATAATTCAGTACAGGTACTTTTATCCGGGGTTTCAGTATGATGAACCACCACATACGGATAAGATTAGGGAGAAGAATGATTGTAAAAACTGCTGCAATAGCAATTATCTCAAAGCTATGTCCGGCATGCATTATCCGGTTGAGATCAAAGTTTACTGAAAATGCATAAAGTAATACTCCCGCAGCGATCAGAATCATTCCTGCTACTGTGGCAGGAAGCGATTTGTACAACAAGCCGGAAAGACCTGTCCAGTCATATACCGAGATAAGCCATCGCCTGAGCGACATCATTAATTCGGCCGGGTTGGCATTCTGTGGACAGTATGTGGTGCATTGACCACAATAATAGCAAAGCCAGGGTTTCAGGGATCCCTTTATGTCATCTTCAAGTCCAAGTACACTAAATCTTTGCATCTCACGCGGGAAGGAATCTTCTTCTGTAGACAGGGAACATACTGCAGTGCATGTACCACAGTTATAACAGGCATTGAAATCGAAAGCGCCGTATTTTGATAATTCTTTTCCGAATTCAGTATTTATTGCAGCCATTAATCCGCCAGTTTATAAGTATAATATTCATCCATATCATCAATAGTGCCGGTTTGTACCAGACCATATTTTACCATAGTCATGAGATAGTATAGTACTTCATGGCCAGGTATGTCAAGCTCCTGTGACAATTGCATGATTGTCATCTCTTTTTTTCGAAGAGCATCCAGTATTAATTTTTTAATTCTGGTATAATTTTTCAGGTTTTCTTTTGCTTTTTCCGGAATCTCTCTTCTTTCTCTGAGATATTTAAATGTTTTTCCTTTTTCTATTTCCATAACTGCCGTTTGTTTAGTGTTATTTCAGTATTATACTTTATCGGCAAGTGAATCTATCATACTCTCAATTTCTTCATCGGAATAAGAAATCAGGTTGATAGCATTAACAGAACATACAGGCAGACACATACCACATCCTTTGCACACGGAGTTATTAATTGCAGCTACATCTTTATCCCCGTGTTTTACCTTTCTTATTGCATCAAAAGGACATGCTTTTTCACATTCACCGCACCAGGTACATATATTTATGTCTATTTCAGCAATTATAGGTTCCAGTTCCAGTTCCCCCTTGTTTACAAGTGAAAAGGATTTAATAGCTGCCGACAGACTTGAGTCTAATGATTCCGTTACATTTTTTGGTCCCTGGCATGTGCCTGCAATAGTTATCCCGTCAACAACAGTTTCAACGGGCCTGAGTTTCATATGTATTTCATTGAAAAACTTGTCTCTTCCCCTTGGTAGTTTGAATATTTGTGAGATACTTGCATCTGCTCTGGGTATCATACCTGTTACCAGTACTACTAGATCCGGTTCAACTGATATTTCGCGGTTGCCGGTAAGGATATCATTGATTTTAACACAGATTTTCCCGTTCTCCGTTGCAACCTGTGGCGGGTTTTCTTCATAGGATTGCAGATAGATATCCCCATCTTTTTGTGATTCATAGTACAAAAGTTCCTGTTTACCATAAGTTCTTATCCCTCTTGTAAAATGGAATTTTTTTACGTTTTTGAATTTCTTTTTAACCTGGATGGAGGTGTGGATGGCAGATGTACAGCAATAACGTGAACAATATGTGTTTTCTCCTTCACTTTGCCGGCTGCCCACACAATAGATGTACGCAATGTTTTTAATGGTTTTTCCGTTAAAGGATAAATCATTGTCACACAGGTCTATAATTCTTTTAAATTGTGGGAGGGTTATAATATAATCATTTTGATTATATCCGAATTCTCCGTCGTGTGGTGTATAGGGATCGAACCCTGTTGCTACCAGTATGGATCCTGCTTCTACTTCAATTACTTCTTCTTTCATTGAAAAATCGATGTTGTCGCATACTTTTTCACATTCCCCGCATCTTGTACAGTTTTTAATATCGATAACAGGGTACTGAGGATACTGACCCGGGTAATTCTGATAAATTGCTTTTCTTTTGGTAATATTGAAATTATACTCATCGGGGACTTCTACGGGACAGGCTTCAATGGCTTTTCTCAGTTTATTATCATCGCATTTGCCTTTTATGTACCGGGGTTTAATTTTTACTTTAAGCCTGAAATTTCCAATACTACCACTGTTTGATATCACTTCGGCTCCCGTAAGTAAGGTAATATTTTTACTGTCAATGATCTCATTGTACAGCCTGGTTGCTATTTCTTTTCCTGTCTGATCGCTTGTAAACAGTATATCCCATTGTGTCACACGGCCTCCTGTGAAATGATCCCTTTCGATAAGTGTAACGGGGCATCCCATGTGTGCCAGTTCAACAGCAGCTCTCATACCTGCAATACCTGCTCCAATTATTGCCACTGCCTTTTTTGAAGGGATCTTTATAGGATCAAGTGGTTTAGAAAGCCGGACTTTTGCAACTGCTGCTTTAACAAGCTGGACAGCCTTTTCAGTAGCTCCTTCCTTGTCATCTGAATGTGCCCATGATCCCTGTTCTCTGATATTTGCATGGACATAATTATATTTATTGAGATGGGCCCTTTCAGTTACAGCCCTGAATGTTATAAGATGAAGTTTTGGAGAACATGAAGCTACAACTAGTCCGTCAAGATCGTTGGTTTCTATATCCTGTACTATTTCTTTCTGAGTGGCATCGCTGCAGGCAAACATTGTTGTTTTTGCAAGAAAGACGCCTTCTTCATTTTCAACAGCGGCTCTTACTTTTTCAACATCAATATAGTCGGAGATATTTCCTCCGCAATGACATATATATACTCCAAGCTTTTTTTTCATTCGGGTGTTTAATTGTTATTTCGTTTGGCCTCAATTATATAACTTATTGCTGCCGCTGATGCTGCTCCGGCAGATAATATTGAATCCGGAATATCCATTGGTCCTGATGCTGATCCTGCAACAAATACTCCTTTTACCGTTGTTTCGGCAGGACTTGTAAGTGGTTCGGGCTGGTTAATAAAGCCAAGCTGATCAAGCCACATTTTGTCGTCGTTGAAAAAGCGGGCGTTATCAGGGTTGGAGAGCACTCCTACTGATAAGATGACCATATCGTGTTCACTTTCCTTTAGTTTGTTTTCATTTATGTCCTCATATCTGAGGATGAGATTGCCGTTATCCTTTTCAGTAATTTTACCTATTTTCCCTTTTATGAAATTCACTCCCATGCCCTTGGCTTGTTCATAGAATTCCTCAAATCCTTTTCCGAACGATCTGATATTGATGTAATAAATTGTCACATCGGCCATAGGAAGAGCACCCATGAGCAGCTGAGCCTGCTTAATGGAGTACATGCAGCAGATCTGGGAACAAATCGGATTTCCAAGATTGATATCACGTGAACCGGTGCATAGCACATAAGCAAGTCTGTCCGGGACTTTACCGTCTCCGGGTCTCAGAACGGTGTTGTACGGCCTTGTGGGTGACAGCTGTCTTTCCATTTCCATGGAAGTAATCACATTTCTGTATTCTCCATATCCGTATCTCGGAATCCTGAGAGGATCAAACAGGCTGAAGCCTGTTGCTATTATAACAGTTTTAACATTAATATCAATTATTTCTGCTTCCTGGGTAAAATCTATACATTTGGTCGGACATACTTTTTCACAGGCTCCGCATAGTGTGCAGTTTTCAATGTCAATAGCTGCTGCTCTCGGACTTGCTATTGTAAAAGGTATAAATGCTGCCTTGCGTCCTACAAGATTGTATTGATATTCATCTTTCACAACAACAGGACAAGCCTGTTCACATAACTGGCAGGCTGTGCAATCTTCTTCATTTACATATCTTGGTTTTTTTTTGATCTGAACCCTGAAATTGGTTTCAGATTCCCTGACTATATTCTGAACCTCTGTTCCTGTGAAAATTGTTATTCCGGGATGACGGGATATTTCAGATAATTTGGGAGTAGTTATACATGCTGCACAGTCGAGGGTGGGGAAGACCTTACTAAGAAGTATCATTTTACCTCCAAGAGAAAGGTCTTTTTCAACAATAAGGACTTTATATCCGTTATTGGCCATATTCAGTGCCGCTTCACCTCCTGCAATGCCTCCTCCGATAACGAGAGCATCAAAGGAAGTTGTTTTGTTTTTTTCAGCCATAATCAGCTCTTAATGGTTTTAAGCAGATATTCATTAAAACTTTTAATATGGTTCACAAAAGATTCGCTGCACACGGAGCAAATGGCTGCCATTCTTAACCGTGCCGGATCAAGGTTTTTTTCTTTCATTATTTCATGTGTCTTTGAAACAATATTCCCTGTTTTTTCGGTGCATGATTCACCATATGTGCAATCACTTCCGTCGGCAGCTATAAATACACCGTCAAAACCTTTTTCATAGGCGTGCAATATCCACCTGGGCTTGATGCCACTTGAACAGGGAATTGATATCGTATAAACTGTAGGAGGATAATGAAGCTTAAGCAGTCCTGCCATATCAATGGCAGGATCTGATATTTTTTCGGTGGAAAACACCAGTATGCTGGAATTTTTCCTGTCCATAAGAAAAAACTTAGAATTTATTTTTTTCTCAGGAAGATTCTGAAATATCCACTTTCCTCAATGGTGCCAAGAAATTCATGTCCCTGTTTGGAGCACCATTTGGGGATATCAACTCTTGTTCCCTCATCAGCTGATAAAACTTCCATTACATCACCAGCTTTTATTGTTCCTATTGCTTTTTTTGCTTCGAGAAGCGGACCCGGACATGCTGTGCCTCTTGCATCAACAGACTTTGCCACACTGATGGTTTTTAATTCTTCTTGTGTCATGATAGATAGATTAATCGTTAATAATTTTAGTTAGTAACAAAGGGTATTAAACAATTTGCATATTGTAAGACCTATTTAAAAATCAGCCTGCCGGTATTTCCTCCCGGCGATAAAAAAAAATCAGAATCTGTCCATTATCAAATAAACAGCTGCATAGAACTTTCATTGGCTTCAGCCATAAAAGTAGTAGCACCTGCATACCTTAGGTTGGGATAATCAATAATTTCTTCTTTTTTGAATCCCATTAGATTCATTGACATTTCACAAACTGTTATTTCTATTCCCAGGGCAGCCGCTTCTTTAAACATTTGTTCAAGAGAGAGTACTCCCTGTTTTTTCATAAGGTATTTTATCATCACAGGGCCCATACCTGCCATGTTCATTTTTGATAATTTCAATGCTGTTTTTCCTTTCGGAAGTAAAAAACCAAACATTTTTGAAATAAGGTCTTTCCCGGGAGCCTTTTTCTTTTTATCTCTCAATGCTGACAGTGACCAGAAGGAGAAAAACAGTTTGACCCTTGTATCCAGGGCAGCCGCAGCAAGAGAAATTATCATTACCGCAAGTATTTTGTCGAGATCTCCGGAGACAATAGCAACTGAAAGCTGGTCTTTTCTGGATTCCTTCAGAGACGATATTACGGTTTTCAGATCATCTATCTCTTTTCGCAGATGATCTATCTGTTTAGTCAGTTCCTCCTGCATTTTGTATTTATTGTATTCAAATAATTTTAATACTTGATAAAAGAAATATTATGTTTTTAGTAAGTCAGTACTGCTTTTGCCGAAAGCACTTCTGTCACAACCGAACCGGCAGCTACAGGTACTGCTCCTTTAACCAGTTCGTTTTCACTTATTTTTCTTTCTTTGATACAGGGTGAACAAATCAGCAGTTCCCCTCCCAGTTCAATGAAAGTATCCATTAATTGATTTAATGGGAGTAATCCGGGTGAAGCAACATTATTTGCTATACCCTTCTTAGCGAGCAGAACTGCTGATGCCTGAAGTATAATTACCACATGTGCATCAACTGACTGAGCCGCTGTTGCCACAACAAAAGGCAATGTCGCCTTTTCCTGATATTCAGGTCCGGTAGTGCTTATGATCACTAGCTTTTCTGCTTCTGACATAGATGTTGTGTTTTATTGTTAATAATATAACAAAGGAAGTTTATCTAAATTTATAAAAGACGGAAAACACTGTGAGCTTAATTATTATTGTTTGTGATATATCTCACAAAATTGTAAATTTGATATATGAAGGCCGGATGCAGTAGTTGTGTTTTTAACCTGGAAGCTTTTTACAAGCTTAAAAAGGATGAGGTAGAAAAGTTGTCATTAAACTGTTCTCTTGTCAGTTTTACTAAGGGCGATTCAATAATAAGGCAGGGAACGTTTTCTACAAATGTGGCTTTTCTTAGATCTGGTCTGGCAAAGATACATATTGCCGGCCCCTATTATGAACAGATAGTCAGATTTGTCAAGTCTCCAACTTTTCTTGCCCTTCCCACAACTTTCGGGGATAAGATAAATCAATATTCAGTTACTGTAGTGGAACCTTCAGAAGTCTGTTTTATTGATATTGTTGTTTTTCGCTATCTTCTTGCCAGTAATCCGGAATTCTCGTATGAAATCATTCTGGAATTGTGCCGGAATGAACTGGATATGTTTTACAGGTGTGCCAACCGTACCCAGAAACAGATAAGAGGTAAGATAGCTGATTTACTTCTCGAGATGTCGGAGGAGATTTACAGGGCTCCTGTTTTCAGTATGCCTGTAAGTCAGGGTGAGATTGGAAACATGATAGATTCTTCCAGAGAGACGGTGAGTCGTGTCTTTACAGAATTTGAGAGAGATGGAATAATAAAAATAACAGGAAGGAGAATTGAACTGTTAAAAAAAGAAACTCTGGAATTGATCAGTTCAAATGGTTAGAGAAAGCAGCCGGAGTGTAATATTCAGAATTAAATTAAAAAAGCCGTCTCAATCATGTTATGAGACGGCCTTTTTATTATGTTATTTTTCCGGAAAGTATGATCTTAAAAACTCAGGTAAACAGATTGTCTCCGGTTTATATTTATTTTTTCCAGAGTTGTTCCATGTCTTCCAATGTTTTCCCTTTTGTTTCAGGTACAAACTTCCATATAAAGAGAGCTGCCAGAATTCCCATTAGTCCATATATCCAGTAAGAGAATCCATGGTTAAAGAGTTCGATGAGCCTCTGATTGTCGTTCATAATAGGGAAAGAGGTAGATACCAGCCAGTTGGCTATCCATTGTGCTGCAACAGCAATTGACATAGCTCCACGTATGCTGTTTGGGAATATTTCTGAAAGGAGAACCCATGTTACGGGGCCCCAGCTCATTGCGAAGAAAGCAGTGTAGGTAAGCATGAAGATAAGAGCTATGATACCCTCGTGGTGAGTTGAAAATGAAAAGCCAAGACATATCATACTGACGGCCATTCCCAGAGCTCCTATGATCATCAGGGGTTTCCTTCCGAATTTATCAACGGTAAATATTGCCACAACAGTAAATGAAAGGTTGACAGCACCTACATAGATGGTCTGCAGCAGTGAGGCATCTGTTGAAGCTCCCATGTTCCTGAAAATATTACCGGCATAGTATAATACGACGTTTATCCCCACAAATTGCTGAAAAAGAGAAAGCATAATGCCAATAAAGATCACGAAGAAACCGAAAGAAAGCCATGGAGCATTTTTCTCATGGAGAGTGGCCTTTATTTCTTCAAGTACTCTTGGAGAATTATCTGTGCCTGATATTTTGTCGAGTACTTTAAGAGCTTTGTCATTTTTACCTTTCATAACAAGGAAACGAGGTGTTTCAGGAACAAACATTAGCAGTATTAGGAATAATCCTGCAGGAATCGCTCCTGAAAAGAACATCCAGCGCCATCCTTCATTGACAAGCCATTCGTGATTACCCTGTTTTGCAATGAAGTAATTCACAAAATAAATTACCTGCATCCCGAATATAATTGCAAACTGGTTGAATGATACCAGTTTGCCACGGCTTTCTGCAGGAGCAATTTCAGCAATGTACATCGGAGATATACCTGAAGCAATACCTACACCTAAACCTCCAATTACCCTGTAAAAAAAGAATGAATATACAGGTAAGGTTCCGAATATATTGAGAGCTTCCGGTCTCCATGCGCCTATGGCAGACAGGAGGAAAGCAATTGCTGCTATCAGAAGTCCGTTTCTTCTTCCGAGAGCCTTGGAAATAAAGCCTGAGAGGGCCCCACCAAGAATACATCCTATAAGAGCACTTGAGATGACAAATCCTTTTATTACATCTGCTGAGCCCTTTAATTCAGGTCCTTCAGTAGGTATGTCCTTGCCAAGGAACCTTACAGCCCATATGGTTGCAATAAGTAATAATACACCACTGGTAATACTTCCTTTTTTCTTTCCCAGTAATTTGACGATCTGTGCAGAAATAATAAGGATTATCAGATAGATACAGATTGTCAGAATAATTCTGTACTGACCGATGAGCTGAGTTGCATATTCCTGGTTTGCCGGATCAAGGATCTTTGTAATAAACAGCTCAACAAGAGATTGTTCGGCACCGTTTACAACAGCAGTATCATAACCAAAAAGCAAGCCACCCAGAGTAGCTACTAACGTAAGTGCTATAATATAAACAGGATTACCTTTTGAGGTGTAAGTTCCTGCGGACTTAACGGAAGAGTTTTTAGATGTCATGATTTATTTTATTAAATATACAAATATATTAAAAAACCAATAGCCTGTCCTTCTTTTCAAAAAAGGTATATAATTATGTTTTGTGTAATATCTTTTAATTTTCCTGGTACAGGTAATAAAAACTTCGGGGTTGATGACATTCTGATAAAGATTTTTCTCAGTAGTCGGCCCGGAGGGAATCGAACCCTCGACCCCATGATTAAGAGTCACGTGCTCTGCCAGCTGAGCTACGGGCCGTTTTTTGAACTGACAAATTTAATATTTTGTCGGTATTATAACTTATTTATCATTTTTTTTTGATATAAGATTTTAAAAACATGTCTGATAAGTACACAAAAATCCCCCTGGTACGGTCATTATTAATTTTTCCGTGACTTCAGGGGGACATTCTAACTAAAACCAGTAGAAGGGTTAACCAGGTTGTCAGAATTTGAGTTTAACTCCGCCAAATAAAGTTATACCCGGCATTGTATAATACAGATTCGTTTCGTATTTCTGATCTAAAATATTCTCTGCACTAATGAACAATTCACCCCATTTGATGAAATTGTATGATACTTTGGAGTCAAGTAAGAGATACTCTTCGTAAGATTCACTTGCAGGAGACGGATCGCTGTCAAGATGATTTATATACTGCGAACTGACCATGAATCTGAATTTATTAAACATATAGTTTGCGCTGGCGAAAAGATTATGACGCGGAGTAGCATAAACAGGAGTTTTCATATGAGTATATGAATAAGTCAGGTCAAGTGAAAGTTCTTTTACAGGAACAATACTTCCTGAAAACTCAATTCCCCTGTTATCTATTTCTCCGGCATTCCTGAGGCCTTGCATGGGGATTGAAATTATGAGATCTTCTCCTTTTACAATGAATCCTGTCAGTTCAAGCCGGATACTTTTCCCGGGAAAAGATTGAATGATTCCCGTTTCATAGTTTAGTACGGTTTCCGGTTGCAGATTGATGTTGTGATTCCAGAGGAACAGCTCCCTGAGTGTAGGTGAACGAAAGCCTTTTGACACAGATGTTTTCCATGTAGTGTTTTCGAGTATGTCCCATGCAAATCCCCCTGCCGGAATCCACTTCCCTCCGTAAGTCTCGTGATTCTGATAACGAAGTCCGGCATTAAGTGTAAGCCTGTCAAATAGTTTTTGTTGCATGAAACCATAGAAGCCTGCATCATGAATAGTGGTGTCTGTTATAAAAGCCCCGAATATTTCATTCTCAGCTCTTCCTCCATAAATCAGGTAATCAGAACCTATAGTAAGAGTGTTACCTTTAAATAACCTGGCAGTCTCAAAAACATTGACACCGTAATTAACATCAAACGAGCGGAAACCATCTGATATATCGTGATCGCCGAAATTGTAAAAGACCTTGAATGTGCCGGAATATTTGTTAAAGTTGTTGTTCATGGTTACTGACCAGTAACCACGTGTTATGTCAAGGTTATATCCCGGAAGAGCGTTTACAGTATCGGGTCCCGGGTCGGAAGCATCAAAATTGGCAAGACTAATATCTGCCATAAGATCCAGATTGTTGTTGATATCGTATCCTACTTTAAGGTATCCGTTTGTTATGTTGAATTCTGAATTTTCTCTGTGACCGTCGGTTTGTTCGCGGTTTACCGACAGGTAAGCACTGAATTTATCTTTTTTATAACCGGCCGATGCCATATATTTCTGAGTATTGTAAGAGCCATACATAAAATGTGCATTACCGTGAAAACCTTCTTCTTTCTGTTTCTTTGTAATGATATTTATTACTCCACCCATGGCATTGGACCCGTATAGAATAGAGGCAGGTCCTCTTATGACTTCAACTTTATCTACATCCGAAGCAACATAAGAGTCGGGGAGAGGATGGCCAAAAATTCCGGCATACTGAGGATGTCCGTCAATAAGCATTAGAACACCGGTCGTCGGACTACCTCCGATGCCTCTTATTGATATCTGCCCGGCAGAGCCGTTTGATACTCCAAATCCCATTATACCTCTTTCGGTGATGAATAAACCCGGGACTCTTCCATTTAATACAGGAAGAAGAGCCGTCTCCACACTCTCGGTCAGCTGCCTTGTGCCAACTACCGAAACAGCCATGGGAACATTATTCCTGTTAACCTTTACTGTTGTCCCCGTTACCACAACTTCTTCCAGACTAACAGTGTCCTTTAATATTGACTGTATTTGTCCCTGTGAAAAAACAGAGAGATTAAATATGATTAACATTAAAAATAAAACATGGATCTTTTTCATTTTTATAAGTATTACGAAGTTTTAAAATGGTGTTACTATATTTGTAAAAAAAATCAGTCTGCTTTACTCATTACCAGTTTTCCGTGAAGAATACCCTTGATACTGATCAGATTGTCAGCCAGCTCAGTCAGTGTTTTAGCCAAACCTTTGACAGCAACTATTTCCAGACATATTTCGGAATTAAGATGGAAATGCTGGGCTGAAAGAACTACATCAAAAAAATCATGCTGAATTGTTTTTGACTTCACAAGAATATCTTTTTTATTATGATCGTATATCAGAACAATAGCTCCGGCAACAACATTATTACAATGCCATTTCTTTTCAACTATATTTTTCTCAATGAGGTTTCTAAGTGCTTGTGAACGATTTGCAAAACGGTTATCTGAAGCAAACTCGTCAAGCTCCATAAGCAAATCCTCCTCTAAACTAACACTGAAACGAACTACGCTCATCGTAACACGAATTTTTGCAAAAGTAATACTATTTTATTACCCAGCACCTTTTTTTCAAAATCATTTGGTCCCGGACAGTTAAAAAATGTTAATTGATTAGTTGGAAATTTAATAGTGGTTTATTGTTAAAAAAGTATTATAAGGGGATTTAAAAAACTGCAGGCAAGGAAGAAAATATGTTTATTTTTCATATTTTATATCCCATAATGGTTTTCAATAATTTTTCTGAAGATCTTTCCAGGTAACAGATATTTGAGAACTACTGCCAGTTTTTGTCCGAATGGAGCTATTATATAACGCTGACGGGGCTTACTGTTTTCGATTATTTTGCATATTTTTTTTGCAAGAAAGGAGGGATCCCATCCGCTCCTTTCATCTTTTTCTATAATATCAAGAGATTTTCTGTATTGTTCATAATAAGGATCATCAGGTTCCACAGGGGCAAGGTATTTGCGCCTGTTGGCTGTGTTGTTGGTACAGAAATCTCCCGGATTAATTAGTATTACTTCTATATTAAATGGTTTTACTTCCATTCTGAGAGCTTCGCTGAAGCCTTCTATTGCAAATTTTCCGGCTGAGTAGAATGCCTGAAAAGGCAGTCCCATTAATCCTCCGATAGAACTGAGGTTGAAAATTTTTCCTCCTCCCTGCTCTCTCATTATTGGAAGGACCTCTCTTGTAAGGATTATGGTGCCGGAAATATTAGTATCTGTCAATAGTTTTATGTTAGTAAGAGGAGTTGTTTCAAAAGGCCCACCTATATGCATTCCTGCATTATTGATCAGTATATCGATTCTTCCCTCTTTTTGAACAATGTTCTGAACAACCTGTTTAATCGATTTCTGATCGGTCAGGTCCATTTTTAAAATGGAGATATTTTGTGGTCCGGAGGATTCTTTCCTCACTGTTCCATAAACCTTATGTCCGGCTTCTGCAAGTAATTGAGCTGTAGCTTTTCCAAAACCTGTTGATACACCTGTAACCAGAATGACCTTATTCATTATGGGGAGCTTATTTCAAATGGCTTAATTTTACCATTTATACGGTATGTAAAAATGCCTGTTTGTCACCGGGAACCATATTTATATTATATTATACCGAGAGTTTTGGAGGCTTTTATAATTTTCTCAATAGATATATTAACCTGTTCTCTGGTATGTGTGGCCATGAGTGAATATCTTATCAGCGAATCTTCACGGGGGACAGCAGGTGATACTACCGGGTTAACAAAAATACCGTCAGCCAGCAGGTCTTGTGTGAGTCGCAGCGCCTTATAATTATCACGTATAAATAAAGGTATTATTGGTGTTTCAGATCTTCCCGTATCAAATCCTGCTTCTTTGAAGCTTTTCAAAGCGTATTTTGAAATATCCCACAGATGTTGTATTCTTTCAGGTTCATTTGTCATAATTTCAATAGCGGCCAGAACGGATGCGGCAGAAGCCGGAGTGATACTTGCGCTGAAGATAAGGGAACGGGAATTGTGTTTCAGATAATTTATTGTGTACTTGTCTGATGCTATGAAGCCTCCCAGTGAAGCCAGTGATTTGGAGAAAGTGCCCATAATAAGATCAACTTTATCAGTCAACCCGAAATAGGATGAAGTACCTGATCCGTTTTCTCCCAGAACGCCTATTGAATGGGCGTCGTCGATCATGATGGAAGCTCCGTATCTGTCAGCCAGTGCAACCATTTCCGGAAGTTTGATAATATCTCCTTCCATGGAAAAGATACCGTCAGCAACGATCAGTTTCATGCTTTCAGGTTCACATCTTTTCAGTTTGTTTTCAAGAGAATGCATATCATTATGGGAGTATTTGAGTATCCTGGAGAAAGATAAACGACTTCCTTCAATAATTGATGCATGGTCCAGTTCGTCAAGAAGGATATAATCCCTTCGGCCGGTAAGGACTGACACTACTCCAAGATTGACCTGGAATCCTGTACTGTAGCAGAGTGCTCCATCTTTGCCAACCAGATCAGCAAGTTTCTCTTCCAGCTTAATATGAATGTCAAGTGTGCCGTTAAGAAATCTTGAACCGGCGCACCCCGTGCCATATTTGTTGATGGCTTGTTTTGCAGCCTCCTTGATTTTGGGATGATTTGTCAGTCCGAGATAACTATTCGAACCGAACATCAGGACATCTTTCCCTTTTATTTTAACAACTGTGTCCTGATCTGATTCTATTTCCCTGAAATAGGGGTAAATACCAGCCTCCATTGCTTTCTGGGGAGCATCGTATTTTGCGAGTTTTTCAGTTAAAATTCTCAAGTATTTATTTTTTACAACAGGAAGTAAATATATGAAAAAAATAATTTTCATATATTGGTCCACTGCTTAATAAATATAATAAGCATTATGAACTAATTTCCGGTAAAATTTCCTGACAGTGGAACATAAAGGTTATTTTGAATCAGAAATCTACGATACACCAGAAAAAGGTAAATTCGGTTTATGTGACAGGCTGCTTCTTGACAGTCGGATTTATTTTACACTGAAATATGCTGTAATTGTAGTGAAGACAAGAAGGGAAGCGCGAAAAGGCATCTATGATACCAGAGCCTGGGCCGATTCCTCGAATTATATATTCAGGTTCATAGAAAAAGCAGGAGGTAAGTTCCATATAAGTGGTATGGAAAATATTGCCAGGGATAAAGACCCTGTTCTTTTTATTGCCAATCATATGAGTACTCTTGAGACGATGATCCTGCCAGGTATTATCGCACCACACCGGGAAGTTACCTTCGTGGTCAAGGAGAGTCTTGTGCGACATCCCCTGTTTGGTGATGTTATGAGATCAAGGAATCCTATTGTTGTTGGCAGGACAGATCCAAGAAAAGATCTTGAGGCTGTCATGAAAGGAGGCATGGAATTATTATCAAAGGGGATATCTATAATTATTTTTCCTCAAAGTACTCGCAGTATTCAGTTTAAACCTGAGGAATTCAATTCCCTTGGAGTTAAACTGGCCAGAAAAGCAGGAGTAAAAGTAGTGCCGGTAGCTTTGAAAACAGATTATTGGGGTAATGGAAAAATTATTAAGGAACTTGGTCCGATAGATAGTAAAAAACATATTTATTTCAGGTTTGGAGAGCCATTTCCTGTTAGCGGTTCCGGGAAGGAAGAAAATCAGAAAATTATTGAATTTATTCAGTCTTCTCTTAACCATTGGATGCTTACTGAAAATAACTAGTGTATAAATTACATTTATTGAAATATTTTCATAGATTTGTCTGAGTATTGATATTCCGGGAAATGTTTTAACTCTTTTTATCACTGATTCCCTGATATTTCTGTCGATACTAAAGATTTTTATGATTAATTAATAAAATATCTTGTAATATGGCAACATTGGATTGGATTGTTCTGGGTATTTTTTCTTTAGGATTAGTTGGGTTAATTGTATGGGTATTAAGAAAAAAAGATAAAGATACCACTGATTATTTTTTGGCTGGGAAGAACGCAGGATGGGTTTCAATAGGTTCTTCGATATTTGCTTCCAACATTGGGTCAGAGCATCTTGTAGGTCTGGCAGGAGCCGGTTTTATAAGCGGTATGGCTATGGCTCACTGGGAAATACAGGCATGGCTGATACTCTTGTTAGGCTGGGTGTTTGTCCCGTTTTATGACAGGATAAAGATATACACTATGCCGGAATTACTCGAACGTCGTTTTTCATCAGAATCAAGAAGTGTTCTGTCAATTATTTCTCTTGTAAGTTATGTTCTTACAAAAGTTGCCGTTACAGTTTATGCAGGAGGAGTGGTATTTGATCAGGTATTCAACATAGATTCGGTTAATATTTTTGGAAGGGAGGTCGATTTTTTCTGGGTGAGTGCTATCGGCCTTGTTGTGATTACAGGAATATACACTGTTCTTGGAGGTATGAAAGCTATTATGTACACTTCAGTAATGCAGACTCCGGTGCTTTTATTCGGATCAATAGTAATCCTGATTGTAGGGCTGGCCAAAGTTGGAGGATGGGCAGAAGTTGAGAATATTGCCGGTTCAAATCTTAAACTTATAAGATCAGCCTCCGACCCGGAATTTCCGTGGACAGGAGTATTAATGGCTTCTGCAATTATCGGATTCTGGTACTGGTGTACTGATCAGTATATAGTACAGAGGGTTTTGTCGGGAAGTAATATGAAACAATCCAGAAGGGGGACTATTCTGGCAGGTTATTTTAAGCTGTTACCGGTCTTCTTTTTCCTTATACCCGGCATGATAGCATATGCTTTAAATCAAAAAGGTTTATTAGAGGTTGGCAGTAGTGATTCTGCATTTGCAGCTATGGTGGCAACCCTCTTACCAAAAGGTGTTACAGGGATAGTGGTATGCGGATTACTGGCAGCCCTTATGAGTTCACTGGCTTCTCTCTTTAACTCGTCAGCCATGCTTTTCGTTGAAGACTTTTATAAAAAAATGAGACCCGGACAATCTCCCAGACACTATCTGCATATAGGAAGGACGGCCACAGCAGTAGTAGTTGTCCTTGGAGTATTATGGATACCCGTTATGCTGGGTCTGGGTAAAGTACTTTATGAATATCTTCAGGGAGTTCAGGGTATGCTGGCTCCTGCTATTGCTTCAGTCTTTATCCTGGGGGTTTTCTGGAAAAGGATGTCGTCGAAAGCTGCCTTCTGGGGCATGATAACAGGTTTTGTCCTTGGTATGTTCAGGCTGGCCCTTAATGTTGTCTATGGCCTGGTTGGGAAAGCCGGATCAATGATTAAATCTGTCCTGTACATAAATGAAGAAAGTGCAAAAGCAGATGCCCTTGCCGATCTTACATCAATAGGTTCCAAAATTGATAAATCTTTTCCTGCAGAACTGGCAGCCTCACTGACAGAAAAAATAAATGCAGCAAAAGAATCACTTGCCACATTGACTCCCGAAGCCAAAAACTATGCCTCCACACTGATCTCGCAGGTGAAGGACGGGATCCATCAATATTACATCGATAGTGGAGGGATCTTTTATAAAATTGCATCGGTGAACACTTATCACTATACTTCAATACTGTTCTTTTTCTGTCTTTTCCTGATGATTGTCATCAGTTATATGACGAAAGCTCCTTCTGCAGAACAGTTGCAGTACACATTCGGTGCTTCAACCCCTGAACACAAAAGGCTTACAAGAGAGAGCTGGAATAAATGGGATGTAATACACACAATAATCATCATTAGTATTATTGTGCTCTTTTACGTGTATTTCTGGTAAATAATTATAGTAATAAAAATATGAAAGAATTAAAAAACAAAGAGATCTGGTTTATAACCGGAAGTCAGCACTTATATGGTCCGGAGACCCTGAAGCAGGTTGAAGCTGATTCAGTAATTATTGCTTCAGCTCTGGATAAATCACCGCGTATGCCTCTGAAGGTGATTTTTAAGCCTGTTCTGACAACAGCAGAGTCGATTTTTGAATTATGTACAGCAGCAAATAATTCAAAACAATGTATAGGGTTGATAACCTGGATGCATACTTTTTCACCAGCTAAGATGTGGATAAAAGGATTATCAGTCCTAAATAAACCCTTCCTCCATTTTCATACACAGTTGAACAGGGATATCCCATGGGAGACTATTGATATGGATTTTATGAATCTTAATCAGTCTGCTCATGGCGACCGTGAATATGGTTTTATTGGTACCAGAATGAGGTTGAACAGGAAAGTGGTGGTTGGTCATTATCAGGATGCAGAAGCTATTGAACGTATAGCGGTATGGGTAAGAGCTGCAATGGCTTTTGATGATGCCCGTAATATGAAAGTTGCACGATTCGGAGATAATATGAGGGATGTTGCCGTAACAGAAGGCAATAAAGTCAGCGCTCAGATTAAAATGGGTTATTCTGTTCATGGTTATGGGACAGGTGATCTGGTTAAAGTTGTTAATAGTATATCCGACAGTTCCATTGACAGTCTCATAGAGGAATATGCTTCCGATTATGAAATGACTTCAGAGGTGCGGCAGTCAGAAACACTTAAAGAAGCAGCCAGAATTGAGCTTGGGATGGACTTGTTTCTGAAAGAAGGGAATTTCAAGGCTTTTACTACCACATTTGAGGACCTTCATGGTCTCAAACAACTGCCGGGGCTGGCTGTTCAGAGACTAATGTCAAGAGGCTTTGGCTTTGGGGCAGAAGGTGATTGGAAAACTGCTGCACTGGTACGTTCAATGAAAGTAATGGCTGAAGGATTAAAAGGCGGCACATCTTTTATGGAAGATTATACATACCATTTTGATCCCAGTGGCATGAGAGTTTTAGGAGCTCATATGCTTGAAGTATGTCCGTCTATTGCCCTGGGCACACCCACTGTTGAGGTACATCAATTATCAATTGGGGGAAAAGCCGATCCTGCACGGCTTGTTTTTAAAACTGCCACAGGCAGAGCTGTAAACGCATCGGTTGTCGATCTTGGAAACAGGTTCAGAATGATAGTAAACGATGTGGAAGTGGTAGACTGTCCTGATATGCCTATGCTGCCAGTTGCCAGTGTGCTTTGGAATCCTATGCCTGATCTGAAGACAGGCGCGGCAGCATGGATACTGGCAGGAGGAGCACACCACACAGGATTCAGTTTGGCACTTAATCAGGAGTATCTTGAGGATTTTGCAGCCATGTCCGGGATCGAATTTGTTCATATAAATGATAAATGCAAACTGGATGATTTTCGGAAAGAATTGAGATGGAATGAGTTATATTATCATTTAGCAGGAGGGTTAATGTAGGTTATAATTCTTTTTATTAACAAGTTCTTTTTGAAATGAGACTTTACTCAAAGTATTCGAGATATTTGGTTGCAGTGGATTGTATAATATTTGGTTATGATATACATGAAAAAAATATTAAACTGCTTCTTATAAAAAGAAGTTTTAATCCGGCAAAAGGCAAGTGGTCTCTGGCTGGTGGTTTCGTAGAGCCTGATGAGAGCCTCGATAATGCAGCCTGCCGTGTACTAACTGATCTTACAGGCCTTAAGAATATCTATATGAAACAGTTATTCTGTTATGGAGATCCCGGAAGAGATCCGGGGGCCAGGGTTATTTCAGTTGCTTATTCTGCGTTCATTAAAATAAAAGATATTGACAAAGAACTTGTGACTAAAAACGGTGCTCACTGGAGACCATTGAACAAGTTGCCGGAACTTATATTTGACCATCAGGAAATGGTTGGAAATGCACTCCGTGACCTGTGTTTTCAGGCCAGGATCAAACCGGTAGGTTTTGAACTTCTTCCTGCAAAATTTACTTTGGTACAGTTACTTGATCTATACAGGGCTATATACAGAAAGGATATTGATAAGAGAAATTTCAGAAAAAAAATACTGTCTTTTGGTGTTTTGGAAAAATTGGATGAAAAGGAAAAGGAAACATCAAAAAGAGGTGCTTATTATTACAAATTCATCAAATCAAGATACAAGAAGCTGGTTGAAAACGGATCCAGTTTTAATCTTGATGTAGGTTAATATGCTTTTATATCATTAACTAAAGGTAGTGATATACTATTATGTTCCTGAAAGAAATGGTTACATCCCGATTATTTTCTTCCGTTATCTTAAGATGATGCCGGAATAAAACTAAAAAATATTGATATGCTTGAAAAACTGAAAGAAGAAGTTTTCAGAGCCAATCTTGAACTGGTAAGAAATGGCCTTGTAATTCATACATGGGGTAATGTGAGCGGAAAAGATCCGGAAAGCGGGAACATTGTTATCAAACCTTCCGGAGTAAAATACGATACAATGAAAGCCGGAGATATGGTTGTCCTTGATCCGCAGGGTAATGTACTGGAAGGTGAATACAGACCTTCAACGGATGCTCCGACTCATATTTATTTATATAAGCAATTCTCTTCTGTAGGAGGTATTGTTCATACTCATTCCACTTATGCCACATCGTGGGCACAGGCTGGCCGGCCGATACCACCTTTCGGAACAACACATGCCGATCACTTCTATGGTGATGTTCCATGTTCCAGATTACTTACAGAAGAGGAAATATCTGTCGGATATGAGTTAAATACGGGCAAGGTTATTGCCGAGGCCTTTGAAAAAACAGATCCTATGGCTGTACCATCTGTTCTGGTTCATTCTCACGGACCTTTTTCCTGGGGGGCAGATGCAGATGATGCCGTATATAATGCTGTTACATTAGAAGAGATAGCAAAAATGGCTTATCTGACAGTTATGCTGGGAAACACAAGTCCCATTGATCAGTATTTGCTGGACAAACACTATCTCAGAAAACATGGCAGGAATGCATATTATGGTCAGAAAAAAAAGCAATAATAAATATTTATTATGTCAAAGAAATATGTAATAGGAATCGATTATGGTACCGATTCCGTCAGATCAGTTGTCGTTGATTCGACAAACGGACAAATAGCAGGGTCATCAGTTTTTGAATACCCGCGTTGGAAAAAAGGTCTTTACTGTGACCCTTCACTTAATCAGTTCCGGCAGCATCCTCTGGACTATATTGAAGGGCTGGAACACTCTGTCAGGAATGCCCTGTATGGCCTTGACAATGAGATTGTTAATAATATTGCGGGAATAACAGTTGATACAACGGGTTCAACTCCCGTGGCTGTTGATGAGAAAGGAGTACCTCTCTCTTTAAAGCCGGGTTTTGAGGATGATCCGGATGCCATGTTTGTACTTTGGAAAGATCATACTGCTGTTAATGAGGCTGCTGAAATCAATGATCTTGCAAAATCCTGGGGAGGAATTGATTACACCATGTATGAAGGAGGTGTTTATTCATCGGAATGGTTCTGGTCAAAAATCCTTCATATATTAAGGGTTAATGAGAAGGTAAGGAACAATGCTTTTTCATGGGTTGAGCACTGTGACTGGATACCGGCGATACTGACAGGGAACGTTGATCCTCTCAGTCTGAAAAGAAGCCGTTGTGCTGCAGGCCACAAGGCTATGTGGCATGACGATTTTGATGGTTTACCTGATGAACAGTTCCTTCTTAAACTCGATCCTCTTCTTGGAGGATTAAGGGACCGTCTTTACAGGAATACCTGGACATGTGATGTGCCGGCAGGAACTATAGCCTCAGAATGGGCAGGTAAACTGGGTCTTCCTGGAGATGTTATAATAGGAACAGGAGCCTTTGATGCTCACCTTGGGGCTGTCGGAGGAGAGATAAAACCTAATCAGCTGATAAAGGTCATGGGCACATCCACCTGTGATATGATGATTGCTTCCAAAGAGGAGATGGGTGACAGACTTGTTTCAGGAATATGCGGACAGGTTGACGGATCAATAATACCGGATATGATAGGGCTGGAAGCAGGTCAGTCAGCATTTGGAGATATTTATGCCTGGTTCAGTAACCTTTTGTCATGGCCTCTTACCGGGATAATATCCGGAATGTCATGGCTGGAAGAGCCCGTGCGTAAGAGAATAAGTGAGGAAAGTGCAGGAAAGATACTTGAAGAACTGAGCAGACAGGCTGCTGATATAGAGCCGGTTGATTCTGCTATCGTGGCTCTCGACTGGATGAACGGCCGTCGCTCTCCTGATGCTAACCAGGAACTGAAAGGGGCCATAGCAAATCTTTCTCTGGGATCTGATGCACCAGGGATATTCAAAGCTCTCGTTGAAGCCACAGCATTCGGATCAAGAATGATAAATGAACGTTTTATCTCGGAAGGTATAAAAATAGACGGTGTTATAGCTATAGGCGGGGTGGCGAGAAAAAACCCCTTTGTTATGCAAACAGTGGCCGATGTACTTAATATGCCCATAAGAATAGCAAGCTCTGATCAGACCTGTGCATTGGGATCAGCAATGGCAGCAGCTGTTGTGGCAGGCATATACAAAGATATACCTGAAGCACAAAATGCCATGGGAGGCGGTTTCGAAAAAGAATTTAGACCTGATCCCGTGAAAGCATTTATCTATGACAGACTATTCAAAAAATACAAAAAACTGGGTTCTTTTATAGAAGAACAAATGACATAGTATTTACTATTAGTTAATTTATTTATCGTAACTTTTTAGTCATCAAAATAATTAAAGATCTGACAGATGAAAAAAGCAGTAATTATTACTTTTGCGCTGATCCTTGCAGGATCAGCGTCGCTAAATGCACAGAAAACAACTCCGGAATCTGTTAACCAGCTGGTCGTTATTGCAAACAGCACAGGTCCTGTCATCAGCAAAGATATTTACGGCCATTTCTCAGAGCATCTTGGAAGATGTATCTATGAAGGTATATGGGTCGGGGCTGATTCAAAAATTCCGAATACTTACGGTATAAGGAATGATGTTCTCTTTGCCCTCAGGGAGATTAAAATACCTAATCTGAGATGGCCGGGAGGCTGTTTTGCAGATACATATCACTGGAAAGACGGAATTGGTCCTCAGGCACAACGTGCTTCTATTATCAATACTCACTGGGGCGGTGTTACCGAGGATAATTCTTTTGGCACACACGAATTTATGAAACTTACAGAACTTCTTGAATGTGATGCATATATAAATGGGAATGTAGGATCGGGCTCAGTCAGGGAAATGGCCGAATGGGTTGAATATCTCACTTCCGGTTCAGAAAGTCCTATGACCAAGATCAGAAAGGAGAACGGGAGAGAAGAACCATGGAAAGTCAGGTACTGGGCTATCGGAAATGAGAACTGGGGATGCGGAGGAAACATGACTGCAGAGTTTTATGCCGATGTTATGAGGCGATATTCAACCTACCTGAAAGACTATTCCGGCAACCATTTGTACCGTGTTGCATGCGGGGCCAGCGATTATGATTATGAGTGGACGGAAGTATTAATGAAAGACAGGAAGAACAGAAGTATGTTTGAAGGTATATCTCTTCATTATTATTCAGTGCCCGGTGGTTGGTCTGTCAAAAATAGTGCTACCAAATTCACTGAAAATGATTGGTTCGAGACATTCCGTCTCAATTATCAGATGGATGTAATTATAAAAGGTCATAAAGCAATAATGGACAGATACGATCCTGATAATACTAAAGGTATAGTAATCGATGAATGGGGAAACTGGTTTCAGGTGGAACCCGGTACAAATCCCGGTTTCCTATATCAGCAGAATACACTCAGAGATGCTATTACTGCTGCAATTCATCTGAATATTTTCAATCAGCATGCAGACAGGGTCAAAGTGGCAAACCTTGCACAGGTTATTAATGTGCTTCAGTCTGTAATACTGACAAAAGAAGATCAAATGATACTTACTCCTACTTATCATGTATTCAGGATGTTCAGGGTCCATCAGGAAGCCAGTCTTCTTAAGTCAGATCTTGTATGTGAGAATTATACACTGGGAGAAAACAGTATACCTGCTTTAACAGCATCTGCCTCCATGGATAAGGATGGCAAGATACATATTTCTATTGCTAATTTAAATCCTTCAAAAGAGATATCCTTGACATGCCCGGTTATTGGAGGTGATTTCAGGAAAGCAACAGGAGAAGTTCTGACTGCATCTGAAATGACGGCATACAATAGTTTTGAGACTCCTGAAGTTGTTAAGCCGACTGTCTTTGATGATTTTAAGATGAAAGACGGAGTTCTGTCAATCAATATGCCGGCTAAATCGGTAGTTGTTCTGGAACTGGAATAATTTGTATTTAACTCTGTTGATTTATTCATAATGAAAAGGTTAATGATCCTGCAGTATGTTTTATTAATTGTTTCTCCATTAATAATAGTCACTTCGGGATGTTCTGATGATTCCCTTTCCGGTGATTACCCCATCAGTCCTGTTCCTTTTACTTCGGTGAGACTAACGGATGATTTTTGGTCGAAACGTATTAAAAGAAATGCTGAGGTAACTATTCCCATTGCTTTTTCATATTGTGAGACAACGGGGCGGGTCAGAAATTTTGAAATAGCAGGAGGTCTTGATACCGGAAGATTTCAGACTATTTTCCCTTTTGATGATTCTGATGTATTCAAGATAATTGAAGGGGCTTCCTATTCTTTACAGACCTTCCCCGATAAAAAGCTTGAAGCTTATCTGGATACTCTGATCTATAAAATAGGCCTGGCTCAGGAGGAAGATGGATATCTCTATACCAACCGTACTATTGCTGAAATGCATGGGGGAGAAGGCCTGCACGAATGGGCCAGTCCCGAACGGTGGGAACTTGCTTATGATCTCAGCCATGAACTATACAACCTTGGACATCTGTATGAAGCGGCAGTAGCTCATTACCAGGCAACAGGAAAAAGATCACTGCTTGACATTGCAATCAAATCGGCCGACCTTGTTGACAGAGATTTTGGCAGTGACAGATTACAGGTCTATCCCGGCCACCAGGTCATTGAAATGGGTCTTGTGAAGCTTTACAGGACAACAGGTGATACAAAGTACCTTGACCTGGCCCGTTTTTTTCTTGATATACGTGGTCCGGGAGGAGAACAGTATAATCAGGCACATGAAAAGGTCGTTGATCAGACAGAAGCAGTAGGACACGCAGTAAGAGCAACATATATGTACTCAGGGATGGCTGACATTGCTGCTATAGAAAAAAATACTGCTTATCTCAATGCTATAACAAGGATATGGGAAGATATTGTTCATCGTAAGATGTACGTTACCGGAGGAATAGGAGCTACAGGTGGTAATGAGGGTTTTGCCGGTCCCTGGGTACTGCCAAATATGACAGCCTATTGTGAAACATGCGCTTCAATAGGGGATATTTTTACCAATCACAGACTTTTCCTTTTACACGGAGACGGAAAGTATATGGATATACTGGAAAAAACTCTTTACAATGCCATGTTGTCGGGGGTCTCTCTTTCAGCTGACAGATTTTTCTACCCTAATCCTCTTGAATCGGCAGGTCAGCATCAGAGAAGTCCATGGTTCGGCTGTGCCTGTTGCCCTTCAAATATAGCACGCTTTATTCCTGCCATACCGGGATACATATATGGTGTTAAAGAGAAGGATCTGTACGTAAGTCTATTCGTTTCCAATGATGCTGATATTGTTGTAAACAGCAATAAAATAAATATATCACAGAAAACAGGGTTCCCATGGAATGGTAAAGTGGAGATGTCTGTTTCTCCTGATAAGGATGCAACGTTTTCAATAATGTTGAGAATCCCCGGTTGGGTAGTCAATGAAGCAATCCCTGGAAATCTGTACAGATTTACGGATAGCAATGACGAATCATATAAAATACTTGTTAATGGAGCCAGTTGCAATTTTGATATTGAGAACGGATATGCACGTATTGAAAGGAAATGGAGAAAAGGCGACAGTATACTTATAGACTTCCCGATGCCGGTAAGGAAGGTTATAGCTGATGAACGTATTTCAGATAACCGTGGGAGAATAGCTGTCCAGAGAGGTCCTGTAATATATTGTGCCGAATGGCCTGATAATAATAATGGGAATATTCTTAACCTGCTTATTGATGATAATGCTCCCCTCACCACAGAATACCTTCCGGAGTTGCTTGAGGGCGTACAGGTGGTTAGGACAACCGGCTGTCAGACTGTAAGGAAGGATAAAGGGAGAATAGAGAAATCGGATCCGGAAACAGTTACACTCATACCGTATGCTTACTGGAATAACCGTGGTCCGGGCCAGATGATGGTATGGCTTCCGGTTACAGAGGAAGGCATGTCAAATATTGGCATTCCGGAGACAAAATGACTTTCCGGTTTTTTCACAGTGGCAAAAATTGTTATTTTTGACGTAAAAGGCAGATTTCTTTTATGCGTAAGTTTTATTATATTTTTTATCCGGATTCAAAAGGCAGTATAACAGAAGAATTGGATGAATGTTTAAAAAAAATTGAAGCTTCAATCCTTCAGGATTATTTTCTTATAAAACTGAATATTTTTGCAGATCTGCCGGATTATAACAGTTTTCTTGAATTCCGCTCACAAATCCATAATTCTCTTTATACTCTTTTCGGATCTGACATTCCTGCATTTAACCTGACTGTTCATCCTCCGCAAAGACCATGGAAAATTGTCCTTGAAGCCACCTGTATTTCTCCGGGTTCTGTGAGGAATATTATCCATGATGAATATGAGGGTATCCCGTATATTATCCTGGAAACGGAAAGCGGAAAAGAACTTTGGTCAGCCGGTGTCAGCAGGTACCAATACTGTGATGACACCTTTCGTGATGCATCAGCAGCTTTTGAAGTAATGAGAGGGCTGCTGGAGAAAGCAGATATGTCCTTGAACAATGTGGTACGGCAATGGAATTACATTGGAAATATTCTTTCGGTTAATGATGGTTTACAGAACTATCAGAAATTTAATGAAGTGAGAAATGATTTTTACTCAGCTTACAGAAATGTTTCATGGTATCCGGCAGCGACAGGGGTGGGAATGAAAATTGGCAATGTAATCCTTGATTTCAGTGCTTTACAGACTAATGATTCAATTATCCCCGTCGATAATCCTGAACAGGTAAGGGCTTACAAATACGGGCAGGATGTTTTGAAAGGTGTTGCAGGGAAAGCGAAAACTAAAAAACACCCTCCTCAGTTTGAACGTGCCCTGCTGATTTCGGGGAAGCAGTACTCTTGTCTTCATATATCAGGTACAGCAGCAATAAAAGGACAGCTTACAGTGGGTAAAGATGTTTATGAACAGAGCCTTATAACCATAAAAAATATCCAGAGACTTACTGATACAGCTTTTTTGAATGATATTGCCGGCCAGCAGCAATTCTCAAATGAGAACTTTTCTTTGTTAAGAGTTTATATAAAATACCAGAGTGATTTTGAGACAGTTAAGGGAATATGCAGGCAGATATTTCCTGATATCCCGGCTGTGTTTATTGAAGCGGATATATGTCGTGATGATTTACTGATGGAAATAGAGGCGGAGGTTGATCTCAATCAATAAAGTTTATTAAATTAGCAGAAATAAATCTATAACTGTTATGAAAAGAATAGTATTATTTTCACTCATAGTGATAATTGGAAGTATTAGTTTAAGTTCCTGCAGACAATCATCAAAAAATAAAGAAATGGTAAAGAAAGAAAATTTTGGAGTCTTTAAGGGTAAGGATGTTTTTCTTTTTACTCTGACTAATAAGAATGGCAATGTTGTAAAATTGACCAGTTTTGGAGCCAGGATTACCTGGATTGAAGTACCTGACAGATCAGGGAGAAAAGAAAACATAACCTTTGGATATGATACTTTCGAGGGAATGATAAATGGAGATCCTTATTTCGGATCAGTTGTTGGCCGTTATGCCAACAGGATTGCAAAAGGAAAATTTACACTCGATGGTACAGAATATACACTTCCGGTTAATGACGGAGATAATACTCTTCATGGCGGTCCGGAAGGATGGCATAGTGTTGTATGGGACGCCGAAGTCCCTGAGAATGCAGATGTGCCTACAGTCAGGTTTACTTATCATAGCCCTGACATGGAAGCCGGTTTTCCCGGCAACATGAATGTTGAGGCAACATATACCTGGACAGATAATAATGAGATAGTGATTGATTACAAATGTGTCACCGATAAAAAGACTGTCCTGAATATTACAAATCATGCTTATTTTAACCTGCATGGTGCAGGTAACGGAGATATTCTGGATCATGAAGTTACAATTAATGCAGACAGATTCGTTCCGGTTGATTCGGGGCTTATACCAACAGGAGAACTACGTCCTGTTGCAGGTACTCCTTTCGATTTCACCAGTCCACGTAAAGTTGGTGAAAGGATCAATGAAGACTATGACCAACTTGTAATCGGAGGAGGATATGACCATACATTTGTACTGAACAGTGACAGGGAGTATGACGCCAGGGTATTTGATCCGGTCAGTGGCCGTGTATTGGAGGTACTGAGTGATCAGCCCGGTGTCCAGTTCTACAGCGGAAATTTCCTTGACAGTTCTCAGAAAGGTCATGGAGGGAAACCCTACATACATCGTTCCGGCCTTTGTCTGGAGACAGGCCATTATCCCGATAGTCCTAATCATCCTGATTTTCCGTCAACTACACTTAATCCAGGAGAAACATTTACATCACAGACTGTTTACAGGTTTTCTGTTGAATAGATATTATTTACCGACGGCTGGATAAATATTCTGTTTACAGGCCGCAAACCCGGAGACTTATTTGATTTCTATATACTAACCTGTTCTCTTAAATAAAATTATAGCCTCATGGTGAAAGTATTCTTAACACTTACAACCGGTATTATTATTGCTTATACCGGACTGGCACAGACTTCACCGGGGAAACCTGTTGTTGCTGCCAGAAGCCAGTCATTTCAGGAACTTAATGATGAATATTGGTATCTTCCCGGAGGCTCTTATGAAGAACGCCGGACTGCTTATATCGATTTCTGCAGTTCCAATGCCCCTGCATCGGGCAGGGTCGGGATATTTGCCCAGCTGGCAAGAATGGAGAAGGGCTTGCCTCTTGATGACGCAACTCTTAAAGATGCCATAGAGTATGTGTATTCGAATGCCGATTGTAATGATTTTACTTTAGGTGCTCTTTTGAGAATAATGTACCTCCATCAGGACAGTGATCTGATATCGGAAAAGCAAAAAAACGATATCGAAAAATGTCTCCTCGATTTCATTTACTGGTATGATGAACCCGGAAGTGACGGACGTTGCTACTGGACAGAGAACCATCAGATCATCTTTCATTCTGATGAGCTTCTTGCGGGACAGTTATACAAGGACAAAATATTTACCAATAACAGGGAAAATGGCAGCATGCATATGCAACATGCATTATCTCTTATTGAAAAATGGATGAACTGGAGAATAAAACTTGGATTCAGTGAATGGCTCGCTCATTCTTATTTCGAAGAAGATCTTATGGCACTGGTCAATCTCCATGATTTTGCAGAAGATCCTGTCATAAGGGCGAAGGCAGGCCTTCTTATAGATGTTCTGCTTTTTGAAATGGCCCTCCATAATTATCACGGAGTATTCGGATCCACACATGGCAGGACTTATGCTTTTCTTGTTCAGGGAGCCAGAGGGGAATCATCCGCATCAACAATGAAACTAATGTTCGGAATGGGAGTGTTCAATTCTCCTTCTGCCATGGGAACTATCTCTCTTGCAACAAGTTCTTACAAGTGTCCGGAAATTATTCAGAAAATTGCTGCAGATTATTCCAACCCTGTGAGGATAAGGGAAAGACACAGTATGAATGTTGAGGATGCATTTAAATATGATGTCTCTTATTACAGGGAACCTGACGTTAATCTGTACTGGAGCATTCAGGATTACACCCATCCTGCAATTATAGACCTGTCGCAGAAAGTGGCCAATAAATACAGAGTCTGGCTCGGAGGTGACTATGACTATTACAGGAAGTTGTACGAAGAACAGCTTGATGAGTATGGTAAACTGATCAATGTCAAACTTGATCCTCATGCTATGACAGAGGTAAATATTGAGACGTACAGGACAGCTGATTACATGTTGAGTTGTGCACAGCAGTTCCGACCCGGAGCTCCCGGTTACCAACAACATCCATGGCAGGCTACCCTTGGTATAGATGCCACCGTGTTTACAAATCATCCCGGGTCAGAAGACGAATTCTCGCGTCCGAATTACTGGGCAGGAAACGGGATACTTCCAAATGCCGCACAATTTAAAAATGTTCTTATATGTATTTATAATATTCCTCAGGAGAACCCCTTGCCATTTTTACGTTCTGAACAAAAAAGCGAACCGGGCAGAAATATTGCAAGTCATGAAGATGCTCCATCCGATGAACCGATACCTTTCTCACATGCCTATTTCCCGAAAGATGCATTTGATGAAGTAATCTGCAAAGGAAACTGGATCTTCGGGAGAAAGGACAAGGGATATATAGCTCTTTATTCACAGAATCCCACAGAATGGAAAAAAGTAAGAGAGAGAGAGGTTGACCTGATAGCCAATAGCAGGCAGAATATATGGATTTGCGAAATGGGTTCTCAGGATCAATGGAAAAATTTCCGGAGTTTTGTGTCTGCAGTATCCCGTAGTAAGATGCAATGTGAAGGCCTGAATGTAAAATACACTTCTCCGTCAGCCGGAGAAGTACAATACGGCTGGTCGCAGGCTCTTAAAGTAAAAGGAGAGACCATCTCCCAGAGAGATTATCTCAGATTCGATAACCCCTGGTGCCGGAATGAATTTGCATCAGACGAAATAGTTATTAGCAGAGATGATGAGATACTTGTCCTTGATTTCAGAAATGCCAAAAGAGAATACCGGGAAAAGTGATAGATGATTTTCCGGAAAAAAACACAGAAAATGAAAAGAATATATTTTTACCGCTTACCCCTTATTTTATTGTTTTTTTATTTTTCATTCGTTTCACTATACGGGCAAAAGCCGGTCTTACCCGATACACTTACAATTGTTCATCTGACAGACATTCATACCTGTAATCTAACAGGATATCATCCAACCATTGTCAGTCAGAGACAATACCTGATGAAAAACTCTGATATGTTTTCCGGTTTCATTGATTCTGCACCCCAACGTTTTGATGCCGATTTTTTTGTTATTACGGGAGATCTGGTTGATTTCTACGAGGCTGAAACCGCCACAGGTAAGATTATTGGTACTCAGATAGAACAATTCGCCCACCTGATAAATGATTCGGAAATTCCTTTTTTTCTCACACTGGGTAATCATGATATCGCAACCTATACAGTTCCTCAAACATCAAAATTTACATCCGAACAGATAAGAGCAGGGGAAGCAAGGGCTTCGTGGATGAGAAATATGGCCTGCTTCAGAAATGGTACTTATTACAGCAGGATTTATAAAGTGGATACTTTAACGGTGAGATTGTTGTTTCTGGATAATAGTTTTATTGCAGATGAGGATTATTATGATGGAGTTCAGCCTTTCATTGTTGACCAGTATCAGCTTAAATGGCTCGACCGGCAGTTGAAGGCATCCCCTACGGACGTGGAGATAATATTTACACACATACCTCTGCCCAGCGGAAAAAAGACCAGCAGTAGTATCTTATCGGAGCCACTGTCAACGTATTCCTCTAAAGCCAGTTATTATGATCTTTTAAATCTGTTGGAGAAACACTCTTCAACATGGGCTGTTATAGCAGGTCATACTCATACAAATTCTGTTAATGAATATGTTTTTCCTGATGGAGATAAGCTGACACAGATTGTCACAGGTTCTTTCGGAAACGACAGAGATAACTGGCGTATAATAAAGATTACAGGTGATAAAATCATGGTTAGTCATCCAGGAGATACTGATAATGAAATTGTTATTCAGTTAAGATAATATAACAGGTAATAATCCAAAAATCAATAAATAATTTACAACAGCTAATACATTATGACAAGCAGACGAAGTTTTTTAAAAAAAGCAGCGATTACATCAGCGGGAATAGGGCTTGTTCCTGCTTTTTCCACAACACTGGCTGGTTGTGCTCCCTCAGACAGGATCAATATTGGACTTATTGGATGTAATGGGATGGGGTTCAGTAATCTGAGTGCATTTCTTCAGAATCCTGAGGTGGAATGTATCGCTCTTTGTGATATTGATGAAGAAGTGCTTAACAGGCGTGCATCTGATGTGGAGAAAATAAGGGGTAAGCGGCCTGAGAATCTTTACAGTGACTGGCGCCGGGTAATAGACAATCAGGATATTAATCTGGTTATAGTAGGCACACCCGATCACTGGCATTGCCTGCAAATGGTAGCTGCCTGTGAGGCCGGGAAAGATGTGTATTGTGAAAAACCAATTGCCAGAACCATAGAAGAATGTAATATTATGGTGAAGGCAGCAAAAAAATATAAGAGCATTGTACAGGTAGGACAATGGCAAAGAAGCGATCCTCACTGGCTTGATGCTGTCGATTTTATCCGATCAGGGCAACTTGGTAAAATACGCCTTGTCAGGGTATATTCTTATCAGGGATGGAATACTTCGATACCGGTGCTTCCTGATGAGCCGGTACCGGAAGGTGTAGATTATGATATGTGGCTGGGACCAGCTCCGTCAAGACCATTCAACAGAAACAGATTCCATTTTACTTTCAGATGGTTTTGGGATTACGCCGGAGGCCTCATGACCGACTGGGGTGTTCATTTGCTTGATTTTGCCCTTTTCGGAATGGATGTTACAACTCCTAAATCTGTTATGGCAATGGGTGGTAAATATGGTTACCCTGATGATGCATGTGAGACACCTGATAGTCTACAGGTTATCTATGAATTCGATGGTTTCAATGTTATGTGGGACCATGCCATTGGTATTGATGATGGTGGTTACGGGAAAAATGCCGTCCTTGGTTTTGTCGGAGAGAACGGCACTCTTGTTGTTGACAGAAGCGGATGGGAAGTAATTCCTGAAGTGGTAAACAATGAGAAGAGAATGGAAGCTGTCCCTTGGAAAGCAGGAAATAATACAGGTCTTAGCAATCATGTAAAGAATCACCTTGAGTGCATAGCAAAACGTGATCCTGACACTAATGCTTCTCCAGATATTGCTGCGCATATATGTAAGTTTTCTGCTGTCGGAAATATTGCTTTCAGGACAGGAAAGAAGCTTATATGGGACGGTACCCGGTTTACTAATGATGATGAAGCGAACAGCTACCTGGTTCCCAGCTACAGAGAGCCATGGAAACTGCCTCAGGTCTAGAAATATCGATTTGTTGTTATTCTGCTGTTCCTGAAAAGCTGTAAGGGAAATGACTGAAAAAATAATTATACCCTTAGCCGGGACCCTTAATTTTGTGGATATTGAATACAATGATACAACGGCCCGATCACCTTTTACAGGAACGCGTTAATCTCTTTGATGGGATATCATTAGTTGCCGGATCGATGATCGGATCCGGGATTTTTATTGTAAGTGCTGATATTGCAAGAAATCTGGGATCTCCGGGATGGCTTATGATAGTCTGGCTGATAACAGGTATCATCACTGTTATCGGGGCAATAAGTTACGGCGAACTGGCCGCTATGATGCCACACGTGGGAGGTCAGTATGTTTATCTTAAAGCGGCTTATCACCCTCTCATTGGATTTCTTTTTGGATGGACTACCTTCCTTGTGGTTCAGTGTGGTTCAATTGCTGCTGTAGCAGTTGCTTTTGCTAAATTCAGCGGTGTTATTTTCCCGTGGATATCAGATGGAAATGTTCTGTTTCAGCTTGGTCCGGTCAATGTTACCAGTACAATGGTAATTGCAATTTTGATGATAGTATTTCTCACATGGCTAAATACCAGGGGTATTGTGACCGGTAAGACTGTGCAGAATTTTTTTACCTCAACAAAAGTGATAGCCCTGCTTGGCTTTGTTCTGACAGGTGTAATAGCTGCCAGGATTATGGGTCTTAATCAAATAAACCCTGATTTATTATGGAATCCAAGTGCCATAGGAGCAGATAATCAGATTATACCGCTAAAAGGATTTGCTATCATTTCAGCAGTGGGAGCAGCACTTGTAGGCTCCCTTTTTGCATCTGATGCCTGGTATAATGTAACATTTATTTCCGGTGAAGTGATAAATCCCAAAAGGAATATACCCCTCAGTCTTCTCTTTGGTACTTTGATAGTGACAGTAATTTATCTGTTGACCAATTATGTCTATATCAGCGTTCTTCCTTTACATGGTTCTCCTGATGGAGCTTCTGTTCTGGAGAGAGGAATACAGTTTGCAACCGATGACAGAGTAGCTACTTCGGCAATGTATGTGATTCTGGGAGATTATGCTGCAGTTGTCATGGCATTATTTATCATGATAAGTACTTTCGGATGTAATCAGGCTCTCATTCTTACAGGACCTCGTGTGTATTATGCAATGGCAAAAGATAATCTCTTCTTCAAAAAAGCAGGTGAAATAAATAAATTCGGAGTTCCCGGGTTTGCAATCGTTGTCCAGGGAATATGGTCTGTTTTGCTTTGTTTGTCGGGAACATACAGCGATTTACTTGATTATGTCATTTTTGCTGTCCTTATTTTCTTTTCCCTGACAATATTTGCAATTTTTATCCTGAGGATTAAAAGCCCCGATATACCCCGACCTTACAAAGCATTTGGTTATCCTGTAGTGCCGGCTGTTTATATCCTTGTCACTCTTATTATTATGGTAATTCTCCTTATTTATAAACCAAGATATACTTTCCCCGGGCTCATAATAGTATTGCTGGGAATACCCGTTTTTTTTCTCTGGAGAAAATTTTCAGCTTTAGAAAAAAAATAAATCTGGAGTAATGATTCTGCTGATACCTGATAACTCTTTTATTTTGAAAAGAACTGTTTTATAAATAAATATTCTATTTTATATACTGCAAATGTTTCCGGAAGCATTCATAAAAAGAATAAAAAAACAGGAATACATTGATAGTAAAGAATTACTTCAATCTTTGCAGGAACCTTCACCTGTATCTGTTCGTGTTAACAGAGATAAGTGGAAACAATCTCCTTTGGATTCAGAAAAAGTGCCATGGTGCCGGGATGGGTATTATTTATCAGAAAGACCCTCTTTTACACTTGATCCTCTTTTCCATGCCGGTGTTTATTACCCACAGGAGGCTTCAGGGATGTTTCTTGAACAAATAATAAAGCAGGTGGCTCATGAAGGATCAAACCTGAAGATACTTGACCTGTGCGGAGCTCCCGGAGGCAAAGCTACACATCTTTCATCTCTTGCAGGAAAACAGGGGCTTATTGTAGCAAATGAAGTTATCAGGCAGAGAACTAATATTCTGGCAGAAAACATTACAAAATGGGGCTTGTCAAATACATTGGTGACACAAGCCGATCCTTCAGCTTTTAAAAATATCAGATCATTTTTTGATATTATTCTAGTCGATGCTCCCTGTTCAGGGGAAGGAATGTTCCGTGATATAAACGTAGTAAGAGAATGGTCAGAAGATAATACAATATTGTGTGCCGAGAGGCAAAAAAGAATATTGATGAATATCTGGTCTGCCTTGAAAGATAATGGGATTTTGATTTACAGTACATGTACTTTCAATCCGGCAGAAAATGAGGAAAATATAAAATGGTTATGCGGGAAGCATGAGGCAGAAAGTATCAGAATTAATATTGCAGATTATCAGGGAATAACAGAAATATATTACAAAGGAGTCTATGGTTATGGATTCTATCCGGGAAGGATAAGAGGCGAAGGCCTGTTTTTTTCTGTTCTCAGAAAAAGAGAGAAGGAGTTCTTACACAAAAATAAATTGCGATCCGGTACGTGGAATAGTCTTTCTGAAAAAGAAAAAGCTGCAGTTAAAGAATGGACTGACTTGCCTGTTAATAACATGATGAGAGACGGGAATGACATTATTTCTGTGCCTTATGATAAAGACAGTTATTTGCTTCTTACAGACAGTATGAATACAATAAAGTCAGGAACAAAGATCTTTACCCGAAAGAAAAATGATTATATTCCTTCACATGATCTGGCTTTGTCAGTTTATTTCAGGAAAGGTATTTTCCCAACTTCAGAGCTTGGCCTCCCGGATGCTCTTGCTTATCTAAGCAAAAAGGATCTTAACTTTTCAGTTCCGTACAAGGGATGGAATATTGTGGCTTATCATGATATAAGCCTTGGGTTTATAAAAAACCTGGGTATCAGGATAAATAATTATTATCCTTCTCACTGGCGCATAAGGATGAATTATGAAAAACCGGTTGACAATATTATCAAATGGGGTTAGAAAAACTGGGGATAAAAAAAATTAATAAGACATATTAATGAAAAAAGCCGGGAAACAGTTTAAATTTATATCTGATATATTTAGTTTAGTCAATTATTTACATAAATAGCTCCTTTTATGAAACACGACATTGAAATTGCTCAGGAAGCAAAGATCCGGCCTGTTGTCAGAATAGCTGAAAAGCTCGGTATCCCTGCGGATGAACTAGAGACATACGGTAAGTACAAGGCAAAGATACCTTTACATTTTATTGATGAGGAGAAAATAAAAAAGGCAAAGCTTATCTTGGTAACGGCAATTACTCCGACGCCTGCAGGCGAAGGTAAGACTACTACATCCATTGGTCTTGCCCAGGCTTTGAACCGTATCGGAAAGAGGGCTACGGTTGTTTTGCGAGAACCCTCTCTCGGGCCTGTTTTTGGTATCAAGGGAGGAGCTGCAGGAGGCGGGTATTCACAGGTCATTCCAATGGAAGATATAAACCTGCATTTTACCGGAGATCTTTCAGCTGTTGAGAAAGCTCATAATCTGCTGGCTGCATTGATCGATAATAATATACAGCTTAAAGAAGGAAATCTTGGAATAGATCCGAGAACTATTGCCTGGAAAAGGGTAATGGATATGAATGAAAGATCTTTGAGGGATATAGTAATAGGTTTGGGAGGAACAACAGAAGGTATTCCCAGACAATCGGGGTTCGAGATTACAGCTGCCTCTGAGGTGATGGCTACCTTGTGTATGGCAAAGGATCTCTCAGATCTTAAAGAAAGGCTTGGTAATATTTTTATAGGATATACCTATACCGACAAACCTGTCTTTGCACGCGACCTCAAAGCAAACGGAGCAATGGCTGCTTTATTGAAAGAAGCCATTAAACCTAATCTTGTGCAAACACTGGAAGGTACTCCCGCTATCATTCATGGAGGACCTTTTGCAAATATTGCACAGGGTACAAACTCTATTATTGCAACCAAAACAGGTCTTTCCCTGAGTGATATCGTAGTAACTGAAGCCGGTTTCGCCAGTGAACTGGGAGCAGAGAAATTTTTCGACATAAAATCACTGTTCGGTAATCTCAAAACACACGCAGTAATAATAGTTGCAACAATAAGAGCTCTGAAATATCATGGAGGAGCAAAATTATCTTCATTGCAGAATGAAGATTTATCAGCCCTGCAAAACGGATTTGATAATCTCGATAAACACATTGAAAATATGAGATATTTTGGTTTCAATCCGGTTATTTCCATTAACAGATTCGATTCTGATACAGATCAGGAACTGGATTCACTTGTTAAACATTGTGAATCCCAGAAAGTGGAAGTTGCAATAAATGAATCATGGGCAAGAGGAGGCAAAGGAGCTGTTGATCTGGCTGAAAAAGTCATTGAGGCAATAAAAGACTGTCCTGATTGCTTTATCCCTCTATATGATCTCTCCTGGTCATTCGAGAAAAAGATAGAGACAATTGCAAAAAAAATGTACGGAGCCCACCATGTTGAATATACAGTCAAGGCGAAATCGCAGATGGATAAGATTGAAAAACTCGGACTTGGAAATCTGGCTGTATGTATAGCCAAGACACAGAAATCATTATCAGATGACCCAAATAAAAGAGGATGCCCGAAAGGATTCACAATAAAAATAAGAGAAATTGAACTGTCATCAGGTGCAGGTTTTATTGTTCCTATTGCAGGCACAATAATGAGAATGCCCGGATTGCCCAATATCCCCTCCGCTGAAAAAATTGATATAGATGCTTCCGGTAAGATATCAGGTTTATTCTGAAAAAAATAATATGATTATAAATACAAGTCTACTTCATCCCTGTGGCCTATCCCGATAAAACGGGACAAACTATTTTACTTTTAAATCAAAATTGTTTACACATGAAAAAATATTTTGGATTTTTTCTACTGGCTGTGATCCTTGTATCATCGTGTAAAAGATATAAGGATTACGAGGATGTTGTTTTTACCGAAAAAGAACCCCGCGATTGGGAAAATCCTTCTGTTTTCGGAATTAATAAGGAAAATCAACATGCAAGTCTTATCAGCTATCCTGAGATGGAAGCAGCTCTGAAGGGTGATAAAAAAGCTTCTTCACATTATCTGTCGCTTGACGGAACATGGAAATTCAATCTTGTCAAATCACCGGATCAAAGGCCATACTGGTTCTTTAAAGACGATTATGATGTAAGGCAGTGGGATGATATTGAGGTGCCTTCTAACTGGGAAATGAAAGGATATGATGTTCCTATTTATGTAAACATAGGGTATGGATTTGAACAAAACCCTCCGTTCATTCCTCATGAATATAATCCTGTCGGATCGTATAAGCGCTACTTTAAGATTCCACGGAAGTGGAAAAACAAAGAAGTTTTTCTTCATTTCGGAGCTGTTGCTTCAGCCTTCTATGTATGGGTTAATGAACAATTTGTTGGATATAGCCAGGACAGTAAGACTCCGGCGGAATTCAATATAACCCAATATCTGAAAAGAGGTCAGAATTCTTTAGCTGTTGAGGTGTACAGGTGGTGTGACGGAAGTTATCTGGAAGATCAGGATTTCTGGAGGCTTAGCGGGATACAGAGAAGTGTATTCCTGCATGCAAGGCCGAAAACATATATCGAAGATTTTTTCTGTACGGGCGATCTTGTAAACGATTATAATGATGGTCTTCTAAGACTGGGAGTGTCAGTGAAAAGTCAGGAGGATGATAAAGAGGATTATATTATTAAAGCCTCTTTGTTCGAAGAAAATACAGAATTATTTTCCGGGTCTGAGGAGATAAGTTTTATTTCAGATACAGCTTCTGTAACCTTTTTTGGGGAATTGCCGGAAGTGAAAAAGTGGTCTGCAGAAACTCCCTGGCTCTATTCTCTTGTTATAAGTCTTGAAGAAAAGAACGGAGATGTTCTTGAATGTGTCAGTACAAAAACAGGATTCCGGAAAGTGGAGATTAAGGATTCTCAATTGTTTGTCAATGGAGTAGCAGTTCATCTGAAAGGAACAAATTTGCATGAACATCACGACATTAACGGGCATGTTATTGACGAAGCTACAATATTAAAAGACATCCGTACTATGAAAAGTCACAATATAAATGCAGTCAGGACTTCTCATTACCCTCAGCAGGAATTATGGTATGAGATGTGTGACAGGTACGGGCTTTACCTGATTGATGAAGCTAATATTGAGTCGCATGGTATTGGATATGACAAGGATGTAACTCTGGCCGATAAACCGGAATGGGGAGATGCTCATTTTGAGAGAATGAAAGCAATGGTGGAAAGAGATAAGAATCATCCTTCTGTTATTATCTGGTCTCTTGGAAATGAAGCCGGCGACGGACACAATTTCCTGAGAAATTATTTATGGACAAAAGACCTGGATCCTTATCGTCCTGTACAGTATGAGAGAGCAGAGAAAAACACTAATACTACTGAAAGACATACCGATATTATATGTCCCATGTATTCCAGAATAGAACAAATTGAAGCTTATGCGGCGGATGAACAAAATGACAGACCTTTAATTATGTGTGAGTATGCTCATTCAATGGGCAATTCTACCGGAAACCTGCAGGATTACTGGGATGTAATTGAAAAATATCCGAAACTACAGGGGGCTTTTGTCTGGGACTGGGTAGACCAGGGGATTCTCAAAACAGGTTCAGATGATGAAAAATACTGGGCGTATGGAGGAGATTTCGGAGAAGAGGGAGTCCCCAGTGACGGTAATTTCTGTATTAATGGGCTGGTCTGGCCTGACAGGACACCGAAACCCGGATTGAAAGAGGTTAAGAAGGTGTATCAATATGTTGAATTTAAACCTGTTGACCTTGAAAAAGGGATAATAAGAATAAGAAATAAATATGATTTTATTGATCTTTCCGAATTTGGATTTACCTGGGAAATAGCTTCAGAAGGGTCTGTTTTACAGGCTGGAATTATACCTCTGGGAAAACTCAATCCAAAAGAGGAAAAAAATATTTCACTTCCTTTTGAGGAAATTGATCCTGCTCCGGGAAGAGAGTATTTCTTAAATCTGAAGATTATGGGAAATGATGAGAGGCAGCTCGTTCCGGCAGGCCATGTGTATGCCGAAGAACAGTTTAAACTTCCCTTTCAGACCAGGATAGTCGATACTGAAATGCCAGTATTCTCTGTTTTACAGACTAATATTACAGGAAATAATCTTGAAGTGGCTGGGACAGATATGAAAATTATATTTGATCTTCAAAAAGGGAGAATGATGTCCTATACTTACGGAGACAGGGAACTGATCTTAAAAGCTCCTGAACCTGATTTCTGGAGACCACCAACAGATAATGATTATGGCAATTATATGGATAAAAGACTTTCTGTATGGAAGAAAGCAGGAGAGCGGACCGTTGTTACAAGTGCTGATATACGCAGACCGGATATGAATAGAGTTCTTGTTGTTTTCAGGTATGATATAACAGATCCTGCAGGAATGAAAATAGCAGGATATTCTTCTACATACAGTATTAGCCCATCAGGAGACTTAGTAATCTCCAACGCATTCAGTAAATTATCAGCTAATATTCCTGAAATACCCAGAATGGGCATGCAGATGCAGATTCCAAAAGAATACGTAAATCTGAGGTGGTTGGGAAGGGGACCTCATGAGAATTATTCTGACAGGAAAAGTTCGGCATTTATTGGTCTTTACGAAAGTACAGTTGCTGACCAGTATGTACCTTACATACGACCCCAGGAAAACGGTTACAAAACAGATACACGATGGCTTTCCCTCACTGATGCTGAAGGAAATGGTATTCTTGTATCAGGAGATCCCGTCTTTTGTTTTTGTGCTCTTAACAATATTCATGACGATTTTGAATCGCCAGGCAGACTGTCACAATACAGAAAAGATGCCAGAAGTGCCAATACTCATACAAATGACATACAACCAGGAGACCTGGTAAATCTTAATATAGATATGGGGCAGATGGGAGTAGGAGGTGATGACAGTTGGGGGGCTCCGGTACATCCACAATACAGATTGACACAGACAAGCTATGAATACTCATTCCGGATCCGTCCGATAAGTAAGGATGATGATGTTTTTGAACTTTCACGACAAAAGTTCTGACGGCATATCAAATCTCTTCATAGAAATATGCTGTCTTTTTATCTGCATCATCCCATGTATATAACTTTCTGTCCCTGTTAAGATAGAAAAAATTCATCATGGCAAAATCACCTGCACACATAGTGGCATGAACAAAAAGAAGCAATGACAGACTCCATTTCCATAAAGGAGGGACATGAAAAATAAGAAGAATTAGTCCTGCTGAAATTAATGCAAAAGGAGTAAATCCGACCAGACTGAATTGTTTTGCATTTACAACATGTTCATGAGCCGTTACGTAGAACATGTATTGCTTAAGATCCATGCCTATACGTATCCTTTTCGCTCCGGTTGTCAGAAAAGGTATAATGTGTAAAAACTCATGAACAGGAATAATAATTACGGGATAGATTGCAAGTCCGAGAAGAGTGTGCAGAAATATATGTCTGAGAGGATAATAACCGCTGATGTTTATTCTGATATATGCCGCCAGACCAATAAAAATTATACAAAAAGACCAGTAAAAAACCATCAGACCGGATTTTCGTCTGAGATAATCGAGAATAAAAGTAACCAGTTCATCATATGGTATTTTGCTTATCTGCCTGTAACGTTTTGTGTCTTCAAGATCGTTAACCCGTGGAACCATGTAGAAGTTTTTTTTCAAAAGTAAGGGTTTGGGGGGAATAATAAAAACCTTTTAAGTAATGACAGAATGTGCTTTTTATATCTTTTTAAATGGTACGTTATTTGATAACTTTGCATTAAATAGTATAGAGCAGTGAGATACTTCTTGTCATTATTATTTCTTTTCCTGCTGTCGAAAATGTTGTCAGGACAGTCTGACTCTTTACTGCAAATAGCCGACTCTGTCCCCGAACAACTATATGTCCTGAACAGGGTGGAACGTAACGGTGAGATACTGCCTGAAGTAGAGATAAGGGAAGTGACAATATTAGGACGCGAGAGCGGTCGGTCAGCCAGACGAAACAGATCATTGCTGAAACGTTATGAAAGACATATCTATAATCTTAAAAGAGTATATCCCTATGCCATAGTGGTAAGAGAGAGACTTTACAAGGCTAATTATGATCTTGAGAGGCTTAAAGATGACAGAGAAAGGAAAAAGTATATAAAAGATCTCGAAAAAGATGTCTTTGCAGAATATGAAGATGATATGAAAAAACTGACACTGACACAGGGTAAGTTGCTTATCAAACTTGTGGACCGTGAGACGCAGATCACTTCTTTTCAGTTAATAAAAGACTACAGGGGGGGCTTTTCAGCAGTTTTCTGGCAGGGAATAGCCAGAATATTCGGGACAAATCTCAAGGCTGAATATGATCCCTACGGCGAGGATGCTCTTACAGAGGCTATTTTAAGAGATATTGAAGCCGGTTTATTATGAATGAGTACTAATATCGAATCTGTTGAAAAGATTATTTATTGGAATAAAGATAGAGCCACTATCACCGCTTAAAAACTTTTACAAGTCAGTAAAATCAAGCCTTGAAAATGAAAGAATAAAATGGGTCGATATGGATAATATTCATATTACCCTTGCATTCCTTGGAGATACTGTCGAAGACAGAGTAAGATCCTTAGATAGAATGTTAAAAAATGTATGCCCTCGTTTTGGTAAATTCAGTTTCCTGTTGTCCGGACTGGGCGTTTTTAAAGATCTGTCCAATCCCGGAATACTATGGATAGGGGTAAAACAATATGAAGAATTAAAGGGCTTAAATAATCTGATAGCAGACGGATTGAGAAAAGAGGGTTTCAATATCGAAAGGCGTACTTTTAAACCTCATGTCACAGTGGGCAGAATAAAATATCTTAACGACAAGTCTGTTCTCCGGTCTGTTCTTGATTTATACAGAGATGCTGATATACTCGAAGTTAATGTTGAAAAAATAACTCTTTTTGAAAGTACCCTTTTACCCTCAGGCCCTGTCTATACACCTCTCGGACTGTTCCCGTTAATGTGATTGGCCCGGGCTGTTAAAGTATTGAATCATCTGGAAGTTTAATAAACTGAAGTATTGTCAGATTTTTTTCAGTTACAGCCCTTCCCCCCGTATTATTGTGCCAATGGTAAGGATCACTATTTTCAGATCAAAGAGAAGGGAGCGGTGTTTTAAATAATAGAGATCGTACCTGAGCCTTTCAACCATCTGATCGACATTTGAAGCATAACCATATTTTATCTCTCCCCAGGATGTTATTCCGGGTTTTATTTTCTGAAGTTCAATGATCTCAGGTACTCTTTTTTCTAATTGATCAATAAAGAACTTTCTTTCCGGACGAGGACCAACAAGAGTCATGTCCCCTTTTAAAATGTTAAGGAAATTTGGGATCTCATCAATACGGTATTTCCTGATGAAACGTCCAATCCGGGTTATCCTTTCCTGACCGAGACCGGATAACATGGGTTCTCCCGTTTCAGCATCATATTTCATAGATCGGAATTTATAGATCATAAAGGGCTTCCCGTTTTTCCCGATACGGTCCTGAGAATAGATGACTGGTCCAGTCCCGGAAATCTTTATGAGGATTGTCATGATTATTATCAGGGGACTAAGGATTAGTATAACTGTAAGGGCAATCAAAAAACCTGTCCCGTATCTGAGTGTTTCAGTAATTTTATTTACTGCATAATTATTCATATCGACAGGCCGGTGGTCTAAAGTTATTTTACGCAAAATAGGGAAAAATCTTACATGTGGGTCAAAGGATATTGTTATTAAAAGGTCAAAGGATATCAACAAAATATTAACCTCTGAGAGAAACAATAAATCACCTGTTACAATTTGTTTATTTTTGTTTGTTTGAAACCTGATTTTTTGCTCATGATAGATGATTTTGAAGCTAAAGGAAAGAGGAAGAAGCTGGTAGAAGAGCTTCGACTAAAAGGAATAACTGACGAGGACGTCTTAAGGGCTATCAATAATGTGCCCAGACATGAATTTATGGATCCTGCATTTCTGATTCATGCCTATGTTGATAAAGCTTTTCCTATAGCTTCAGGGCAAACTATATCACAGCCTTATACTGTTGCTATGCAGACTTCTTTACTGGAGGTCAGAAAGAGAAGCAAAATTCTTGAGATAGGAACAGGCTCGGGTTATCAGGCTGCTGTGTTGCTTGAGATGGGAGCCAGGGTATATACCATCGAACGTTTCCGGGAACTTTACCTGAAAGCACAATCTACTCTTACTTCCCTCGGCTATTCTGCAGATTTCTTCTACGGTGACGGATATGAGGGGAAACCCCAGTATGGTCCTTATGATGGTATCATCTTAACTGCTGCAACGGAAAAAATACCGGAGACATTACTTAAGCAACTTAAGACAGGAGGACGTCTGGTAGCACCTGTGGGATCAAACGATTCCCAGGTGATGACCCTTGTAACAAAAAAAGGAGAAGATAATTATGAATACTCAACTCACGGATTGTTTGTCTTTGTTCCCATGCTGAAAGGAACAGTTAACGGAAAATAAATTGTTATGAAAGTCTTTACAATGGTTTTCTCTCCCATAGAAGTAAATACCTATATTGTTGCTGATCCTTCAGGAAAATGTATTGTTATTGATTGCGGCTGTTATACAGAGGAGGAATTTGAAAAACTGACATCTTTTATTAAATCAGAAAATCTTAAACCGGTTCTATTACTTAATACACACTGTCATCTTGATCATATCTTTGGTAATGGAAGGTTTTTCAGTGAATATGGTCTGGGTACTCTTTGTCATAAGGAAGAGGAGAAAAACAGAAAGAATGCGGTCATGTTTGCCGGATTTTTCGGATTGCAAATGGATGAACCGCCAGAACCGGCAGGTCTGATTGAGGATAATCAGACCATAGTGTCAGAAATATTAAATTTCAAGGCATTGCATGTGCCGGGGCATTCTCCGGGAAGTCTTGCCTTTTACTGTGAAAAGGAAAATATGGTTTTTACCGGAGATGCTCTTTTTGCCGGGACTATTGGCAGGACTGATTTGCCAGGGGGAGATTATAATACTCTTGTCAATAGTATTAAGAACAAACTATTTACTCTTCCTCCTTCCACAGTCGTTTATCCGGGTCATGGGAAAAAGACTACAATTGGAAATGAAATCGCGACAAACCCTTTTTTAATGGATAAAAGGAAAAATAATCCCGGATCTACGATATAGTGAAACATCAACATAAAAGCCTGATCCAGATAGTCTTTTAAAGTGTTAACAATATAAATTATTTTCAATATGACTTACGATAAGTATGAACACCGTCATAACGGATTGCGCATAGAGGATATTTCTCAAATGCTTAATGTAATTGGAGTTAGCTCATTGGATCAGCTTATCGACAGGGCTGTTCCAGAAAATATCAGACTTGATAAACCTCCGGATCTTCGACCTGCGATGAGTGAATATGAATATCTGGAGCATATCAGGTCTCTTGGTTCAAAAAACAAAGTGTTAAGATCTTTTATAGGTCAGGGATATTACGGTGTGGCTCCTCTTTCTGTTATAATCCGTAATGTTCTTGAAAACCCTTCCTGGTATACCTCTTATACACCTTACCAGGCTGAAATATCCCAGGGCAGGCTGGAAGCTTTACTGAATTTTCAGACAATGATTGTTGAACTTACAGGGATGCAGATAGCAAATGCTTCCCTTCTGGATGAAGCTACAGCGGCAGCAGAAGCTATGATAATGATGTTTAACTCAAGGTCGCGAAATGCTGTTAAGGAAGGTGCTGTTAAATTTTTTATTGATAAAGATATATTTATCCAGACTATAGCAGTACTGACAACCAGGGCTGAAGCACTTGGAATAGAACTGGTAATGGGTGAGTATGACAGTGTCGTTTTAGACAAGAGTTTTTTTGGGGCATTTTTGCAATATCCTGCTGCTTCAGGAAGAATAAATGATTATGAGGAATTCACTTCAAAAGCACACAGTACGGGTATGCTTGTGGCAGTAGCAGCCGACCTTATGAGCCTGGCACTGCTCCGGCCTCCTGGTGAATGGGGCGCAGATATTGTTGTGGGATCAAATCAAAGATTCGGTTTGCCAATGAGTTACGGAGGTCCTCATGCCGGTTATTTCGCTACGAAAGATGAACTTAAAAGAAGTATGCCCGGAAGAATCATAGGAGTATCTGTCGATAAACAGGGAAATACTGCGCTAAGAATGGCGCTCCAGACAAGAGAGCAACATATAAGGCGGGAAAAAGCAACTTCGAATATTTGTACGGCACAGGCTCTTCTTGCAACAATGAGCGGTATGTATGCACAGTATCACGGACCAGAGGGTTTGAAAAATATCTCCATGCATATCCATAAATCGGCATGTACACTCAATAATGCATTAAAAGAGATGGGATTAAGGCAATTAAACACTTCTTTCTTTGATACTGTAAGAATAGAACTTCCGCCTATGTTGCCCGCAATAAAACTTATGTCATATGCTGAAACAAAAGGCTACAATTTCTTCTTTCCCGAAAAAAATATTGTTAGCATAAGCACTGATGAAATCACCTCTTTGCAGGATATAAATAATATCATAAATATTTTTGCAGGAGCCGGTGGTAAGAAAACCAGGAATGCGGATTCATTCCTCGATGACACAGATATTGATAAGCGTTTTCTCAGAACTTCAGCTTTTCTTGAAAAACCTGCATTTACAAGCTATCACAGTGAAACTGAAATGATGAGGTATATAAAAATGCTTGAAAGAAAGGATATATCCTTAACGCACAGCATGATACCTCTCGGTTCCTGTACAATGAAACTGAATCCGGCAACAGCAATGTTTGCACTAAGCTGGCCTGAATTTGCTAATATTCATCCCTTTGTTCCTGTTTACCAGGCAGATGGTTACTATAGAATGATGCAAGAGCTTGGCGAATCATTAAAAGCAATAACAGGCTTTTCTTCTGTTTCTTTTCAGCCTAATTCGGGAGCTGCAGGTGAATATACAGGATTATTGGTAATAAGAGAATATCACAGGAGTAATGGTAATCCACAAAGGAATGTTGTACTGATCCCCTCATCAGCTCATGGAACAAACCCTGCCAGTACTGTGATGGCAGGGATGAATGTTGTTGTTGTCAATTGTGACGAATCGGGTAATATCAATGTTAACGATCTTAGAAAGAAAGCAGAAGAGAACAAAGATACTCTTGCTGCTTTTATGATAACTTATCCTTCGACACATGGCGTTTTTGAGGAAGAGGTTGTTGAAATGGCCCGTATCATTCATGAGAATGGAGGCATGGTTTACATGGATGGTGCCAATATGAATGCGCAGACCGGTCTTACCAGTCCGGCCCGGATTGGCGCTGATATATGTCATCTTAACCTGCATAAGACTTTCGCTATACCTCACGGAGGAGGAGGCCCGGGAATGGGGCCTGTACTGGCAAATTCCCAACTCGCCGACTTCATGCCAACACATCCTTTCGTCAGAACAGGAGGTACCCGTGCCATAGGATCTGTTGCCGCAGCACCTTTCGGAAGCGCTCATATATTAACAATATCGCATGCATATGTCATGATGATGGGAAGGGAAGGACTGACCCGTGCTTCTATATATGCCATACTGAATGCCAACTATATATCTTCTTCTTTAAAAAACCATTACAAGACTCTTTATAAAGGCAAAAAAGGATTTGTAGCTCATGAACTGATACTCGACTGCAGAGAGTTTAAAGCTGAAGCCGGGGTTAATGAATCCGATATAGCAAAAAGACTTATGGATTATGGTTTTCATGCTCCCACCCTCTCTTTCCCTGTTCATGGTACTCTGATGGTTGAACCTACAGAATCGGAATCACTAAAAGAACTCGACAGGTTTATAGCTGCCATGAAATCGATCAGGACAGAGATAGAAGAAATAAAAGAAGGGAAAGCCGACGGGGAAGATAATGTTCTTCGTAATGCTCCTCATACCGCAAGAATGGCAACATCCGATGAATGGGACCATGCCTATACGAGGGAGAAAGCAGCTTTCCCTGCTCCCTGGACCCTCGAAAATAAATTCTGGCCTCCCGTGGGAAGAGTTGATGACAGTTACGGCGACCGTAATCTTGTCTGTACATGCGATCCGGTGGAGAGCTACCGGATGGAGAATATAAAACTGCAGATCTGACAAATAGTCTTGTCTATGCATTTATGAAGGAAGGATACAATAAATTTTTTTCTGTCGAAATATTTTATCAATTTTATTACCTGTATTGCTGATTGTTTAATTTAAAATAAAAATATTTATGCGTAATTCTTCATGGGATGATTTAATCAGGATGATTGACGGTGAAAAACTTAACTACCAGCCTTCCGGTTTTATTGTCGACAGCCCCTGGATCCCTGGATGGTATGGGATCTCAACAGTTGATTATTATGCTTCGGATGACCTGTGGCTTAAGGCTAATCTTAAAATGATCAATACTTTTCCTGATGCCTGGTTTCTCCCCGGATTCTGGTCGGAATATGGGATGTGTACAGAACCTTCAGCTTTCGGGTCAAGAATGGTTTTTCTTGAACAAAGTCTCCCTCATGCAGATAAAATAATAGAATCAATAGATGAGACAGATTCTGTTCCCCAGCCTGATGTGAAGACTGACGGATTATTGCCTTTTATGATAAGCCGTCTGCGAAATAACGAACAAGCTATAAAAGATGCTGATCATCAGATCAGATTTGCCATCGCAAGAGGTCCCCTGAATGTTGCAAGTTTCCTTATGGGTACTACTGAATTTATGATGGCGCTGGCCATGGATCCCGATAATTCACATAAACTGTTAAAGAAAATAAGTGATTTTACCTGTGACTGGCTTTGCTGGCAGAAAGAATGTTTCCCTTCAATAGATGGAGTACTGATACTTGACGATTTAATCGGGTTCGTAGGTGAAGTTGAATTCAGTGAATTTGTAATACCATATTTTAAAAGAATATTTTCATGTACCGGCGCAAAAGCCAGATTCCTCCATAATGATGCCGACGGCCTGATCACTGCAGCCAATCTTAAAGAGATGGGAGTGAATATGTTCAACTTTTCATTTAATCATACTATGAAAGAGATAAGGGATCTGGCCGGCCCCGAAGTAGTTCTGGTAGGTAATGTGCCTCCACGGGATGTTGTTGCTAACGGAACGCCACAACAGGTAGAAGAGGCTGTTAAAAAAGCATTTGACGAAATACCTGACCATGAGCGCATTATCTGGTCTGTGGGAGGTGGTATGGCACCAGAGGTGAAAGATGTCAATCTGAATGCTTTTATCCGGACAGTTAAAACATATTCAAAATAATGCCAGATGAAGAAGTTATTTCTATTTGCATTTTCTCTGTTTTTTTCGGTTTCACTGATCTGCCAGAAAAATCAGGTACTTCATTTTTATGTCGAAGCAGGAGAGTTACAGCGTATCAATACTCCTGTTTATGTTAATATGGAAGGGATAACCACCAGTGATAGCCTGTCATTCCGTTTATTTGAGAAGATAAACGGACAAATGGCAGAAAAATTATTTCAGATTGAACCAGGATATGTGTCGCAGTTATGGTTAATACTTGACGGCACTACTGAACCTGGCAGTAAGAGAGAGTTCTTTCTTTTTAGCAATGAACCTGAACCTGTAGAAAACATTATTACTTCTACATTTACAGGTGATAATATTATTCTTAAAAAAGAAAACTCCGAAATACTTCATTATCAGGCCTCAGTCCTCTATCCGCCTGAAGGAGTGGATACAGTTTTCAAAAGGAGCGGTTTTATACACCCGTTGATTTCACCTTCAGGTAATGTATTAACAAGAATATGGGCTCCGGACCATTATCACCATTTTGGGATATGGAATCCATGGACAAAAGCGAAAATTGATGATCATGTTACTGACTTCTGGAATCTTTTCAGCAAACAAGGTACCGTGAAGTTTGCAGGTATTAACTCAATAATCAATGGTCCTGTCTACGGAGGTTTTTCAATAAAGCAGGATCATATAGATTTCCAGGGAGCCGACCCTGAGAAGCTTGCCCTGAATGAAGTATGGGATGTACGTGCATGGAACACTGACCCGGTGCCCGGACTTGATGCATATATAGTTGATCTGACAACCTTTTTGTCGGTAGCCGGATCATCTCCTGTTATCATGGAAGCATATCGTTATGGAGGAGGGATAGGGTTCAGAGCAACAGAGGAATGGACGAAGGATAACAGTACTGTGCTTACTTCCGAAGGAAAAACAAGGGTTAATGCAGATGGTACCAGATCAAGATGGACTGACATTAATGGCAGTTTTGAAAACAAAGGTAATTCAGGAATAGTTTTTTTCTCATACCCTACTAACAGAGAACACCCGGAACCAATGAGAGTGTGGCCCGAAAACTCAAACGGGAGAGGAGATGTGTATTTTGAATTTACTCCTATCAGACTAAAAGAATGGCAGCTCCACCCCGGAAATCTTTACAGACTGAAATACAGAATGATGGTTTATGATGGTAAAATTGATAAAACAACAGCAGAAAGATTATGGAATGATTTTGCTTTTCCCCCTATAGTAACAATAAGTCAGGACTAATATGAATTTATTAATTCCTTTTGTCAAGATCTTCATGATTCCAGGAACTAATAATCACCATAAAAAATATAAAATATGATGAGATATTACTTTGTAATTCTTGTGTCTTTTTTACTGTTTTCATGCGGATCAGGAGGATCCGGCAGACAATCTGATAAAAAATCTGAAAAAAATATGGATAATAACTACCAGGTACACCTTATCACGGTTGACCCGGGTCATTTTCATGCCGCTCTCGTTCAAAAGACTATGTATGATCAGGTCTCTCCAACCGTGCACTTATATGCACCGGAGGGTCCGGATCATTTACAACATATTGACCGGATTAATTCATATAATAATCGTGCAGATAATCCGACAAACTGGAATACAATAATTTATACAGGAGACGATTTCTTTGAAAAGATGCTCGAAGAAAAAGCGGGTAATGTGGTTGTTCTTTCAGGGAATAACAGGAAAAAAGCAGAATATATCAGCCGGTCGGTTAATGCAGGGCTTAATGTCTTGGCAGATAAACCGGTTATAATATCGCCGGATGATTTTCCGGCTTTGGAGGAAGCTTTTCGTGTTGCAGAGGGAAAGGGAATATTATTGTATGATATTATGACAGAGCGCTATGAGATTACTACCATACTCCAGAAACTATTGTCGCAGAAAGAAGAGATTTTCGGACAACTGTCAGCAGGAACAAAAGAAGACCCTGCTATTGTCAAAGAAAGTGTTCACCATTTTTCAAAAATAGTATCCGGAACTCCTTTACAGCGACCTGCCTGGTTCTTCGATGTGGAACAACAGGGAGAAGGTATGGCAGATGTGACTACCCATCTGGTAGACCTGATTCAATGGGAATGTTTTCCCGGCCAGCTTCTTTATCCTTCTGACGTAGAAATAGCGGATGCTAAGAGATGGCCCACAATGATTTCAAAAGAGGAATTCACCAAAGTAACCGGAATTAATGATTTTCCGGATTTTCTGCAGAAAGATGTTAAGAATGGACAATTATATGTTTATTCAAACGGTGAGATTATTTATCAGATCAAGGGAATATGGGCAAAAGTGTCGGTGACATGGAATTATGAAGCACCTCCCGGAGGTGGTGACACTCATTATTCAGTGATGCACGGATCGAAATGTGATCTGGTTATAAGACAGGGGATGAAAGAAAACTTTGTGCCTGCATTATATGTCGAAAATATTAAAGGAGAATCGTTAAATTCATTCAGGGCTAAACTTGAGACAACCCTTGCTTCATTACCCTATAATGGTCTTGAGACTACAATGGCTGGAGAGAATGTGATTAAAATAGATATACCTCAGGAATACAGGGTTACACACGAAGAACATTTCGGAGAAGTTACATCAGTATTTCTTGAATACATTAAAGCCGGAAAGCTGCCTGAATGGGAGATAAAAGGTATGATAACAAAATATTATACTACTACTACTGCTCTCAGGATGGCAAGAGAAAATAATTGAACTCATTCAAACAGATCTTCCACTGCCATTGAATAAAAATCCTCAAAAGAGATTCCTGCTGCAAGCACTTGCTTGGGCAGTATACTCTCTTTTGTCATTCCGGGGACAGTATTGACCTCAAGGAATAAGGGCTGATCATCAACAACGATAAAATCTATCCGAACTATACCTTTACAGTCAAGCAGATGACAGATTCTCTTACTCAGCTGTTGTATTGAGTCAGATAATTTATCAGGTATTACTGCCGGAGTGATTTCGTCTGAACGTCCGGGTGTGTATTTTGCCTCATAGTCGAAGAACTCATTTTTACTTTTTATTTCTGTTACAGGTAAGACAATAGTTTCTGACCGTGTCTTAAGAATTCCACACGCCACTTCTATCCCTTTCATATAGGATTCTATCATTACCTCATCACTTTCATTGAAAGCATTGGCAATAGCCGGAATGAGTCCGGCATTTGTCTTAACTTTTGTTACCCCGAAACTGGAACCACTGTCATTGGGCTTAACAAAACATGGCATACCCAGTTGTTGTATCACAGCTGTGAGATCCGGATTCTCATTTTTCCGGATAATTATTGAATCAGCCATCGGTATGTCATAGGCTTTCAGAAAAAATTTACAGACCTGTTTATTAAAAGTAAGTGCTGAACAGAACATGTTGCAACCTGTATATGGTATTCCAAGCATATTAAAATAGCCCTGAAGCATTCCGTTTTCTCCGGGAGTACCATGAATAGCAATAAAAACAGCATCAAAACGGATACGCCTGTCGTCAATGATCAGTGAAAAATCATTCTTGTCTATTTTGTGATATCTGCCCTTATTATCTTCAAAATACCAGTCCGATCCCCGGATAATTATTAAATATACATTATAACGTAAAGACAGATATTGACATACTTCTGTGCCACTTTTTACCGACACATTATATTCAGGAGAATCTCCTCCCACAACAACAGCAACAGTTCTCATATAAGATTTGTGATATTCTTATTAAATTTATGTGGATATGATATGTAAATACAGAACTAAAATATACAATTTACAAAAGAATATAATTTAACGGATATTAATTAACTTTAGGGAAATTAAAATAAATAAAGAAATGAAAAAAGGTTGTTTGCTCTGGATTATAATAATAGCTGTCGTTGCTATTGTTGCTTTCGGATTTATCTCATGGGGGATAAAAGTGTATAACCATATTGTTGAACTGGAACAGGGTGTTGTCAGTCAATGGGGTAATGTTGAGACTCAGTATCAGAGGCGAGCTGACCTTATCCCAAATTTTGTAAACACTGTCAAAGGAGCAGCTGCTTTTGAGCAGGAGACTCTTACCCAGGTTATTGAAGCAAGGGCAAAAGCCACTCAGGTTACGCTTGATCCGGCCAATATGACAGCAGAAAATATGCAGGAATTCCAGGCTGCCCAGGGTGAAGTGAGTTCTGCTCTGTCCAGACTAATGGTTGTAGTGGAAAGATATCCGGAGCTAAAAGCAACTCAGAATTTCAGAGATCTTCAGGTTGAACTGGAAGGAACTGAGAACAGAATATCTGTAGAGAGAAGAAATTTCAACGAGAAAGCCAGGGAATTCAATACTTATATCAAGCAATTTCCACAGAGTATTATTGCCGGCATGAAAGGATTTAAAGAGAGACCTTATTTCGAATCAATGGAAGGAGCAGAAACAGCTCCTCAGGTACAATTCTGATACACCTGTGATGGATGACTGATTAAATGAAAGCTTCAACTTTTTTTACCAGGGACCAACAGGCACTGATAAGGAATGCCATAATCAGTGCTGAAGAAAACACTTCAGGAGAGGTAAGAGTTCATATTGAAACAGATATGGCAGGTGATGTACTTGACAGAGCTGCCTGGATCTTTAGAAAGATCGGGATGCACAAGACAAATGACAGAAATGGAGTGCTTTTTTACCTTGCTCTTAATAAACGGGAATTTGCAGTGATAGCAGATGCAGGTATAAATGCCAGGGTTAGTGAAGGTTTCTGGGATGAAATAAAAGAACTTCTTGCGAAAAACTTCAGTGAAAATAAATTCACCGAAGGTCTTATTGAAGGGATCCTTATGACTGGGACAAAACTGAAAGAATATTTCCCAAGGCAGAAAGATGATATTAATGAGCTGCCGGATGATATTACATTCGACGACACTTTCAAAACGGCTGTAGAATAATGAAAAGAGCAATAAATTGTATATGGCTCCGTGTCTTTCTGCTTTTCTTTCTTTCGGGAGTTATTACAGCTCAGGATCTGCCGCCCAGGCCCTATCCTCCCAGACTGGTAAATGATTATGCAGGTATGTTAAATGCCAGAGATGTTCAGGCTCTTGAAAATAAGCTTGTTGCTTTCAATGACTCAACATCTACGCAGATAGCTGTTGTTACAGTTGAAGATCTTCAGGGATATGATGTGGCTGACTATGCACAGAGACTGGCTCAAAGCTGGGGCATAGGACAACAGGAGCTAAACAACGGAATGCTTATCTTAGTTAAACCAAAGACGGAAAACTCTCCGGGGTATGTTGCTATTGAACAGGGATATGGCCTTGAAGGGGCTATCCCTGATATTACCTGCGCTCAGATAATTGACTATGAAATATTGCCTGCATTTAGAAATGGAGAGTATTATGAAGGCCTTGAACAGGCTACTTCAACCCTAATGGCTCTCGCCAGCGGAGAATTTTCAGCAGATGAATATGGGAAAAAGGCTGATGATGATATGAGTTCCATTATGCCAGCAATAATATTTATAATTTTTATCGTCATGATGTTGTTTTTTCGCAGCAATGGAGGGAAGAACCAAAGACATATAAGCGATAAAGGACTTCCTTTATGGATGTTGCTCTCAATGATGAATTCCGGCAGAGGTTCTCATAGTGGTAGCTGGGGAGGTTTCTCCGGTGGAGGCGGAAGCGGTGGATTCGGTGGATTCGGTGGTGGTAGTTTTGGCGGAGGAGGAGCCAGCGGATCATGGTAATCCGCAAAATAAATCAGGGATAAAAGACAGAAAAAATATCGCAGTAGAATAAAAAGCTTAAAATAAGGAGAGGATTATTATTTAACTTTTTATTCCCCTCGAATAAGTTCTCCACTTTTCAATTACCTGCTGCATATCACAGGGTAGTTCAGAATCAAAGAACAACCTTTCACCTGAAACGGGATGGTTAAAAGCCAGAGAACGGGCATGCAGTGCCTGCCGGGGAAGTATTTTAAAACAATTTTTAACAAATTGCTGATATTTACTGAATGTAGTGCCCTTTAGTATTTGATCTCCCCCATATTCAGAATCATTGAAAAGGGGATGCTTAATATAGCTGAAATGAACCCTTATCTGGTGAGTGCGGCCTGTTTCAAGCTTACATTCCACGACAGATATATATCCCAGATTTTCTGTAACACGGTAATGAGAAACAGCACTTTTCCCCTGACTGCCATCGGGGAAGACCTGCATAATCTTTCTGTCACGGATATTCCTTCCTACATGACCGCTTATGATACCTTCAGGAGGATCAGGTACACCCCAGACTAATGCAGTGTATTTCCTGTCAGTAGAACGTTCGTAAAACTGTCTTGAAAGATTATTCAGAGCCTGTTCTGTCTTGGCTATTACAAGAATACCCGAAGTGTTTTTGTCAATACGGTGAACAAGTCCCGGTCTGATATTCCCGGAAAGGAAGAGAGGGATATCTTTAAAATGCCACATCAAAGCATTGACGAGTGTCCCCCTGTAATTGCCGTAAGCAGGGTGTACAACCATTCCCGCTTCCTTATTGACAACAATAAGATCATCGTCTTCATAAACAATATTTAAAGGAATATTCTCCGGGATAAGTTCAATTTCTCTTGGAGGGTTTGGAAGGACTATCTGTATTATATCATGCGGTTTTACCCTGTAGTTTGATTTTACCTGTTTTGAATTGACAAGAATATTTCCTGCCTCTGCCGCATTCTGTACTCTTGTACGCGAAGTATTTTCCAGACGTGAAAACAAATATCTGTCAATTCTGAAAGATGACTGTCCGGGCTCAACCTCAAAGCGGTAATGCTCATACAACTCCTGTTGTTCAGATAATTCTTCTTCAGTCATCCTGCCAATTTATTTTATCTTTATAAGACGATTGTAACCCAGATAACGGCCCTGACGGCTGGCAACAATTATGTATACACCAGTGTTGAGATATGAAATATCAATTGTTTCGCTGAGAGGAACTTTCATTATCTCCTTCCCACTGAGATCAAAAAAAGAAACATAGGTTAACCCGTCGACAGGAAGCCTTTCGGTATTGAAGATAATGTAATCTCTTGCAGGATTCGGCCTGAAACTCAGTGGTTCTGTCCTGAGGAAAGGTATGTCGTTTACTGATGTAGCCAAAGGAGGGCCTGTCACAGGCCGAATCATGAGACTTCCATTCTGACCTGATTCATGCCAAATTCCATTAATCCAATACATTTGTCGGCCCTGATGCGGAGTGTTAATATCGAAACCTGCATTAAGAAAAGCTTCTGAACGCTGTTTCCAGCCAACATAAAATAATCCCTCAACCATTACAGGTTTTGGGAGAACAAATGTATAATAGCCGTTTATTGAATTACCCTGTTGTACCATCAACTCTTCAACTGATGTGAGTATTTCGCCGGGAAGACCTCCATTATCATTCCATACCATCAGGTCAAAAGATCTTAGATTAGCATTCATATAACTGTCGTTAAAACAGATGCGGACTGCCCGCAGTGAATCCTGTATATACGATCTGAATCTGCAGGCAACCATGGCATTATTTGAGCCAAGACCGTTTATACCGTAGCCTGCTTCAGATGATCCGTCATCAAATGCAAAATAGTCATTGAAAACCTGATAATAGACAAGAGTGTCATTTGGTTTGGGATCAAATTCATCTGTCACAAGCCAGCTTTTAACCCTGAAAAGAGCAGAATCCTTGTTGTCTGAAGAATACGTATATATCAGATCTGCATTATACTTCTCATCAACCAGAGGATCTATATTAACAGCTCCGGCAGAAAATAGTTTTACCTGCGTATTTTCATACACATCCCATATCTGGAAATTGCGGGTAACATTCCTTACTATATTGTCGTAGTTTTTATATTGTACAGGAATGAACGCCCCCATTTCCTGAAGAGAAATATGTTCAAATTGTTTCCAGGGAAGTGATTCATGTGTTGAGAGCAATGAACGAAGGGGTGATATGAAAGCTACATCCGGTAACAGAGTATCCTTGTCAGTGCGGTTTTTATCAAGTATTACATAATCGATGTTCCATTGATCACAGTTCCCTATCATAGAGGGATAATTCTGATAATCACTGAGGCTGATATAATTAACAAACCTGAATCTGAATCCGTTTTTAAGAAACCGGGAGTCATCTATTCTGATGTTTACAGCTCTGAAGCCCTCAATGTCAATATTATTCGTTTTCCATACCGGGTACCATTTGTCTTCTTCAGGAGCATAAAACTGAAGTGTAAGACTATCCCTTTCTTCCGGCATGTCTCCTGTTCCTCCTGGCTCAAAGAAAAAGCTGAGCCGTAAACTGTCGTCAGGGGTATAGTCAAGATTTATGGGTTGTGATGATAAATGGTCGGCAATATTGCTTATATAGGATGCATCTTCATACAGTTGGCCGTAATTATCAAGTGCATCGAAAGTGGCAACCCCTTTGGTTATTTGCTTTTCTGTGTAAGTATCATTGATAAAGACATAATTATCAGTCCATTTTTCGTTGTCAGGGAAAATATTCTGCCCTGAAAAATCATCGAAAAAGGGAAGTTCCAGAATGCTTTTAGAACCCGATTTACTGTCAGAAACAGGCGGACCATTTTTCAGTAGAGGATTTGAGGGAAGTCCGGTTATAACTTCCTGGGTCAATCCATTATTGACAATGCATAGAATAAATATTATATATAATAGTGTTTGTTTATACATCCGGATTATTTATCCGTAACGGATCCGTCAGGTACCGGAACGGGAATTGAGTCAGAAAGCATCAGGAGTGTTGAATCAACAGGTAATTTGAGTGAATCTACTGTAAGCCACAGGTATATTGATGACCCCAGTTGTAGGGTATTCTCCTCATTGAATTCAGGGTTCTGGCGGTACACGAAAGCATCAACACTGTCTTCAGCAGTAATTATTGTATTGTCAAAAATGTATGTTCCAAGGTTCAGGGAAGAACTTAATATATTGTTTCTTGCTGATTCCAGATCCATTCCTACAAGATCGGGTACCAGGGTTCTCTGGTTACTTAACCCTTTGCCCAGAACAAGGTCAATAACAGATTCCTTCTGGATGGAGTCTCCAGCAGCAATATCTTTCCCGTTATGTTTCTGATTAAGAACCATATTAACCGATATGTCAGGTTTATAGCTTAGTTCACCCATTAGCAGGCCTGAGCTATGGATCATAGCCATTGCCTGGTTGAGGGGGAGATCGACGAGGTCAGGCATAGCGACCATCTCCGGTCTGAAGGCATTAATAGTAAGAGAGATATTTCGCCATTTTTTTACCCGGAACCCTGGTTTCGGGTTTTGTTCAGCGATGCAGCCACGGGGAACCAGTGAAGTAAAAACCGAATCAATAATATGGTATCTCATTTTATGTTTCTGAGCCAGACTGTCTGTTTGTTCCAGAGTAAGTCCGAAAAAATCAGGAACAGGCCTGGACTGACCATGACGGGTGTAAATATTCAGAGATAAAAGAGTTAGTAAAATAAGACCTGTAAAAAGTGCAATTGCCAGTCCCAGATGTTTCAGGAATATTTTACTAAAAATGAATTTTTTCAGATTCATGGAGTTGTGTAATCTATTATTGATAACGCAAATGTATGGATAAAATTATTATCTTTTTCTGTATAAGGAGTCTCTTTCCAGGGGTATATATCCTGTGTCACCAATGAGTTTGCAGATAGCATCTGCTGACATAGCAGGGTTCTGGTCTTCAGCTCCGGCCATGGAATAAATTCTGGTAGTATCTTCTATAGTTCCGTCCAGATCGTCAGTCCCGAAAAAAAGGCTGAGCTGAGCCACCTCTTTTCCTGTCATCGGCCAGTATGCCTTTATGTGAGGTATATTGTCAAGAAATATCCTTGATACAGCATAATTACGAAGGTCTTCCATTATACTCACTTCTCCGAGATATCCCATCTTGTTATTGGATTTTTTGTATTTAAGGGGGATAAAAGCATTAAATCCCTTTGTCTTATCCTGGAGATCACGGAGCCTTGTCATATGGTCGATCCTGTGAGAGTAAGATTCCAGATGCCCGTAAAGCATTGTAGCATTAGATGTTATTCCCAGTTTATGGGATATCTCGTGGATGTGAAGCCACCGTTCCGATGAGGTTTTTTCAGGACATATCTTTTCCCTGATACTTTCGTCAAATATTTCTGCACCTCCGCCCGGTATGGAATCGAGGCCACATTTTTTAAGGTAAATAAGGCCTTCTTCAAGTGACAGCCCTGACTTTTTTATCATGTAATCCAGTTCCACTGCCGAATAAGCCTTTATGTGTAAAGAAGGTCTGTGAAGCTTTATTTTATGTATCAGTTCTCCATACCAGTAAATATCATGAGAAGGATGAACGCCACCGACAATATGTACTTCAGTAACGTCAGTCTTGTCGAAACTCCTGACTATATCCATCATTTCATCATGACTGTAATCCCATGAATCAGGATCTCCCGATCGCCTCCTGTAGGAGCAGAACTTACAGTTATATATGCAGATATTAGTTGGCTCCAGATGAAAATTTCTGTTATACCACACATAATTATTATTGATACGTCGCCTAATAATACCGGCCATTATACCCAACAGTGGCAATTCACATTCTGAATAGAGTGTCATAGCCTCGTCAGTAGTTATTCTTGATCCTTCGATAATTCCGGAAGCTATGTTACGAATATTTGTATTGGTGATATAATCGGGTAAAATATTCATATTGTCATTCGTAGAGGCCAAAATTAACAAAAAAAGGCGCCCTTTATATGGGGCACCCCTATATTATTAAACCTTCCTCGGATATTATTTAACTCTAAGCTCAGAAGAGACTGTGAGTTTTTTTCTTCCTTTGGTTCTGCGTGAACCAAGTACCCGCCTGCCGTTAGGGGTGGACATCCTTTCTCTGAAACCATGTTTGTTGGCTCTCTTTCTTCTCGATGGCTGAAATGTCCTTTTCATCTGGATAATGTTTTAATTATTAGCTGCTTTTTATTTTGCGACTGCAAAGATAGTGTTTTTTATAAATATTAAAAAAAACAAAGGTAAATATTCGGGATAAGCTTATTTTATTTTATAATAGTTTTGACTATAATTATTTTGTTCCACGATAGTAGAATATTTTTTTTGTTTCAAAAAATGATTCAAAGAAGAAATCAGATACATTCCACACTCTTATTCTGTCTGTTTTAATAATGCTGTCATTATTGAAGGGATCATCTCCCTTAAGATAAAATATACCATTGAATAGCTCATTGTGGCAATCCTCAGAAATATTTTTCAAAGTCATTTTCAGAAATTTCTGATAGTCTGTAACAGCTCTGCTGACGATGAAATCATATTTTTCTGTTTCATCTTCTACACGTTTATTTAGGGTTAAAATATTTTCAAGATTAAGTGCTTTTGCTACATTATTCACCACTTTAATTTTTTTTCCTATGGAATCCAGTAATGAAAATGAAGATTCAGGGAAAAATATGGAAAGGGGGATACCCGGGAAACCTCCGCCGGTTCCTACATCAAGTATTCTTGTTCCGGGTCTGAAAGAAATAACTTTTGCTATTGAAAGAGAGTGTAGTACATGATGAAGGTAAAAATTATCAATATCCTTGCGGGATATAACATTTATCTTGTTGTTCCATTCTTCGTAAAGAGGTTTTAGCTGAGATAATTTTTCTTTCTGAACTGAGGATAAAGAGGGAAAATATCTGAAGATAGTGTCCAACATTATTTATCACCTGTTTTAACAAAAATATTGTACAGTAAGGTTTTTGCACGGTAGAGTTGTGCCTTGACAGTTCCGATGGGTATCTTTAGTTCGGCAGCTATTTCCTCGTATGAAAATTCCTTGTAGTATCTGAGTTCAATAATTTCACGGTATGGTGATTTAAGCTGATTGACTATCTTTCTGAGAGTGGCTATTTTCTGGTCATTTATCAGTGTCTCTTCGGGATCGGGAATATCAGATTGTATATTTACGGTAAGAGTGTCCAGCCCATCATGTCCATGATCGATGGTGTTAGGTGAAGAATGTTTTTTTCGTATAAAGTCAATACAATTATTGGTGGCAATCATAAAAAGCCAGGTACTGAATGCAAAACGTGGGGTGTATGATTCTATGCTGCGAAAGGCTTTCCCGAATGCCTCAATGGTAAGATCCTCAGCATCGGCAGGGTTATTTACCATTTTAAGAAGCATGAAATATATTGAATCTCTGTATTTATGCATCAGACTGGCATAGGCTCTCTCATTTCCTTTTTTTGCTTCAGCAACCAGCAACAGGTCAGCCTTCGCTTTTTCTGAAAGTCCCTGGTTTATTTCCATTTGTGTTTACCTCTCCTTGTAAATGTATTGCATGTGTGAATGACTCCGTTTATTACCGGCGAAAATATATCAAAAATTACAGAAAATAATAAGATGCCGGACTCATTAAGCTTTCTTTGTCCAAGTGAAAATATAATTACCTGTACCATTAATCTCAATCCAAAAATAATAAGAACATATTGCCAGATATTATTGTTCAGTACCAGAAGAAGAATAAATGATATATAGAAAAGGAATCTTGATACAGGCTCAGTAATAAGGAGTATTTTATCTCTTGCTTTGTAGTACGGAGCTGTTGATAAATGTCTCTTCTTTTGATTGAACCATGATTTTAATGAAGGAGGAGGGGCAGACAGAACATGGCTTTCCGGACGAAATTCAACTTTTGTATTAGACCTCTGTGAATTGGTATTAACAAACAGGTCATCGTCTCCCGACATTATATGATTGAATTTTCCAAACCCTTTTTTTCTAAAGAACAGAGATCTTTTATAAGCCAGGTTTCTCCCAACACCCATATATGGTATGCCTCTTACAGCCATTCCAAGATATTGAAGTGCAATGGCAAAAGTGTCGTAGCGGATATATTTGTTCAACAGTCCCCTTCTTTTGCTGTAGCCTCCGTAGCCCAGTACCAACTCAGTCGATTCATCAAAGTGAGAAGTTATTGTTTGTATCCATTTATCCGATACAGGATGACAATCAGCATCGGTAAAAAGCAATATATCATTACGGGCTGCTTTTATACCAATGAACTGAGCGAACTTTTTATTATGCGTAAAACGGGGGTCTTTGTTAACTGATGATATCTTTAGATGAGGATATCGGTTTTTATACACTCCAAGTATCTCATCAGAATTATCTTCTGAACAATCGTTAACCACTATCACTTCATAATCGGGGTATTTCTGTTCAAGAACTGAAGGAAGGAATTTTTTAAGATTCTCAGCTTCATTTCTTGCACAAATTATAACAGAAACAGATATACCTTTCTCGTCATTATCAGGATGCTTGTATGCCGGTACAGCCAGATAGAACAGCAGGTAATATACCAGTTGTGTAAATGTGGTGAAAATGAATAATATAACTAATATAACCAGAAATGTATTGTCCGGTAGCATCTTTAGACTTTAAAAACAGTTCAATATTAATTAAGATAATTGTAACCATAAAAGATAGTTTTCAACAAAAAAGAGTTTTAGAATTTCTTCAGGCCCGTCAGATATTATACATTTGTGCTGCCTCTATAACCATAGGACTATGTTTGAAATACAATGCAGAGATAAAGAGACGAGGGCGAGGAAAGGTGTTTTCAGAACGCCACACGGAGATATACCCACGCCTATTTTCATGCCTGTGGGAACAGCCGGGACGGTAAAAGGTATTTTGCAAAGAGATCTTTATGGTGATATTGATGCAAAAATTATTCTTGGTAATACTTACCATCTGTACCTGCGACCAGGTACAGATATACTGAAGAAGGCAGGGGGCCTGCACAGGTTCATGTCGTGGGAACGGCCTTTACTGACAGACAGTGGAGGATACCAGGTATTCTCTTTATCCGGGAACCGGAAGCTAAGTGGTGAAGGTGTTGTTTTTAAGTCTCATATAGACGGATCAAAACACATTTTTACTCCAGAAAATACTGTTGATATACAAAGAATTATCGGGGCAGATATCATGATGGTTCTTGATGAATGCACACCTTTCCCGTGTGATTACAGTTATGCGAAAAAATCACTGGCTCTTACTCATCAATGGCTTAAAAGAGCTATCGACAGGTTTATCGTTACCGACCCTTTATGGGATAGAGAGCAATACCTTTTCCCTATTGTTCAGGGGTCAACATTCGATGATCTCAGGAGAGAATCTGCCCAACGTATTGCAGAAACAGATATGGCTGGCTATGCTATTGGCGGATTATCAGTAGGAGAACCTGCTGAAGAAATGTACCGTACTGTTGAGGTTGTAAATGAAATTCTTCCCGAAGATAAACCAAGATATCTTATGGGAGTAGGTACTCCGGTTAATATTCTGGAGGCTATTGACAGAGGTATTGATATGTTTGATTGTGTTATGCCTACACGAAATGGTCGCAATGGGATGCTTTTTACATCTCAGGGAGTAATAAATATCAAGAACAGAAAGTGGATTGATGATTTCAGTCCCATAGATCCGGAGGGGCCGTCTGAGGTAAGTATCAGATATTCAAAGGCATACCTTAGGCACCTTATTATTTCAGGAGAAATTTTGGGGTCGCAGATATCCAGTTTGCATAATCTGGCGTTTTATCTTAAACTGGTTAGTCAGGCCAGAGAAATGATAGAAGAAGGAAAATTCAGGAAATGGAAAGAGGCAAAAGTAAAAAAGCTTTCGGAGAGACTTTGAGATCTCTTAAGCCAAAGATTGTCGATGTATACATAATCAAAAAGTTTCTGGGAACCTTCTTTTTCAGTCTGGTACTGATAATGACTGTTGCCGTCGTTTTTGATTTTACAGAAAAAGTCGATAATTTCATGGAGAAAGCAGCCCCGTGGCAGGCTATAGTATTTGACTATTATCCAAACTACATACCTTATTTTGCTACTCTTTATTCCCCTCTCTTCGTTTTCATTGCTGTTATATTTTTTACCTCAAGGATGGCTGTTAATACTGAAATAATCGCCATCCTTAACAGTGGAATGAGCTTCAGGAGAATGATGTGGCCGTATTTTCTTGCTTCTTTGGTTATTGCAGTACTGATTTTTTATCTCACTAACTTCATTATTCCACATTCAAATCTGATAAGACTTGATTTTGAGGATAAATATTACCGGTCCAGGGCCAGACATTCCAGTGTTGATAATATTCACAGACAGGCAGCAAAAAATGTTTATGTATATATAGAATCATTTAGTCCGGTATATCAGAGAGGTCGCAATTTCACAATTGAGAAATTTGATAATGACGGAAAGCTGATTTCCAAATTATCTTCTCCGACAGTTACCTGGGATACTGTTACTCATAAGTGGACAGCTCTGAATTATGTCATAAAAGATATTAATGACAAAGGTGAAATACTCACAAGGGGCACAAAGATCGATACGGCTCTTACTGTTGAGCCAAGGGATTTTGCCCGCGATCCGAGTGTAGTGGGTACTATGACTTATAAAGAGCTGAATGATTATATAGAGCTGCTCAGGTTGCAGGGATCGGAAGAACTAAAGTTGTTTCTCATAGAAAAACACAGACGTTATGCCAATCCTTTCTCCGTCTTCATTCTAACTCTTATAGGCGTTTCCCTTTCCTCGAAAAAGATACGGGGAGGAATAGGAATGAATGTAGGTATTGGGCTGGCATTAAGTTTTTCATATATTTTTTTCCAGCAGTTTTCATCCCAGTTCTCATTAAAAGGAGGACTCAGTCCTTTACTCGGTATGTGGATACCTAATCTTTTGTATCTTATGATAGCTCTTGTTCTCTACCGCTTAGCCCCGAAATAATATATCTGAATAGTATTTTTGCTTAAATTGTATCATTTAACAGAAGATTCAACTATTATAACAAGTATATGGTTCTTAAAAGTAAGATAAAAGAATTGCATGAGCGACGCAAAAAGCTTCTTCTCGGAGGAGGAGAGCAGGCCATTGAAAAGCAGAAAGCTCTCGGGAAAAGAACAGCCAGGGAAAGAATTATTGCATTGCTGGACGATAAATCTTTTTATGAATACGATTTGTTTGCTGAGCACGAAGCCCGTGATTTCGATATGGAAAAAAAGACACTGCCCAGTGATGGAGTTATCATTGGAACAGGTAAAATATTTGGTGCGCCGGTTGCAATTTATGCCCAGGATTTCACTGTGGCAGGAGGATCGCTTGGACTTATGCATTCCAGAAAGATCACAAAAATAATGGATCATGCCCTTAAGATGAGAATGCCTCTTATAGGCATCAATGACTCTGGTGGCGCCCGTATACAGGAAGGAGTTAACTCTCTTGCCGGCTATGGAGAAATATTCTTTCGCAACACTCTGTCAAGCGGAGTGATACCTCAGATATCAGTTATCCTTGGGCCATGTGCAGGTGGAGCAGTTTATTCTCCTGCACTGACCGATTTTGTTTTTGTCGTAAATAAGATCTCCAAAATGTTTATTACCGGTCCGGAAGTAATTAAAACAGTTCTTGGGGAAGAAATATCTATGGAAGACCTTGGCGGAGCTAAGGTTCACAGTGAAATAACCGGTAATGCACATTTTTTTGCAGAAAGTGAGGATGAGTGCTTTGAGCAGGTAAAGGAACTTATCACTTACATACCCTGGAATAATAGTAAGAAAGCTCTACGCTTTGACCCGGCAGAGCCTGATAGTGAGTATGATATTGAGAATATTGTTCCCGATGACCACACATTTCCCTATGATGTTAAAAACGTGATAAGAGCGGTAACTGATAAATCTGCTTTTTTCGAAATAATGGAGAATTATGCAAAGAGTATTGTAATAGGATTTGGAAGAATGGATGGACAGACTACCGGTTTTGTAGCTAACCAGTCACTTGAAATGGCCGGAGTACTGGATGTTGATTCCTGCGACAAGGCTGCAAGATTCATAAGGTACTGTGATGCTTTTAATATTCCGCTTGTCACCTTTGTCGATGTTCCGGGTTATCTTCCCGGTGTTGATCAGGAACATGCCGGAGTTATCAGACATGGGGCCAAAGTACTGTATGCCTATAGTGAAGCTACTGTCCCTAAAATCACGGTTATTCTCAGAAAAGCTTACGGAGGCGGTTATATAGCCATGGGCTCCCGTCACCTGAGATCCGATTTTGTATTTGCCTGGCCTGTCGCTGAGATAGCTGTTATGGGACCTGAAGGTGCAGCAAACATCATCTTTAGAAAAGAAATAATGTCATCGGACGATCCCGACAAAATGAGAAAACAGAAGGTGGAAGAATATAAAAAAATATTTGCGAACCCCTATGTGGCAGCTTCACGAGGATATATTGACGCGGTAATAGACCCGGCTGATACAAGACGTTCTATAATTCATTCTCTTTCCGTCTCAGAAAATAAATCAATACAAATGCCGGCAAAAAAGCACGGAATACCACCTTTTTAAAGATCAAACCGATAAGACTTTACTTATGAAGTCATTAGAAAAAGATGAAAAAGAACTGGAGGTACTGAATATTGACTCCACCCTTTACAAAACACGCCTGAGTAAAAAGTTTAAGGAAAAAAAACCTTATAAAACTCCCGATCATTCAATCGTGTCAAGTTTTATCCCCGGCACTGTTCTGGATGTTGTAGTGAGAGAAGGCCAGGATGTGAAAAAAGGAGATACTCTCATAATAGTTGAAGCTATGAAAATGAAGAATCATATCAAATCAGCGAGGGAAGGAACAGTTAAAAAAATATATGTGAAAAAGAATGACAAAATTGCCAAAGGCAACACACTTCTCGAACTCAACCAGATATGATGGTGCACACATTTTAAAGACCTTGACACTTACAGTAACCCTTCGTATACCACATATTTTTTTAAGTGTCCGGAAATTTTAGGTTTACCTTCGAATATTCCATAAACCGTTGATCCGCTCCCTGACATTGAACTGTAAACAGCTCCGGCTTTGTATAGAATATTTTTACATTCCTCTATCTGCGGATGTACCCTGAAAACAAAATCCTCAAAATCATTCACCATATTGTTTTTCCACTCTGTGATATTCTGGTTGTAAATATCTTCCAGACTTTTTTCAGGTTTGGAGTGAGGGGTGTTCAAATAAGCTTCACGGGTACTTATTTTTATTTTTGGATTAATCAACAATATACGAAAACCATATAATACAGAATTTACATGTTTTAGTATTTCTCCTCTTCCTCTGGCCAAAGAAGGGACAGGGTCAATGAAAAAAGGGCAATCGCTTCCAATATCCCTGGCCAGGTTTTTCATCATTATGTTATCCATGGAAAGGTTGAAATACTTGTTAACAGATCTTATAACACATGCTGCATCGGAAGACCCTCCGCCAAGTCCGGCACCATTGGGGATGACTTTGTGCAGGTGTATCTTAAAGAATGGCAGATCAAAATGTTCCCGGAGTTTCCGGAAAGCTTTTATTACAAGATTGTCCTCTGGCCTGATGTTCAGATTGTCACCCGTCACTGTAATAGTATCTTCCTTCAATTTGTCTTGCACTTCAACAAATTCAAGAGCATCACAGAAATCAACAGGATAGAATACAGTCTCAATATCATGGTATCCGTCAGGCCTTTTCCCGATCACCCTTAAACCCAGATTAATTTTTGATTTTGGGAACGTTATCATCTTCCGGACTTTTATGCAAAATTATCATTCGATTTGGATTTATTCGTTTTTTATTGGGTTTTTAGCTTTTCAACAAGTTTTCAACATGCTTATGTTTGTAATAAAAGAGAAAATTTTGTTGTATGGTATTCCGGGTTATTTATACCTTTGAAGGCAGTCGTAAAAAGCTTTAGCGACATTATTAACCATCAGTAAATCAGCGTCATAAATTAATGGCAAAGCAGTTAAAACCGGGCAGACCGGCAGTAGTGGCATTACCTGACATCGGGCGGGTACCTCCACAGGCTATCGATATGGAAGAGGCAGTTTTGGGAGCTATAATGCTTGAAAAGGAGGCTGCTATAGCTATAATTGATATTTTAAAGCCGGAGAGTTTTTATAAGGATGCTCACAGGAAAATATTCAAGGCTGTTCTGGATCTTTCGGCACGTGAATATCCGGTTGACCTTTATACTGTAACGGATGAGCTACGGTCACACAACGAGCTTGAAAGCGTGGGGGGGCCTTTATATCTGACGCAGCTTACTTCAAAGGTTGTTTCAGCTGCGAATGTTGAATATCATGCCAGGATAGTAGCACAGAAATATATACAGCGTGAACTGATCAGAGTATCTACGGAAATACAGGCACGTTCGTTTGATGATTCCTATGATGTAACGGATCTTCTTGATTATTCAGAAAATGAACTCTTCCAGATAGCTGAAGGTAATATTAAAAGGGAGGTGTCTCCCATTAATATGGTTATAAAGGAAGCAATAAGGGAAATTGAAGAGGCTGGTAAGAGAGAAGATGCACTGGTAGGAATACCTTCAGGATTTACAAAACTTGACAGACTCACTTCAGGATGGCAAAAATCTGAACTTATAATCATTGCCGCCAGACCTTCTATGGGAAAAACAGCCCTGGCTCTGTCTATGGCAAGAAATATGGCAGTGGATCATGGAAAGAAAGTAGTGCTTTTCTCCTGTGAAATGTCATCCATACAGCTTGTAAACCGTCTGATAATTGCAGAGACAGATATATCTGGCGAAAAGATAAGAAACGGAAGGCTTTCGGAAGAAGAGTGGAAACAACTTGATACCAGAATAAAAAAACTGGTACAGGCTGATATATATATTGACGATACTCCGGCCATCTCTATCTTTGAGTTAAGGGCAAAGTGCCGCCGTCTTATGGCACAACACAAGCTCGACATTGTTATAATTGATTACCTTCAGCTTATGTCGGGGCCTGATAATGCAGGAAGCAGGGAACAGGAAGTAAGCAATATTTCTCGTTCATTGAAAAGTATTGCGAAGGAACTTAATGTTCCGATAATTGCCCTGTCCCAGTTGAACAGATCAGTGGAGATGAGAGGAGGTACGAAAAGGCCACTGCTTTCTGATCTGCGCGAATCAGGCGCTATTGAACAGGATGCCGATATGGTCGTTTTTATACACCGACAGGAAAAATTCGGGATTATTACTTTTGAAGACGGATCGTCAACAAAGGGAATAGCTGAAATAATACTTGCCAAGAACAGAAATGGCCCTGTGGATGATGTAAGACTGAAATTCAGGGAAGAGAGAGCACAGTTTGTGGATTTAGATGAGTTCGATATTGATGCAATAACAGATTCTGTCCCCGGCCAGAGTATTACTCTCGGATCGAAAATGAACCATGATAAAATAAATATGGGTGGAGATTTCGGTAACGATACCGATATCCATGATGAGCCCCCTTTTATTTGATGTCAGGAAGAACTTAATTTATCTTCAGTATAAATCTTACTCCGATATTTTTGTATCTGAGGTTCTCAAATCCGGCATATACACCAAATTCACCTATCAGGGATATTTCACTTATACTGTATCCTATCTCCATATAATGCCTGTGATAGTCCGATCCGATATAGGAGAAGGAGAGGTTCTCTCTCATCAGTGTCTTGCTTAGGCCCGGAAGATATTTGATCATCAGATAAGGTGTTGTATACCGGCTATGGGCTTCAACATAAAAACCGGGAGTACTGAGTGAGTAAAAAGGAGGAAGCCTGAAAGCATCCTGGTAATCGTTTATTGTAAGTAACAAGGGCTGAGTGTTGAAATGAAAGAAATCGAAATAGTTAAGCTGCGACTTGTTTAAAAAGAACCCTGTCTCTATTCTCCACCTGAAAGTACTGAAAGCTCCCATGTCATTTTCTTTATATGCCAGGAATTTTATCTTGTCGAAATGGCTGTATGTGCCTGATGACTGATCCTGATCATTGATCCCGTGTTTCCACGTAAACACGAATGAAGGCCAGTCAGAACCCTGTGGTATCCTTACGCCATTGCTCATTCTGTAACGTTGTCTTGGAGTATAAGTGATTTCTGTTCCAAAATGGTAATGCTTCATATCTCTTAACGAGTATACCGGATCAGTTCCCTCTTCCAGGTAAGGATTTTCAGGTTTGTTATCTGAGTAGCCCTGATCAGTGCGGATAAAAGAAAAATCAGTGGTGTTATCAAGAAGTTTCCTGTTATCCAACCCTCCGTTTATCTCAATAATCAGGCCGTTGCTTACTGTAGTTCTGTACCCGAGTGACAAATAATCACTTCCATATAGTTTAAGAATATTATTCTCTGCAAAAAGGGAGCTCACTGTGTTTATCAGTTTGTTTACACTCCCGCCATCACTGATATCCCTGCTTATCATTCCTGCGTTGAAGAAGATTTGCTGGTTTTTCTTTCTGTCAAACAGGTAATTACCGTTCACCCTCCAGATAAATGATTCTCTGCTGAAAGCATAACTCATTTCTGGAGATATTGTAAGCTGTGAAGCATCTTTCCATTTTTTACTTATTCTGAAATCCAGACCATGGACAAAGCCGTCAACTGTACTGAAGCTGAAATTATCAGGATCCAGCAAGCCTCCGTAATTAAAACTGAAGTCTGTTGTATCAGACCAGGTATGTCCGAATGCAAGGTTGCTTAAAACTGAGATGAATTTATTCTGTTCCTTTTTATCCTCATTGTTCTGTAAATTATGTTCATCCTTGCCAGAGCTCTTTTCCATGAGGATGCTGTCGCGTTTCATAACACTTTTTATCTCTGGTTCTGACAGAGGTATCGGTCTTATCTCAGCCCAGTATGCACTGTCTTTGTTATATGCATCGTCAGCAATTGTCCTCACTGTATTATCTTTAATCTCGAGACTTTCGCGTATGCTGTCGTGCTGGGCTTTTTCGGATTCCTTATTCATCAGACGGGCAAGTCTGATCATATCACGGTTAGTCATTTCATCGTCTTTAAGTATCTCTTCAATTTTCTGTTGCTTATCGGAGATATTTTTTTCATTGCTTAGCTCATGTCTTCTGAAAGAATCAGTTGTTACGGAGGAAGGTTTTCTCAGGGAAAGATTGGGTCTGACCTCAATGTATCTTACTGAGCTAAGGTATTCTGCATCAGCCCTCACACCCAAAACACCTATGTTGATCACAAAATTATGACTGACAGGTAACCATATATCGTCCTGTACCGGTACATATAACTGCTGAATACTTATCCTGCCTGCAATATTATCATTAATTAGGTCAACACTATGCAGGCACCAGAGATCTTCAATAATATAAATTGTTCCTTCAAAAAGCTGCTGGCTTTTCATTCTGGGAATGACCTGTATCTTGTTCAGAGTGATATTTCCCTGAGTTGTGGCACCGAGATATCTGAACCTGTAATAAGAAAAAGCCTGGGGTGAAAGTGGGGAAATAGCAAGGTCCGCCAGTAATGGCTGATAAAAACTGGCCTGGATAAAATCCATAGGAGAAACATTTTCACCCTCTTCAGGAAAAGTGCTATTGACCGAAATGACTTTTTGAACATAACTGTCGGGTGCAGTAAACTCAACTTCATTAAAAGATTCCAGCATGAATATATCACCTTCCATTATACGTCTGGTGATCTCCCGGTTATCTTCTTCACTGTTTGTTGTTATAGATATTCGTTTTTGCAATAGCCTGGGGATCTTCTTGAAAACCAGATTCCCCTTAAGATAAACTTCGGCTTTATAGTACTCTGTATTATTCAGGTAATAAGGAGCCATCCCTATGGCTTTTCTCATTATGCCGTAAGCCGGATCTTCTCCTGTAGCCAATATCTTTACCTCAGGTATCTGGTAGTATTGCATTGAGAGCGAAACATCCTTAATGCTTGTTTTCCCCTTCACTGTGATATCATAGGTAAGAGGAGAATAACCCAGACACTGATAGCTTATCTGGTACCGGCCTTCAGGAATCCTTATCTCATAATCGCCTTTACCGTTTGCTGTTGTACCCTGTCTGAGTTCATGAATATAGACGGTGGCGTAAGGTACGGGATCACCGGATTCATTGCTTATTCTGCCCTTGATAACCTGCGATTCAGCAATAAGCGACAAATAAGAAAAAAAAATTACCAGAATTATTTTAGCATTCATTACAATTATTTGATTTATCCGGTAAGGTGTCGTTCATATCATAAGATTGGTTCGCCCCGGTGCAGTTATGTTTTTTTGCTACTGCCTTTTACAACGACAACTATTTCTCCTTTGGGAGGTTTATTACTGAAATGATCTATAAGTGATGAAAGGGTTCCCCTTATTGTCTCCTCAAATATTTTGCTTAGTTCTCTGGATACAGATGCTTCTCTGCCGGAGCCGAAATGGAAGACCATATCATTGAGGGTTTTGATAAGCCGGTAAGGTGATTCATAAAATATCATTGTACGTGGTTCATCTTCAAGAGAAACAAGTCGTTTGTTACGTCCTTTTTTAACTGGCAGAAAACCTTCAAAACAGAATCTGTCACATGGTAATCCGGAATTGACAAGGGCAGGAATAAGTGCGGTTGCTCCCGGAAGTGTTTCAATATCTATACCCTGTTCCAGACAGGTCCTGACAAGAAGAAAGCCGGGGTCAGAAATACCCGGTGTTCCTGCATCAGATATTAATGCTATCTTATCTCCTGCCAACAATTTTTTACATATCGAATCAACACTTTTGTGTTCGTTGAACATATGATGTGACCTGAGGGCTGTTCTGATATTGAAATGATTCAGTAATTTGAGAGCCTGACGGGTGTCTTCCGCAAGAATAAGATCAACACTCCCAAGTATTTCAAGGGCCCTGAAGGTTATGTCATTGAAATTTCCAACAGGAGTAGGGACAAGGAATAACTTAGACATGCCCGGGGAATTTTCGTTTTATGAGTTCGAATAATTGTTTCGAAGCCTCACTGTCCTCCATATTTCCGGTATAACCCATAATTATTTCTTTTGCATCCGAGAGACAGGCAGACTTGTTTAACTGTTCAATTGCCTTATTGTAGTTGTCAGTGTTTCCATCAAATATCTCCCTGATAAATAAAAACCTGTCATTTATTCCTATTGCATCGTACAGATTGGATACAGGCCTGGCTTTATTCATGTCTGATAGTTCATTGGGATCTTTCTGTCCGGATATTTTATCATTTAATCCGCCAGGGAATGATGAAAAGGTATCGGCAAGAATTGTCTGGGCTGATACTTTCTTTTTCTCAAATGTTGTTTTTTGTTCACCAGGTGAGACAGTCCCTCTTATGTCGTCTATTTCAGAAGATTCCGGTTTACTTATATCAGGTGGCTCTGGTTGTATCCTTTCAGAAAAATCCTCAGGTATCTTATTATCAGGGGATATACTTACAGGAGCAGATGGTTCCGAAAGAGCAGTAGAATTGTTGCCTTTATAATTCTGTGTAGCCTCTTCTGCTTTTTTGGATTCTTCTTGTACTGGCACAGAGAAAACCCCAGTACTGTTTTTGAGAAATGATATTATTTCTGCAGCGCTTTTACATTTCGATTTTGCCAGCTCAACCTGAAAAGCAGGAACTCCCGGATAATTCTTTAAATCATCGATTATTTCCCCCGCTTCATACAGATCTTTTATGATTAAATCGACTGTTCTGTTAAAATCCATATAATTTGATATTTATATAACAAAGCAATTTCTTTATTTTGCAAAATTAAAGATAATTCTACAAGTCTAACGGAACATTAAGACAAATTGGTACTTATTATCCGGTTTAAATATACAAGGAGGTTCTTAAAAACAGAGTAAGTGTAATGGCAGACTGAAATATGGCAGGAAAAAGAACTTGCAGATCATCCTGGGTAAAAGATATGATATTATATAAGGGTTGTAATCATAGCAGGTTAGAGCTTTTGTTTTAACTTAGCCGAAGAAAAAACGAAAAATAATTGAAATTAAAATCATCCGATATTGCTTTGATAACAGGAGGGGAGTTGAAAGGTGACCCTGATCTTATTGCTACGAATATTATTATTGACAGCCGTCACCAGAATCCCGGAGAGGACCCTGCGTTTCTGGCTATCAGGGGTATCAATCATGATGGACATAATTTTATCCCGGTTATGTACGATAAAGGTGTAAGAATTTTTATTGTAGATAAGCTTCCGGATGATATTGAAAGGTTTTCTGCATCAGCATTTATCATTACCCCGGACACAGTATCGGCTCTCCAGCTTATAGCTTCTTATGTGAGAAGATCTTTTAGCTCACCTGTTATAGCTGTGACGGGAAGTACCGGAAAGACTATTGTCAAAGAGTGGCTTGCAGATGTCATTGGTTTAACTGTACCTCTTGTCAGAAGTCCCCGCAGTTTTAACTCTCAGACAGGAGTGCCCCTATCTGTTCTTAAGCTCGACAAGAAGTACAGGATGGCTATAATTGAAGCCGGCATATCACGTATGCATGAGATGGATAATCTCCGGGAAGTTATTGACCCTTCTATTGGTGTAATTACGAATATTGGTGATGCACACAGTGAAAATTTCCCTGATAAATTTGTAAAAACAAAAGAGAAACTGAAACTTTTCAGGGATGCTTCAATGATTATTTATTGTCGTGATTATAAAATCATTCACGAAGCAATAATAGATGAGGCAGGGTTTCAGTCAAAGATCCTCGTCGACTGGTCTCTCAATGATCCTGACGCAGCCATAAGGGTATCACTTATTACCGGTCGTGACAGATCAACAGATATTGAAATGAATTACAAAGGGAATAAATATTCTTTTATGATTCCCTTTGTCGACCGGGCTTCTGTTGAAAATGCAGTGACAGTAGCTTCGGTCTGTCTGGCTTTGCAGATTGACAGTGAAGTTATCAGGGAAGGTCTGGCCTCTCTTGTTTCAGTAGCCATGAGGATGGAGGTTAAATCGGGGATTAATAATTGCCAGCTTATAGAGGATTATTATAATTCCGATCCTGGCTCACTACGCATGGCTCTGGAGTATCTGACAACACGCAACAGCAGAAAATCGACTCTTATCTTATCTGATTTTATGCAGACGGGACGGGATAAGGAGGATCTGTATTCTGAGGTGGCGGCTATGGTAAGGGAAACGGGTATCGGGAAATTTATCGGTATAGGTCCTGAATTGTCAGAATGCAGATCATTCTTTGAAAAGAATTCAGAATTTTATTATTCTACTGACGAATTTATTCTTCGTTTCAATTCAGCTGATTATAAAGATGAGACTATTCTCCTGAAAGGGGCAAGAAGATACGAATTCGAAAAAATAAGCCGGCTTCTGGAACTTCAACTTCATCAGACTGTTCTGGAGATAAACCTGGGTGCAATTGCACATAATCTTAATGAGTTCAGGAGGCTTCTTCAGCCTGGGACACGCATCATGGTCATGGTAAAAGCTTTTGCTTATGGAGCCGGTCCTGCTGAGATAGCCGGTTTACTTGAGTATCACAGGATAAGTTATCTTGGGGTTGCGTATGCTGATGAAGGAGTAGAATTAAGAAATGCAGGAGTTACCATGCCTGTGATGGTAATGAATCATGACCCTTATTCCTGTGACCTGATAATACGGTATAACCTTGAACCCGTTATCTACAGCTACCCTTCTTTGGAGAGGTTCTCAGCTGTAGCTGCGAAACATGGTCTGGTACAATATCCGGTGCATATAAAAATTGATACGGGGATGCACAGACTTGGATTTATGCCAGAAGAGATACCTGAGCTTACAGAGAAGCTGAAAAAGCTTGAGCAACTTAATGTAGCTTCGGTTTTTTCACATTTGGCTTCCAGTGAGGATGAGCGTTTCGATACTTTCACACATAAACAGGCTGATATTTTTAAAGAGGCTGTTACTTATTTACGCAAGGAATTGGGATATAATTTTCTGAGGCATTTATGTAATTCATCGGGAATAGTGCGTTTTCCTCAATATCATTTTGATATGGTAAGACCCGGTATAGGTATTTATGGTATTGGCCATCTGCCGGGATTGGATCTGAAGCCTGTCGGACGTTTTAAAACACGGATATCGCAGATAAAAAAGATCGGTTCCGGTGAGCCTGTAGGATATGGATGTGCAGATGTATCTGATAAGGAACGCACTATAGCTATTTTGCCGGTAGGTTATGCAGATGGACTGAAAAGAATACTTGGAAACGGTAAAGGCCATCTCTTTATAAGGAACACAAAGGTGCCAATAACAGGTAATATTTGTATGGATATGTGCATGGTTGATATAACGGGGCTGGGAGCAGTTTCCGGTGATGAGGCAGAGATATTCGGGGACAATATAGATATAGGTGAAATAGCAGGGTTATGTGAGACTATTCCTTATGAGATACTTACTTCCATACCCAGGAGAGTAAGGCGAATTTTCTATCACGAATGATCAGTATTTTGCAACAAGAGGCATTCTTCTCCCGTCACCGAACGATTTGGAAGAGATTCTCAGAACAGGAGGGGCCTGATATCTTTTATATTCATTATTATTAATCATTCTGATAACCTTTTCTACTGTCTGCCTGTCAATGCCCTCTCCTGAAATTTTTTCAGGCGGTTTCTGTTGTTCGATGTACTGGTAAAGAATTGAATCAAGTATTTTATAATCAGGGAGAGAGTCAGAATCGAGTTGATCTGGTCTTAACTCGGCAGAAGGAGGTTTATTGAGGATATTTAGAGGTATAATTTCTCTTTCTCTGTTAATATAAGCTGCAAGTTTATACGCATCTGTTTTATAGACATCTCCGATTACAGATAATCCTCCGGCCATATCACCGTAAAGGGTTCCGTAACCTACAGCCGCTTCACTTTTGTTAGAAGTGTTTAAAAGAATACAACCGAACTTATTCGAGAAAGCCATGAGATAAACAGCTCTTATCCTGGCCTGTATGTTTTCTTCTGTAACATCACTTTTCATTCCTTTGAAAAAAGGTTTCAGATCTTCTTCAAAAGCAGTGAAGGGACGTTCAATGCTAATAATATCATAACTCACATCAACATTTTTGGCCAGGGTCACAGCATCTGTTACAGAGTGTTCTGATGAATACCTGGAGGGCATTAAAAGAGCATGTACATATTTATTGCCGAGAGCTTCCACGGCGAGACACAGTGCCAGAGCTGAATCAAGCCCTCCTGAGAGACCCAGGATACAACCTGCGAGACCTGTCTTTCTGAAATAATCACGAATGCCTGTTATCAGTGCTTTGTGAATAAGCTCTACAGTGGATCTTTTTTCATGATCTCTAATAGTATTTCCTTTTATAATATTTGAAACGGAGAATGTTTCCACAGACTCTTCGAAAAAGGGAAGCTGGGCTATAAGATCACCATTCCGGTTAATTATTTTTGAAGCACCATCAAAGATCAGTTCCGTATTTGCTCCTGTCTGGTTAACTGTTATCAGAGGAATATTATGTTTCCTGGCCTTTTTTCTGAAAACATCAGCTTTCATTTCAATTTTTGAATATGAAAATGGAGATGCTGAGATATTTATAATAAGATCCGGCTCATGTTTTGCCAGTTGGTCCATGGGAGAAAATGTGTATATCCTCTGCTTTTCAAATTCATTATCAAATGATTGTTCATCCCAGAGATCTTCACAGATGGTAAGGGCCATCCTGAGACCACCCAGTGTGAAGATCCTGAAATCTTTCCCGGGCTCAAAATATCTGTATTCATCAAAAATATCATATGTGGGAAGGAGAGCCTTGTTCACAGAAAATACTATTTCTCCTTCTGAAAGAACCAGTGCAGAGTTAAATAGTTTCTTCCCTCCGGCATCTCTGTTGATGGTGGGAGATCCGACAATGGCCGTAATACCACTGCATTCTTTTGAGATATCGCTGACCGTATCCTGGCATTTTTCGATAAAGTCTTGCCGGTCAAGAAGATCCAGCGGAGGATAACCGGTGATGCATAGTTCCGAAAAGATAATGAGGTCAGCTTTTTCTTTTTTTGCCTTTTTTATGGCATCACAAATAAGTGCTTTATTCAGTTCAAAGTTGCCAATATGATAATTTAATTGCGCTAAAGTTATTTTCATACGTTTAAAAATTTTTATTTTATTGTAAATAAAGAAAATAAAAATTTCCTTCACTCTGTAAATGCTTCGCTCTCACATGAACTTTTTGAATCATGCTTGTTTGTGCATTTTTAATCAAAAAAAGAGTTCATGTTGGTTTATTCACTTATTTAATTGAGCTGTAGTATATTAAAAGATAACACCGAACCTGAATGAAAAAAGTTTATGAGATACTTTATCCTGAGGCTGATCGTTAAGGTCTCTGGTTGCATCAAGGAAATTGTTCTCAAATCCCAGACCAATAATCGCAGCAGTACTGCCTCCGAGTGAATATTCGATACCAGCTATTATATGGTAGGAAAGATTTATCTTTCTCAGTTCAGTTACTGCTTTTTCACTTTTTAAATACAGAGATGGGATATCGGCTTTTCCTGCTATCAGTACTTTTGGATCAAGTCCGATATCTGAAAAAAACGTGTAATAACCAATCTGATTAGTCTGAAGTTTTAATCCCAGCGGGACAGATAAATACTGGAGTCTGTATACAACAGGTTCATTCTGATCAACTTCCACCAGTTTGTCGGGATGGTTCACAAGTTCAAAAAGGATTGGAGTATTATTAACCAGCCTTCCTCCAGAACTTATAATATCGATACCTGTTGAGAAAGAATAGTTGGGACTAAAGTATCTGTTGCATGATATCCCGAATCTGAAACCTGGTCTGGCTCCCTGGTTTCTTACAGCACTGACGTCTGTGGAAAACCAGCTGATAACAGGGTCAAGGTGTATGCTGAAAGATATCATAGGAGGTAAACCGAAAATACCTCCAGGGTGTCCACCGGGGTAACCTCCAGGCTGAGCATCAGATACCAATGGAAGAATAATTAATCCTGTCAGCAAAAGACTTTTATATATTATGAAATGTAATTGTCTGAAATAACTCATATATGAATTGATAGTAAGTTCAAACTTTTTATCAGAAAACGGCTAATTATGAAAATAATTCTGTTTGTTATGCGAAAATAGCAAATAATAATGGAAGTGATTGCCCCGTTAAAAATTGTTATAGTTGTTCAAAAGTGATTAATTTCGGAATCATAAAAAAGGACCCGGATGAAAAATATTAAATTCATATGCATGATAATGGTATTTTCTCTTATACTAATATCTTCATGTAAACAGAACCCTTACAAGGTTGATGTATCCTCGGTTGATATTGATCTCGGAATAAAACGGTTTGAAACAGATCTGTTCAGTATTGATCCTGAAAAGATTGGAGATAACATACCACGACTAAGGGATCAGTACGGTAGTTTTCTGCAGCTTTTCAGTTATGTCATTAATGCGGGTGAGGTAGGAGATACAACTTTCATAAATTATTTATTAAGTTTTTGTACTGATAAGATTAATAATGAGGTTTATAATGCAGTGATGGCTTCCTATCCGGATGTCCAATGGCTTGAAGATGGGATAGAAGAGGCTTTCCGTCATTACCTATGGTATTTTCCCGGGAGAAATGTTCCGGATGTGTATACCTGTATAACAGGGTTTAACAATAGTATGATAACTCTTAAAGATTCTGTTCTGGCAATTGGTCTTGACAGGTATCTGGGCAGCGATTGTGATTTTTACAAACGTCTTAATATTTACGGATACCTTGCATTGAGGATGAACTCATATAATATTTTACCGGATTGTATGTATGCCTGGGCTAAGACTCAATGGAATTTTGAGGATATGAATTATCAGATTGATAATGTGCTCACGGAGATGATCCATGAAGGTAAGCTTAGATATTTTGAAAGGTGTATGTTACCTGGGATGGCCGATACTTTGTTGCTTGGATTTTCCAGTGATCAGATGAGATTCTGTTTAAATAATGAAGCTCAGATGTGGGAATATCTTGTGGAACATGATCTCTTGTTCAGTACTGATCAGATGGTTATCAGGAAACTAACCGGAGAAGCCCCTTTTACCAGTTATTTTACCAGTGAATCCCCTGGCAGGGCATCGGTATGGATAGGTTTCAGGATAATTGAGAGTTATATGAAGCACAATCCTGAAATTACTCTTGAAGGATTAATGAATGAGACCGATGTTCAGGGTCTTTTGGGAAAATCAAAATATATGCCCCGTTAATAAAGGATAAGCCGGTTATTTGATCCGGACTATAAACAGACAAGGGATTTTATTTCTTGCTCTTTGATTATTTGGTGTACTTATCGGGGTTATGGGTAAAGAAATCAAAAAAGGTGTTCCTGGAACACCTTTTTTGATTTTTATGTGATTGCAATTATTATTCAGGATGTATAGCCTCTACAGGGCAAACATCAGCACATGCACCACAATCGGTGCATGTATCCGGATCAATTTTGTAGATATCACCTTCAGATATTGCTTCAACGGGGCATTCATCAATACATGTTCCGCAAGCCGTGCAATCTTCATTAATTTTGTAAGCCATTTCTTTTATTTTTAAATAGTTAATTTTTCGTTAATTGCACAAATTTATTTAAATTTTATAAATAAAAAAATGTAATAATTATCATACAATAATCGTGCCTGTAATTGAAAGCGGGTATTAATCAGAAATAAAGGAAGATATATTCAGAAATCAAGGCTGAATGAGAGGTAGAATACCCTTGGCAGAATATAATGATCTTCAATGCCCCAGGCCCAGTCAGCTCTTATGAAATATCCGGCCAGTTGTGCTCTTACGCCTGCACCGAAGCCGGCAATAAAGGGTTTTCTGTTTGAATCAAGAGTAACTGTTACAGGTCCGTTTTTAAGTATTTCAGTATCGTAAGCATTCTCACTGTTCCATGGTGATTTGCCTGTCCAGGCAGTACCTATATCACCAAATCCCACTATTTGTAAGCTGTTGAGAAAGTTTGAACGGAGTGGATGTCCGGCAAAATATCTGACAAAAGGCCATCTGATCTCACTGTTTATAAGGGCAAAACTGGTACCGTTACGTGCATTCTGGATGAAACCCCTCATATTTGTGGCAATTGCCTGAAATCCGTAATCAACATTATGATTTACCGGAATAGATCTGTCGAACATACCTGAACTATTAAACAGATATCCCATCCAGTTATCAACTCCTCCAAGATAGTACAAAAGCTTGGTAGGGCCGTAGGAAGTACTGGCGGCAAAGCGATTTGCCCAGATGAGTTCCCGATGTATCCGGGTATATTTTCTGAAGTCGATACCCAATACTATCATATCAGATTTAGCTGAAGATATTCTTTTGTAATATTCGCTAAATATCTTAAATCTCGTTCCATAATATATGTTTATGGATCTCTTTCGTGTATTGTCATAAATGATTTCTCCCTTAATAGTGGCCCAGTGTCGTGACATGTTTTCGCTGTTAAGTGTCATTAGGTCAAGGGGCAGAAAAACATGTCTGTCGTATCTGTAGGCTAAGGTGCCTCTAAGGGAGAAAACGGGTGTAAAAGGTTTTGATAGGGTAAAATAGACATTATGTGTATGGGATCTGACAAGTGAGTCACCTGAAATACTTTCATAGGCCTGGCGGTGTAAGATAAACTGTTTGTCAAATTTCCCCTTAAGATTTTCCACACTGAAAAGATACTCATTGCTGTTAAAATTTCCTGAAAACCGGAAACCACCTGTTATCCTGTAATCTTCAAAAAGATCTGTAATACCGAACATTGAAAGAATATTCATGCCGGGATTATAATATGAAGAACCGTCACTATATACCTGGTATGCATTATTCAGAAAAGTGAAATCTATCTGGTTGGCTATATAATTATTGTAAAAAGAAGTCTCATAGATCCTGAGCAAGGGGATGTCGATAGTCCCTGTATCAAGATCAATATCCATATAATCTTTCCTCCAAAGTTGATCATAATAATTCTGCTTTTCTTTTTCAAAGATATAGTGGTTGAAATCAATGGGTTCTTCTGTTACAAAATACTCATAATAAGGCTTGGTAAGGGTATCTCTGCGCTTTTTATCTTCAGCGATCAGCCATTGTCTTATCTGTTCTATGCTATCGGCTTTGTGATGGAAGAGATTTTGTTCCTTCCTGAAGTTACTTATGGTAAAATCATTTTCAGGAATGGGAGAAAAATCATTAAGCTTGCCTTTTCTGAGCAGATATCTTCCGTTGCTGAAGATTATTTCACTGAAAGCATCCGATCCATCTGCGAGGGAATGTTCAAGTATGTTCCTGTTGTAATTGGTCACTGGAGAAGAGGAAAGGAAATACCTGTAATGAGTAGTTGTGTCGATAAAACTGATTGTACTGTCAAAAGTTGCTATATATCGATTAAAAATTCCGTTGCTGTTACCTATATATGATATTTCTTTATTTGCTTTAACTGATGCAGAAAACCGGTCATTATATTGGCCTTCTGTCAGACGAGTGAGGAGCTTGCTTTCTCCTGAAATATCATAAGTGAAAAGATCGTATGTATTGGCCGTTTTTTCAAAGGGATCACCTGTGTTTGTAAGAGTGTCTGTCAGTCTGTTCGAAGAAAAAATGATCATTTTGTCTGAATTATTCAGGAATGAAGGATGTTTATCGTCTGCAATGTCTTTGGTTATTTGTTCGTTTATCCCGGAAGCGATAGTGTGCAGGTAAATATCTGTCATCCCGTCTTTCACTGCAGATAATATCAGGTTAGTCCCTTCAGGTGAATATGAAAAGTCAAGTATTTTATCGAAATAAAGAAGATTTCTTTCTTCTGTTGATTTTTCGTCTAATCTGTAGAAGTATATTTTAAGTCCGGCTTTTTCCTCATTTATAAAAGTCAGTATCCTTCCGGTGGGATGCCATGCAAGGACAGGGTATGTCTTATCGCTGGCATAGTCATATTTGGGTTCAGCTCTGAATATTACCTTTTGTTTTTCTGTTGTCTGGTCGTACAGCCATATTTTTTTTCTTCCGAGATCATTGGTTACGTAAGCAATATAGTTACCATTGGGAGAAATTTTTACCTGCTGATAAATCTGTTCTTTTCGTGACTGGCGTATAGTATTTTTGTCTGTTGCGAGAAGACTTTTTTCTCCTGAATATTCATTCAGGTAATATATTTGCCATTCAGCCAGTAATTCTTTAAGTTTTTTGCCAACAACATACAATATCCCGTCGTCAATTTTTCTGTATACTTTGGTGAGATAAATAATATTCGGAATAAGGGCATCGCCATATTCATTGCCAATATATCTCCAAAAGGACTGACCGGCATATATGGCATCTTCATACTCAAGGTTAGTAATGTTTTTATATTTACCTGACATTATGCCATCTTTAACCCTGTTTTCGACATCGAAATCCCAGCCCCAGCCCACATAGTTGGCTAATCCTTTAATATACCAGTCGGGCAGATTGATCATTGAAGAACTTGAGACCCTTTCTTTGATTTCTGCATTATAAAGCATTTCATTTACAAGAACCTCAGTGATGGCAGTGGCTATCTGTTTTTTGAAGGCAATATGGTCTTCTTCGTAGAAAAGGGATATTTTATTTGTTATCAGCCTGCTATAACCCCCTGTGTTATAATTGTCATCATCAAATGTTACCAGGCCTATATTTGATTGTTTATATTCGGCATTCTTGTTATGAATTATAAAAATAAGGCGTTTTTCAAGAGAATAATCGAAAAAGTCTTCTATTTCTTCCAGTTTATCTGTTACATAATCAGCAGTAAACTCAGCCAGATCGCGTCCGAACTCATTAAAATAAACGTCAAAATCATCAAATCTGTAGAATGTCCAGTAATAGTCATAATACTGTACCCTGTTTTTGCCGAATTTCATCTGGTGGCCATTATAGAACTGGCCATACCCATTCAGGTAAAAAAAGCAGGCCAGAGTTATAATTATCAGCCTAAGGGTCTTTTTCATACTTTTATCCCTCATTGGATCCAATTGATTATTGTCGGCAAATTTTGTTCCAACAAGTATTCTTTAAGAAGCAAAACTAACGATATTATGGTTTAAATTACCGAAAAAATTCAAACTTTATTAATTTTGTTCCGTTAAACAGATTAAATTTTACGGTCTGATTTTTGTTGATTTTATCATGCAACCTTTTTTTCAACTTAAGAGTTATAATAAGAAACCAGAAAACAAATATATTTAGTATATTTTAAACACAATATTTAAGTTAACATGAAGAGATTAGTATTCATAATTCCGGTCATTTTTTTAAGTGTGTCTTTGTTTGCACAGCCGGTATTGAAGTTTTCAGAGACCAGTCATGATTTCGGGAAGTTCAAGGAAGAAGCAGGCAGGCAAACATATGATTTTACTGTAACGAATTCGGGCAATACCCCTTTGATTATTCAAAACATTGTAGCATCCTGTGGATGCACTCTCCCTGAGTGGTCAAGACAACCCATTCCTCCTGGAGGTAAAGGTACTATTAAAGCTATTTATGATCCCAGGAACAGACCCGGTGCTTTCAATAAAACTCTGGCTGTTTACACTAACGGAAAGCCGGAAGTCACTGTTCTCACTTTGAAGGGAGAAGTTATCCCGAGAGAAAAGACTCTTGAAGAGTTATTTACTTATCCTGTCAGTTCGATACGTTTTGAAAGCAATCATCTTGCATTTACAAATGTAAAGAAAACCCAGAAGAAGATAAGGGTAATGAAAGTAGTCAATACATCAGATGAACCGGTTAAAATTGGTTTCGAGAGGATCCCCGCCCATTTAACGCTGAAGGCTAATCCTGAAGTCCTTAAACCCGGACAGCAAGGTATTATTGAAGGCACTTATGATGCAACAAAGAATAATTCATGGGGGCATGTCAGTGACATGGTGAGAGTTGTACTTAACGGGAATGTTGAGCAGAATTCTTATTATTATGTTTCAGCCAATCTTGTTGAGGATTTTTCAAACCTTTCCAGAGAAGATCTGGAAAATGCTCCTGTTTTCAAACCGGCTGTTACAACGGTCAATCTTGGTAAAATGCAGGGCAATACACAGAAAGAAGTTGAGTTTAAATTTACCAATGAAGGTAAATCAGATCTGATAATAAGGCATCTGCGTTCAACTTGCGGATGTACTGCTATTCAGCAGGGACTGCAGGGTGTTGGAATTAAACCGGGTCAGTCAGCTTCAATTAAGGCAGTTTTCAATTCCGGTGCTTACAAGGGAAGGGTTACAAAAGCAATATATGTATATACTAACGATCCAAAAAATTCAGAAGTTGTTCTGATGCTCAATGCAGAAGTGGAACAACTGGCGGCATCAAAATAGGATCTTATACGATAGATTTTAATTTATAAAGGGTACCTGTAAACAAACTGGTGCCCTTTTTGTTACTTTTACATTATCAACCTTGTTGATATGAAAGATAAACCACAGAAAAAAGCAGTCAGAAAGGAAAATGAGTCTGGTCTGCCGCCCAGTGTAAATCCTTTCATAATAAATGGCAGGAAGAGGAAACCCTCAGTTCATTATTCTTCGAGAGATTTGATTTCCGGTATATTGTGCGGAGACAGAGTTCTTCTCAGCCAGGCTATAACCCTGTCTGAGAGCACACTGAAAGAGCACAGGGAAATAATAAGGGAAGTTGTTGAGGGATGTTTCCCTTACAGTGGTAATTCGATAAGAGCAGGTATATCAGGAGTTCCCGGAGTAGGGAAAAGTACTTTTATTGAAGCCCTGGGATCAATAATAACGGATGAAGGCCGTAAACTGGCTGTGCTGGCTGTCGACCCAAGTAGTACTGTTTCAAAGGGAAGTATAATGGGAGATAAGATAAGAATGGAAAAGATGAGTATTCACCCTCATGTCTTTATCAGACCCTCTCCTACAGCCGGCCTTCCGGGAGGCGTTGCCGGAAGGACGGGAGAAGCAGTTATAATGTGCGAAGCAGCAGGTTTTAATACAATACTTATTGAAACAGTAGGTGTGGGACAATCAGAAACAACAGTTCATTCAATGGTGGATTTCTTTCTTCTTCTTATGCTCGCAGGAGCAGGAGATGAAATACAGTGTATTAAAAAAGGTATTCTTGAAATGGCAGATTCGGTTGCTGTTACTAAAGCTGATGGCCGAAATATAAGAACGGCTGAAAAGGCTGCAGAGGTACTCAGAAATTCTTTCAGCTTATTCAGTGTGTGCCAGTCAGGACTGAAACCGGAGGTTTTTGTTTGTTCAGCTCATGAGAACAGAGGAATGAAGGAGATATGGGAAACAATAAAAAGAAATGTCTTAATTAATAAACAGTCGGGTTATTTTGAAGAACGAAGACGGCAGCAGGCTGTGTCGCGAATGCATGACACAATAGTGGAATACCTCAGGGATTCTTTCTACAATAACCACCACATAGCCTCCTTTTTACCTGTTATTGAACAACAATTAAAAGAGAATAGAATAACATCATACAAAGCAGCCATGGAAATAATAGATAAATACAGGGAGATTTTATCAGACGACAATAATTCCTATATTTAACAAATGTTTTAAAGTACTCATCTTATTCAGTTAAAATAGCAGACAGAATTGAATATTTTTTTATGCGGTTCTCCCGATTTCCGGTACTATTCGTCCTGCAAAGCGGGAAACTATACGACAATTAAAAAAAAAACATATGAAAAAACTAGTTTACCTTTTGATTTTAGCAACTTTTACTGTTGCATGTAGTACTGAACCTCAATATGTAATAAAAGCAGATATAGAGGGTGCCGATGATGAGTTGTTTTACCTTCACAGAGTGGTTGACGGAGAAATAGTTATTATCGATTCTGCTGTCTCCAGTAAGGGTTCATTTAAAATGAAGGGTTCTGTTGATTATCCCGATCTTGTACAACTTGTAGCCTGGAATAAGGGGACAAGAGTGAATTTTTACCTCGAAAATGCCCCTTTAGAAATTAAAGGGAACATTGATTCATTGGATCTTGCTCTGATAACAGGATCAAAGAGTCAGGATGAATATCAGGCTTTTATTGAAGCTAATAACGCTATAGGCGAAAAAGGCTCGGCCATAAATCAGGAATATCAGGTTGCCCGTCAGGTCAATGATACTGAAAAAATGGCACAATATGAAAAAGAATTGGTGGAACTTGAGAAAGAACTTATAAATCTTCAAAAGGATTTTGTCAGGAATAATCCTTCGTCTTATGTAGCTCCTGCAGTTTTAAGGAGTATCACATATTATCTGGAAGCAGATGAGTTGTCTGAACTGGCTAATGGTTTTGATGCGGAAGTGGCTGAAATACCTGTTGTGAAGGAAATGAAAGAGCTTGGTGATGCGATGAAGACAGTATCAGTAGGCAGGAAAGCCCCGGATTTCACTATGAACGATGTTAACGGTAATCCTGTTTCCCTGTCTTCCAGAATAGGCTCAAAACTTTTGTTAATTGATTTTTGGGCAGGATGGTGTGCTCCATGCCGTCAGGAAAACCCCAACCTGGTTAAAATATATAAGCAGTACAACAAAAAAGGATTTGATATCTTCGGGGTTTCACTCGACCAGTCAAAAGATACATGGACAAGTGCTATTGCTGATGACAATATCACATGGACACAGGTCTCAGACCTTCAGTACTGGAACAATGAAGCAGCACGACTATATATGGTCAGAGCAATACCTGCAAATTTTCTTCTTGATGAAACAGGAACAATAATTGGCAGGAACCTGAGAGGAGACGATCTCCTGATCAAAGTCCGTGAAATTCTGGGAGAGTAATCTGAAAAAATACTTAAGAAGAAACTGTTCAGGAAGGATCCTGAACAGTTTCCTCCATTATAAAACCTGTACCTCTGACAGTACGAATATCAATATTCTTATCTTCCGATATGTATTTCCTTAATCTGCTTATAAATACATCCATACTTCTCCCGAGGAAATAATCATCCTCCCCCCATATTTCTGTTAAAATATCTTCTCTGGCAAGTACTTTGTTCTTGTTGATAATAAAATATTTGAGAAGCTGTGCTTCTTTAAGTGTGAGTTTTTCTTTGGTATTACCACAGCTAAGCTCAAGGGTATTGAAATTGAGAACAGTGGATGATATCTTGAAAACATCATTTGATGATGAATAAACTCGTTTTAAAATATTGTTTATCCTGAGAATGAGAACCTCAGGATCAAAAGGTTTTGTTATGTAATCATCTGCACCTATAGTTAGTCCTTTTACTATATCTTCCTTTAGGCTTTTGGCTGTGAGGAATAGAAGTGGAATGTCAGGATCAGTCTCTTTGATTTTTTTACCAAGAGTAAATCCGTCCATCTCGGGCATCATGACATCAAGAACACAAATATCGGGTTTCTCATTATTGTAACATTCCCATGCTTCTTTACCATCGCGGGCCAGTGTTACATCATAACCGTTAATTGAAACATATTGAGACAGGATATTTCCAAAATCCCTGTCATCTTCTGCTAGAAGAACTTTCATACTCAGTCTGGTTTTTATAAGGTATTATTATTGTAAAGATACTGCCTTTTCCGGGTTTACTTGAAAGAATAACATCACCTCCATGAGCTGTGGCTATTTTCTTTACGTAATATAAGCCGAGTCCCAGCCCTTTGTATTTATGAATGTTTCCGGAAGAAGCACGATAAAACTTGTCAAACACATGTTTCTGATCGTTTCTGCTGATCCCTATTCCGTTATCTGTTAGACGAATAATAATATTATTATCCTCAACATAACCTTCAATTTTTATTACAGGATCCTTTTCACAGTATTTTACGGAATTCGAAAGCAGATTATTTATCATGGTTGTGAAATATACTGTGTCAATTTCAGGTTTAATACCTTTGAAATCATAAGTCTGTGTCACAGCAGCCGTATCACCTGATCCATTTTTAAAACAATCAACTATGTCATGCATAAGAGACTCAATGTCAACTTGTTTTTTGCTGAGTTCAAATTGTGTCCGCTCCCACATACTTATTTCAAGTATCATATTTATTAATTGGTTGAGATGAACACTTTGTTTACCTATCAGTCTGGCTGTTTCAACTATTTTAGAATCATCTTTCCTTATTTTTTCTATTTCAAGGGTTTTTCCTGCCACAGTTATTGTTGCCAGCGGTGTCTTCAGTTCGTGGGTCATATTATTTATGAAATCCGTTTTAAGGTTTGACAATCTTTTTTCCTGCATAAGGTTTCTGTAGGTAAAGAGAAAAATGGTCATGACAATAAGAATGCTTATGATACTTGTTGCAAGAGATGCTGATGTTTCCCGGAGGATCATTTTCTGTTTATCAGAAAAATCGATATAATATTCAAAGAAGAGGGCATAATAGTTGTCCATAAGTGCATACCGGTATACCAGTATGCTTGATTTTGACTTTTTATCCTGAAGAGATGAACTTTGACTATTTTCGCTTAGCCGTTGTGTCCTGAAGAATTCATCCTGAAAAATATGGACTGTGTCCCGGTCAATAATATCAAGACTGTTAATTTCTATCCTGTGCTTAAAATTATCTTCATAGCCTTGCCTTCTGAAATAATCTGAAAGATAAACAGACAGATCCTGTTCTGTATTAAGTGTATATGAAAAAAAATCAAAGATCTCCTGTTTCTTGTTTTCCAGTTCCAGACTGTCTGTTATGGAAGCTAATTCATTGATTACTACTTCCGAATAATTATCAAGGATAAACCTTACCGTGTCGTAAACATCAACAGATCTGCGCATACGCATGGAGCCGATTGCATCCTGAGAGTATGACCTGTACCTAAGTGAAAGCATTTCATCTTTTTGGTTCCATACCTCCCTGATAATAAAGAACTGAGCTGTGATCAGGACTATTATTGCGAAGATGCCAAGCATCAGGATAGGATTCCTCTTTATCATTTTATGTTTTGTTTTTCATCAAATGTATTAACTTTTTCGGATAAGGAGGGCCAGGAAATCATAACATTAACCCTGCATTAACCCTTTGTTAACAAAAGAATGATAAAAACGGCATTACCTTTGAATCAGGATAATAAAAAGAAAAAGTTATGAAAAACAAATATATCATATTAAAGATTTTTACTCTTATTTCGCTTTTCTTAATTATGCCTGTTGTTAACGCTCAGGAGAAATCGAAAGAAGAAAAAGAAAGGGAGTTGAAAATGCAGGAGGCTATCATGGAGCATAAGAAAGCCATGTCTGATTTGCGAAAGAACGAGAAAGAAATCTCTGAAGCAATTGAAAAACTGAAAGAGGAGCATAAGAAAGATTTTGAAGAACTGATGAAAGATTATAATGATAAATTCAGTGATCCTGATCAGATGAGGAGGTTCTTCAGGGGGATTGGCGAGCCGGATATAAATTGGCAACAAGTTCCGGGACAGCCGATGCCTTTTTCAACTCCCGGCTTCGATTATTTTAATGGGTTTAATCTTAATGCCCAGCGGACTTCCTGGGAATTTTCAAAATCATTGAATAAGAATTCTTTCTCCAGGGATTATGTTTTAGATGTCGATCCCACAGTAAAAAATGTTGTTATGGCTGTTTTTGGTGATTGCAGCGAGGGAGAGATTAATATAAAAATAGTAATGCCCGACGGGAGAGTATATGCTGATATAATCATTGACGAATTTGGTAATCTTAACTGGAGAAAATCATTTAACATTTCAGAAACAGAAAACCAGGATAAAATAGGAGCATGGAGGTATGAGATCAAATCGTCCGGAGCTACCGGATATTTCAGGATATCTCTTCAGGCAAACTAGATATTATAATAGTAGGTTGTTTTTTTATTCCATTGAAAGCGGGGTTGGTACGTGGGGTTCCGGCTCCGTTTTCATTTTGATACGGCAGTGGCACGGCCCCCTTTTACACTTTCAACACTGACAGTATATTTATTTCCACCTTTGACTATCCATTTGAGATTTATTTTCTGATATCCTTTTATATTTTGTATCTCCATACGATGAGGATTCTTTTTCTGTTCAACACATATATTACGTTCGACATCTTCCACAATCATACCTGCAATGACTGTTCCACCTTCCAGAAAAATGTAATCAGGAGGATCAATTTTGTATTTCAGGTTAGTAGCAGAATGAGTTGGAAGCATCCTGCTGTTATGTAGTGTTGCGGTAACTTCATTGAGATTCCCACTTAGTTTTCTGACTTTTATATCCTGTATCTCAAGTTTTGGTGACTGATAAGCGTTGTAAATGCAAAAGGCAGCATTACGATGGGCATCTGATTCCAGGAGGAAACCGGGATGTAATCTTCCTACATTTTTACTGAAGCCTCCTATTTCCACTTCTCCGTATACCGGATGATTAACTTTTTGCCATGAAATGAAAGAGTCTTCAAAGAGGAGGAGCTTGTCAAACTGATAACTATCGGTATTCGATTCATCATAAAACATAAGATAACTGTTCCATAACTCGTTGGACCATACATAACAACCCATTGCACCATGCCACCAGTCCAACTCTCCTCCATAAACAGTATACATATCTTTCCATATAGTAATGAGTTTATATCCAGGTATCATCTTTTCCCCTGTTTTGCCAATTGTATTCATAATTTCTTCATCCTCACGGCTGTACACTTCAGCTCCGCCTCCCTCAATTGAGGGGCCTTTTAGTATCAGTCCGCCATAATTATGAAATGACTGGGCTCCTGTAATATTACGATGATTGACAATGAAATCACGTACAGCCTGATTTTCCGGTTGCGAAAAGGGATATTTATGAGCACCATTCTGAACATAATTGGGTTCCCAGTTAAAACCCCAGTCCCTGTTGCCGTCATAACCACCGGGTCCGTCTTCGTCAATAAGCCCGTCACCATCATTATCGAAACCTTCTGTTCCAAGTATTTCATATTCTCCTGTCTCCCCCGGTTCAACTCTTACCATCCTGCGTGGGTCTTTTATATCCTCTCTATAATCCCCTCCGGTTTTTTTTCTCCTCATCTGGCTGATATTCCCATCTCCGTTAAGGTCATCATGGCCATCTTCATCGAAAAGGCCGTCACGGTCAGTGTCATAAGGCATTAACCCTGACCGGGGAGGCATACCGGTTGAGGTGAAATATTCTCTTGAATCAGGATTAATTGTAGGAGTGATATAAAAAGTCTTGTCTGCCAGGAGTTGTTTAATGAATACGTTGTCGGCATACATCTCACAGAGATACCATGCAGTATACATAGCCATTTCAGTACCTTGTAATTCGACAGAGTGAATATTTCCATCAATCCAGAAAGCGGGTTTGTGATCGGGTTTGCCCGATGATTTGTCAGATATTGTCAGAGTATAAATATCCCTTCCCTGATATGATTTTCCGATTGATTCAAGAGTCACAAGGCCCGGATAGGCAGAAGCCAGTTTTTTACAAAAATCTTCAACACCCGAAGGAGTGTAATATTTATTCCATGATACCTGAACTTTTGGATTGACAGGAGTGCCTGCTGCTTTGAAAAATAATTCCTGAGCCTGAGAATAAACAGGTGTTGACAGTATCAAATGAAGGATCATTATGTGTATGATGTGTTTTTTTATCTTTTTCATGACAGAACAGTTTATGTGATATGATTATCTGAGTTCAACAGATGTATTTGTTATTCCTGTATTAACAGCACCTGCAGTTATTTTTACCTGGCCTTTACCAAAAATCAGCCAGCTGAATTCCGCAGAAGCATCTCCTTCCAGTCTCGGAATCCTTTGAATAGCCTGACCGCTTAGAAGTTTCTGGCTGCCGGGAATTTCAAGATGTAATCTCATGATCCTTGTCCATATATTTGATTCTCCTGATTCGGCACAGGTGGCAAAAACACCTTTATTATGTACTTTAAGACTTAATCTGTAAACATTCTCACCAATATCTTCAGTTTTTATATCCAGAAACTCAATTTCAGGATGCATTTCTGCAATGTTTACCAGAAATGTATAGTGTCGGGATATTAGGTCACTCATTTTATCTGAAGGAGGATTAATCATCACAAAAGGCTTTATTCCCCCTACCTCTGTTTCCTTTCCGGGGAAATCAGGATGGCTGATTCTGGTCCATGGAACAAATACATCATTCGTATTATTCTCTTCTGCATACCTGAGAAAAGCTGTTTCCCTGTTTTCTCCCTTTTCAACGGGAAACCACCATCCGGGTGTACTGAAACTGTAACGGCCATAATGGAAATAAGACCAATCCATGAAATTGCCCGGAGATGATATGTCTGGAGGAGAGCCTTTTAATCCGATAGCTTCAAGATATCTCTCTGATACCAGATTGTTGATAATTTCATCAGATTTTAGTATTGTGGTAATCTTTCTGTTACGGCTGCGGTTTGTATTGTTCTGACCACCGGCAGAAGTGCTGTTTCCTGCTGATGACCATTCTGATCCTTTCATTGGCCGCCCCAGATTATCCTGAGGCCCAAAAGCAAAAGTTACATAAATATTAAAGTGATCGAATAAAAAATCAAGGACCGCCTTTGTTTCAGGTTCGGATACGGGATGTAAACCGGAATTGCTTCCAAATTCCTCGTAGTCATAGGTGAGGTTTCGATTGAAATTTACACCACCTTCCCCATCCTCATTCAAAAAACCGTCCTTGTCATTGTCCGTCCCTTCAGTGAATACAGTATAAGAACCACTCTCCCCTTTTGAGAGATCAGCTTTTTTCATAATTCTCTTGTCATCAGGATGTTCAAGCCAGTAGCCAGCAGGATCTGACACACGGATAAGGGTTATTAAACCGTCATTATTGAGATCTTCGAAGGGATCTTCATCAATGAGAAAATCCCTGTCATTATCAACAGACCTGGAATTAACATTTCTTTCATACCTGATATTGTTAAAAAACTGTACGGAAGCATCCGGACTAACATCAGGGATGATATAAAAAGTGATCTTATCAAGAAGGGCTCTCACTTTTTTATCATCAGAATTACTCAAAAGTAAGGAGGCAAAACCCAAAGACAATTCTCTTCCGAAAATGTAACTGCCTTCAATACCTCCGATAACAGCTATTCCAGGCTTTTCGTCCTTGCTACCCGTGCCTATTGTGATACACTTTATCTCCCTGCCATCTTGGGTTTTTGCAAGCGACTGTACTGAACAAATAGTGGGATAATCCCTTGCCATATTATCTGTCATGCGGATCATGTCACTGTAATCATGATACGGGGTTTGTGCAACAGCCGGCTCAAGAAATAAAAATCCGGCCAGAACAGAAATCAGGATTTTTACAATAAATTTCATGGTTTTGAAAATATTTATTTTGGTAAATGGGGAAACACCATTTTCTTTAGTTGATTATTGTCAATATTCTGTAAAAATATGATTCACATTTTTTCATTTATAAGAAAATAATGTCAGATCGCTCATCTCAATCCCATAAGTGGTATATGTTATATGTGAAAAAAGAATTACTATTTTTTATCTTTGGAATTGTTTTCCAAAAATAAACTATATTATTTTATATACAACGGTTTAGTCACTTATGATGTTAAATGTTAAATTTGTAATCATCATCATGGATTATCCGCTGCTGTTAAAAGGATCATTGTTACTGACGACTGTTTCAACAGGAATGGGATAAATTATTCATATTAGGATAATCAGTTTCAGCAGAGTTCCGGATCAATGTTTCAGGAAATGAACAGATCAGTACATAAGTTGTTATTATACAAAAGGGGTCATGGAAGAATTAGGAATTGATCTTTATTTTAATGATGATGGATGCCTGAGAGAATAAAATCATCTCCAGGAGAAATCTTTGCGCGACACAAATAACATGCATATATTCAATTTATAATATAATAAGTCACACAATTACATATATCTATTATTGATCAATAACTATT
>DAINPM010000001.1:0-23918 GCA_036743455.1 Bacteroidales bacterium | reverse complement strand
TTATAATATAATAAGTCACACAATTACATATATCTATTATTGATCAATAACTATTTACGAATATGGATTACGATCTCATTATAATAGGCAGCGGTCCCGGTGGTTATGTAGCTGCAATCAGGGCTTCACAGTTAAAGATGAAAGTGGCGGTAATAGAGAAATCGGAACTTGGTGGAGTTTGTCTTAACTGGGGATGTATCCCTACAAAATCCTTATTGAAAAGTGCTCAGGTACTAAGCTATATCAGACATGCTTCTGATTACGGAGTTTCACTTGAAGGAGAGATAAAAGCCGATTTTGGGGCTATTATTGCCCGTAGTCGTAGTGTAGCCGAAAAAATGAGTAAAGGGGTTCAGTTTTTATTCAGGAAAAATGGGATAACACATATTCAGGGTTTCGGCCGTCTATCCGGCAGTAATTCTGTTGAGGTGGAAGATCATAATGGTAAGAAGAGTTCATATACGGCAAAAAACATAATCCTGGCTACCGGAGCAAAAGCAAAAGAAATACCTGTCATAAAGCAGGATGGAAAAAAGATTATCAGTTACAGGGAAGCAATGGTATTGAAGGATCAGCCACAATCTATGGTTATTGTCGGAGCGGGAGCTATTGGTACTGAATTTGCGGATTTCTATCATACTATAGGCACAGAGGTCATACTCATAGAAATACTCCCCCGTATAATCCCAAATGAAGATGAAGAGATCTCAAAACAGCTTGAGAGATCCTTGAAGAAAAAGAAGATGAAAATAATGACCGGGTCCTCAGTTGAATCGGTTGATACATCCGGAGATAAATGTTTTGTAACAGTTAAAACACCTGATAAGACAGAAACCCTCACTGTTGATATAGTCTTATCAGCCAGTGGAGTTACTCCGAATACTGAAGGTATTGGACTTGATGAGACAGGAGTGCAGACAGAGAGAGGGAAGGTTGTAGTGGATGATTTCTATAAAACATCAATACCTTCTGTTTATGCGATAGGAGATATAGTTCCTGGTCCTGCACTTGCTCATGTTGCTTCAGCAGAAGGTATAGCATGCGTTGAAAAGATTGCAGGCTTGTCAGTTAAGCCTCTTGATTACAATAATATACCTTCCTGTATATATACCACTCCGGAAGTTGCGTCAACAGGTATGACTGAAGCAGCTGCAAAAGAGGCCGGTTATGATATCAGGACAGGTAAGTTTCCTTTTACAGCCTCAGGAAAAGCCAATGCCGCCGGATCAAAGGAAGGGTTTGTAAAACTCATTTTTGATTCCAGATATGGAGAACTTTTAGGAGCACATATGATAGGAGATAATGTAACAGAAATGATATCTGAAATTGTTGTTGCCAGAAATCTTGAAACTACTGCTCATGAAATAATTAAATCGGTCCATCCGCATCCTACTTTTTCGGAAGCAATTATGGAAGCAGCCGCAGCAGCTTATGATGAGGGGATTAATTTTTAATCCTCCTCCTTCGCTTCGGTGGATGAGATAAAATTGGCGTAATACCGTTATTACACCAACCGGATGACGATCAGTATTCAGGAATCACACAGCTATTAATGATTTTCAGTTATTGAGATTTTTTTTGTACAGCTCTTTCCCTTGTTTCTGTAAGCAACCTTTCGTAACTTTTTTTCATCAATCTTATGTCAGTGTTGTAGGATTTAAGACAATTTGTTTGTATTTTTATATCAATCATTAAGGTTATTAACCTTGCCAGATATAAAAAATATAATAAGTGGTTGTCTTAATGGTAACAGGAGAGACCAGGAACTCCTTTACAGACGGCATTCAGCGAAGTTATATGCCGTATGCCTGCAATATTCCGGTAATGATGAAGAGGCAAGGGATATCCTGCAGGAAGGATTCATTAAAATTTTTGCTAATCTCATTCATTACAAGTTTGAAGGTTCTTTTGAAGGATGGATGCGGAAAATAATGGTGAATACCGCTCTTGAGAGGTACAGGAGTAAATATAACCTATACCGTGTGGATGATATTGAAGCTCTTCAGGAGTTTGATGCAGAGCCTGATACAGAAGATTATGCCGGGCTCGAAGCGTCAGACCTGCTTGAGATCATAAGGGAATTGCCTCCTAAATACAGGATGGTCTTTAACCTTTATGCTATTGAAGGATATTCTCATAAAGAGATAAGCAAAATGGTCAATATTTCCGAAGGAACATCCAAATCGAACCTGTCGCGGGCAAGGATAATTCTCCAGAGGAGAGTGAGCTCATATACAGGGATTAAAAAGAAAGTATCCAATGGATAGGCAGGAAGCAAATATAGATTTACTCTTTCGTAACGGACTTAAAGATCATGAAGTACTGCCGCCAAATGATGTCTGGAATAAATTACGGCCGGTTGTTAACAGACCTAAAAGACCTCTGATCATTTTAAGATCAGCTGCCATGATAGCTTTACTTGTTTCTCTTGGCTTTCTTATCTTGAGGTACAGCAGACAATTGCCGGTCAATTACAGTGATAATATTATCAATACAGGTCAGGAATCAAATAATCCTGTTATTAATACATCCGATTTCCGGAATTTTTCTTCCGACAGAAAATCCTCCAGTGCAGATTTGATTGCAGATGCATCTTTTAGAGATAATACTAAGCAACCAATAAATGCCGTTAATAATGTAAAAAGAACAGAAAGGATCATTTTCCCGGGGTTATCGGAAATAAGGCCTCCTGCGAATATTTCAGGTCCGTTGAAAAAAGAAGTACCATCACCTGAAAATAATACAGACTTTTTACTGAATCAATATGAGAATACTACTATTTCAGAACCGGTAGGTGATGCCGGACCTAAAACACCCAAATGGACCATTGCAGCACTTGCTTCTCCGGCTTATTATTCCAGGTTTATCTCCGGTAATGAGGGTATCGCTTCAGCTATGACAACAGGCCAACAACCAGCCTTTTCTTATTCCGGTGGTGTTGCAGTATCCTATAAAATAAACAAAAGATTAAGCGTACAGTCCGGCCTCTATTATTCCTCTGTGGGTCAGGACCTTTCAGGAATTTCAACCTATGGAGGTTTTCAGCAATATGATTATACCAAAGGTGACCCTAATTTCTCAGTAAGAACTGCTAATGGTGTGGTGAATACTAATAATTCAGATGTATTTCTTGTTGATAATATTGCAGCTAACAGAATTCTTACAAGATATACAAACGATGTATTCGATCCAGCAAAAGCCAATCTCACATATTTCAATAATTCTCTCCATCAAAGCTTTGCTTATCTGGAACTACCTTTTATTCTGAGATATAAGGTTGTTGATAAAACCTTGGATTTTAATCTGATAGGAGGAGTGTCTTCTAATTTCCTGGTTAACAATTCTGTCTATACTTCCTACGAAGGACGCAGATATGAAATTGGCGAAACAGAAGGCCTGAATTTAATTTCATTCAGCAGTTCTTTAGGAATGGGGATGGAGTATAATCTGTCAAATAACCTGTCGTTTAATCTCGAACCTACTTTCAGATATTACATTAATCCCTTCAGCTCTGTGGAAGGTGTAAAAATACACCCCTATTCCTTCGGTGTCTTTTCAGGTATTACATATAAGTTCTGATAATACCTTTTCCCTTCTGTATTTAGTCCTCATTTTGACTTAGACAAATTTATTTATAAGGGTTAAAAATATTACCTTTGCACTTTGTTTTTAACTATGCTTTATTATTATGACTAAACCTTACAGGAGAACACTGCTTGCATCAGTTATCCTGATAAGCGCAGTAATCTTTATGTTCACCATACTGATCGGGAACAAAGGCTTCAGCGCTGCCGGACCGGAACATTGTTACAGTGATACTGTCAGCTCAAATATGCCATTTAAGTTGCCCGGAGAAATGACTTTTGCCGGAGAAGATGTTCCCTTACAGAATTTTGATACATGGGAGAGTCTTGACCGGGAATTACTAACCAGTGCATTCCGCCATTCTTCTACAATTCTGATCATCAAAAAGGCAAATCGCTATCTCCCTGTTATAGAAGAAATTCTGGCGGAAAACAATATTCCTGATGACTTAAAATATATGGTAGCTGCCGAGAGTGAATTTTCTAATGTTATTTCTCCGGCCGGGGCTACAGGTTTCTGGCAGATAATGAAAGCAACGGGAAGAGAAGCCGGAATGGAGATTAACGATGAAGTGGATGAAAGATATCATCTTGAAAAATCGACTCAGTTCGCTTGCGATTATTTGAGGAAGTCATTTGAAAAATATGGCAGCTGGACTTTGGCAGCTGCATCATATAACGGGGGGAGAAACGGTATTGATGAACAGATAAGAATACAGGATCAGAACGATTATTATGATCTTCTTCTAAATGAAGAAACTGCCCGTTATATCTTTAGGGTAGTAGCCTACAAACTTATTATTTCTGATCCTTCCGAATATGGTTTTACCATCACCAGGGATGAATTGTATCCTGAGCTGGAGTATTTCGAAGTAGAGGTTGATACAGCAGTGAACAATTTTGCTCATTTTGCAGATTATTTCGGCACTAATTACAAATTATTGAAATTACTCAACCCCTGGCTCAGAAAACCTTATCTGACAAACCGTCAGAACAGGAAGTACATTATCAAGATTCCGGCTCACGGAATGAGGAATAATATCGGAAAGAAACAAACAGACTGATTAACAGACAGGCCAGATAAGATGAGTGAAGAAATACAGGTTCTGGGAGCCAGGGTCCATAATCTGAAGGATATTGATGTTATTATCCCCCGCAACAGACTTGTCGTTATTACCGGCCTTAGCGGAAGCGGGAAATCATCACTGGCTTTCGACACAATATATGCTGAGGGGCAACGCAGGTATATGGAAACTTTGTCGTCTTATGCCCGTCAATTTCTCGGTAGTATGGAACGTCCAGACGTCGATAAGATAACAGGGCTGAGCCCGGTTATTTCAATAGAACAAAAGAGCACGAACAAAAATCCCCGGTCAACAGTCGGAACCATAACTGAGATATATGATTTTCTCAGATTACTGTATGCCAGGGCCGGAGAAGCCTGGTCTTATGCCTCAGGTGAGAAAATGGTTAAATACACCGATGACCAGATCATTGAATTGGTAAAGACTCGTTTTGACGGAAAAAAGATATTCTTCCTTGCACCTCTGATAAAAGGACGTAAAGGGCATTATAAGGAACTTTTTGAACAACTCAGAAGAAAAGGTTATCTGTCAGTGAGAATTGACGGAGAGATAAGACAGATCATCCCGGGTATGAAACTCGACCGGTATAAAAATCATCATATAGAACTTGTAATAGATAAATTCATCACCGGAGATGTGAGCGATAAAAGACTGTCTGATTCTGTAAAAACAGCTCTTGATCAGGGAGATGGCATGATGATGGTTCTTGATCCGCAATCAAATGAGCCAAGGTACTTCAGTCGTAATCTGATGTGTCCTGTGACAGGTCTTTCTTATAATGAACCTGCTCCCCATACATTTTCCTTTAACTCGCCTCAGGGAGCATGCCCGCGTTGTAACGGGCTGGGAGAGGTGTCTTCAATAGATGAGAAAAAACTGATACCCGACACGAATCTTAGCATAAGAAAAGGCGGCATAGAACCGCTGGGAAAATATAAAAACACATGGATCTTCTGGCAGATAGAAGCTATTGCGGAAAAAAACGGCTTCACTCTTGATACTCCTGTTAAGGAGATTCCTCATGAAATACTTCAAAAATTACTTTATGGTTCCGATGAGATTATTAAATTATCAAATACTCCGTTGGGAATGACTTCAAATTATTCCCTCACTTTTGAGGGAGTGGTTAATTATGTCGGGAATATAGAGATAGTTAGTGGAAAAAGGAACGGAACAAAACTAAGTGATCAGTATATTCAGTACTCCGTTTGTCCGGAGTGTAAGGGTACAAGGTTAAAAAAAGAAGCTCTCTGGTATAGAATCGATGGCAAAAATATTGGTGAATTATCACAAATGGATGTGAGAGAATTGCATAGTTTTCTCATGGGTATCGAAGAGAGGATGAGTTTAAGACAACAAAAAATTGCTTCAGAGATATTAAAGGAGATCAGATCAAGACTGGGTTTCCTTCTTGATGTAGGTCTTGATTACCTTTCACTAAACAGAGGTGCCCGCACCCTTTCCGGAGGAGAAAGTCAGAGGATACGGTTGGCTACACAGATAGGGTCAAAACTTGTAAATGTATTGTATATACTGGATGAACCCAGTATTGGTTTGCATCAGAGAGATAACAGACGCCTTATAGAAGCACTTAAAAAACTAAGAGATTCAGGTAATTCAATTATTGTTGTTGAACACGACAGAGAGATGATGCTGTCGGCTGATCATATCATTGACATGGGGCCCGGTGCAGGTATTCATGGCGGATTGGTTGTAGCTCAGGGAAGCCCGCAAGATATAATGGAAGCAGATACTCTTACTTCGGCCTACCTCAATAAGACAAAAAAATTCAATATACCTGAAACCCGAAGAACAGGCAATGGTAATTTTTTGGGTCTTTACGGAGCAACAGGACACAATCTGAAAAATGCAGATCTGATCATACCTCTTGGAACATTAATCTGTGTTACAGGTGTTTCGGGTAGTGGAAAATCATCTCTCATTAACCAGACTCTTCATCCTGTTTTGGCCAGACGTTTTCATAATTCCGGAAAACAGTATCTTCCTTTCAGAGATATAAGCGGAATTGAGAATGTAGATAAGGTAATAGAAATTGATCAGTCTCCCATAGGTCGTACACCAAGGTCAAATCCCGCAACTTATACGGGTGTTTTCACAGATATAAGGAAACTTTTTGAACAGACGACTGAGGCAAAGATCCGGGGTTTCAGTGCAGGCAGGTTTTCTTTCAATGTAAAAGGAGGTCGTTGTGAGGGGTGCCAGGGAGCCGGAGTTAAAACCATTGAAATGAATTTTCTTCCCGATGTATTTGTCACATGCAGTGAATGTAACGGGAAAAGATATAACCGCGAAACACTTGAGGTAAAATTCAAAGGGCACTCTGTCAGTGATGTATTGGATATGACGGTGAATATGGCTGTTGATTTCTTTGAGAATATCCCTTCAATATATCATAAAATAAAAACATTGAAAGATGTGGGTTTAGGGTATATCAGACTGGGTCAGCAATCAACCACACTTTCCGGAGGAGAGGCTCAGAGAGTGAAACTGGCGACAGAACTTGCCAGGAGGGATACCGGAAAGACGCTCTATATACTCGATGAACCAACTACAGGCCTCCATTTTGAAGATGTCAGGGTATTGCTTGAGGTATTGAATAAACTGGTTGACAGAGGTAATACAGTCATAGTGATAGAACATAATATGGATGTCATTAAAATGGCCGATTATATCATTGACCTCGGGAAAGAGGGAGGAATGAATGGAGGCGAAGTAATTTTTTCAGGTACACCCGAAGAACTGGCTCTTTGCAACAATAGCTATACCGGATTATTTCTAAGATCAGAATTGCCGGCACTGGAAAATAAGTATATTTGATTTTTAATTTTTTATAACATGGGTAAACACGATAAACCAGCGGATCTAATAAAAGATGCATTTAAGGAGAAAACATGGCATGAAATTCATACCACCGATTCGTGGAGAGTATTTAAAATCATTTCCGAACTTGTGGAAGGTTTTGAAAAACTCTCACGTATAGGTCCCTGTGTCTCAATATTCGGTTCGGCAAGAACACATCATAATAATAAATATTATCGCCTGGCAGGAGATATAGCTTTCAAGCTTACACAGAAAGGCTATGGGGTTATCACAGGAGGAGGACCCGGAATAATGGAAGCTGCAAACAAAGGTGCAAAAAAAGGTAAGGGAAAATCAGTAGGCATAAATATCGATCTTCCTTTTGAACAAAGACCCAATGTTTATATTGATGCAGATAAACTGATAACTTTCGATCATTTTTTCGTCAGAAAGGTGATGTTTATGAAATATGCGCAGGGATTCATTGTATTGCCAGGCGGATTCGGAACATTTGATGAGCTCTTTGAAGCTATTACCCTGATCCAGACCAGAAAAATAGGGAAATTTCCTATAGTACTTGTCGGAGGGAAATACTGGAAGGGACTTGTTGATTGGATCAGAGAAGAGATGCTGAGCTCTGAACACAATATATCTCCGGAAGATATGGATCTCTTTACAATAGTTGATACTTCAGATGAGGCTGTTGATGTAATCGTCAAATTCTATTCAAGATATCTGCTGAGTCCGAATTTCTGATCACCCTGCTATTTTTTTCTTAAACGGTCCAGCTCCCTTTCAGAGTCTTTTTTCTTTATTGACTGACGTTTGTCATATTCTTTTTTGCCCCTTGATACAGCTATTTCAGCTTTGGCAAGTCCACGCTCATTGAGAAATACTTTTGTGACAATTATTGTAAGCCCTGATTCTTTTATTTTTCTTTCAATTTTTCTCAGTTCCCGCTTTGTAAGAAGCATTTTACGTTCCCGCAAGGGGTCATGATTATTTAGATTCCCCCACCAGTATTCGGCAATGTGCATACCCTTTAAGAAAAGCTCTCCTTCCCTGAAAAAACAATAGGAATCAGCAAGAGCAGCCTTGCCAAGACGTATTGATTTTATTTCAGTGCCTGTCAGCTGAATTCCTGCAATATACTTATCAAGGAACTCGTAATCATGAGAGGCCTTTTTATTCTTTATTACTATATTTCCTGTCTTGCTTTTCAAAGGTTTGGCAAAAAAACTTAAAGATTAGTGGCAAAAATAAGTAAATTTACGCTAATTAGCCTGTAATCTCTCAATACCTTGTTAAATGTTACCGGAGAATGATATCAAATATGATATGCTTGTAGTTACCGGTCCTACGGCATCAGGGAAGACGTCCCTTGCTGTTGCTCTTGCCTGCAGGCTCAATGGAGAGATAATCAGTGCCGATTCTCGTCAGGTGTACAGAGGTATGGATATTGGAACAGGAAAAGATTACCATGAATATATTACACCTGAAAGGCATATCACTTGTCACCTGATAGATATAGTTGATCCGGGTTATAAATATAATTTGTTTGAATATCAGAGAGATTTCATCGCAACCTTTAATATGCTGAAAAAAAGGAATATATTTCCTGTTGTTTGCGGTGGTTCAGGTATGTATCTTGACAGTGTGATCAGAGCTTATGAGATTATGGAAGTGCAGCCCGATATTGGATTGAGAGCACAACTTGAAAAGAAATCAATGGAAGAGTTGATAAAGATATTGGGAACATATAAAAATTTGCATAATACAACTGATATTGATACAAAGAAACGGGTCATCAGGGCTATTGAAATAGAACAAGCCAGACGGTTAAAGACACGAGAAATGGCAAGGATGCCTGTACTTAAACCTTTTGTTGTAGGTATCTTGACAGACCGTGAAGAGAGGAGGAGAAGGATCAGTGAAAGACTTGAGAAAAGGCTGGCGTCGGGAATGATAGATGAGGTAAAAGGATTACTGGACAAGGGTGTGCCGGAAGAAATTCTTCTTTATTATGGACTTGAATATAAATATATAACACTGTATCTCACCGGCAAAATGGAATATACTGAAATGAAAAGATCTCTTGAGATTGCAATACATCAGTTTGCGAAGAGACAGATGACATGGTTCAGAGGTATGGAAAAAAAAGGGACTGTTATTCATTGGATAGAAGAAAAAATCCCTAAGGAACAAAAAGTAAAAACAGTTATTGGCTTACTGACAGAATGATATTATTCAGTAAAGACCGGATATAGATACAGGTTCTCCGGTTCGTCTCACTGCCAGTATTGAAAGATAAGCCATTTGTATATAATTATCCCTTACTGTCAAAAAAATTCTGCACTATGAACCCATTTAGCTTTTCCAGATATTTATAATTGTTTTAAAATTTCTGAAAAATCACGTTCCTGTCATATATGTTTCGAGCCATTCAAAAAACTCTCTTTGCCATATTACTGAATTCTGAGGTTTTAATACCCAGTGAGACTCATCTTCAAAAAACAATAACCTGCTTGGAACATTATTCAGTTGTGCCGCAGTGAATGCTTCCAGACTTTGTGTGTATGGGATCCTGAAATCATTGGCTCCCGTTATGATAAGTATTGGAGTATCCCAACTACCAACATTAAGATGAGGTGAGAACCTGTAGCTTTCCGGAAGATCCCAGTACGGTCCTCCATAGTCCCAGTCGGGGAAGAACAGTTCTTCTGTAGATCCATATTCACTGATGAAGTTGAATACTCCGCAGTGGGAGATGAAAGCCTGAAATCTTCCGCCATGAATACCTGCAAGATAAAACACTGAATAACCTCCGTAACTTGCGCCAACAGCTCCTACTTTTTCTGCATCAACATAAGGTTCTTTTATCATAGCATCGGTGGCATCCAGATAATCCTGCATATTTTTCCCTCCATAATCCCTGGATATCTGTTCTTTCCATTCCTGCCCGAATCCTGCTACACCCCTTCTGTTCGGAGCATAGACAATATATCCTTTTGCTGCCATCATCTGAAAATTCCAGCGATAAGACCAGAATGGCCCCAGGGTGCTCTGTGGACCTCCGTTACAAAACATAAGTGCCGGGTATTTTTTTGACGGGTCAAAATCAGGAGGATAAACGACCCACATCTGAAGATCCCGTCCATCTCTTGTCTTTATATATTTTTCTTCAAATTGGCCCATCCTGATTGATTTATAGATATTTTCATTAATCCCACTTATCTGCTTTATCTCTCCAGTGCTTATATCTACAGAGGCAACTTCCGGAGCCATGGCGAATGACATAATATTTACAGCCATTTTTCCTGATTCCAGTTCAAAGGAGTTAATCTCATGATTCCCCTCAGTTACCTTATCTACTCCTTTCCCATTGATACTCGTTTTAAAGATCTGTGATGTACCCAGATATGCACAGGTGAAATAGAGATTCTCATTGTCAAACCACTTAATATTACCTGCATCAAACTGCCATCCTCTGGTTATCCAGTTACGTTTGCCGGTTTTAATGTCATAAACGAAAAGTCTGTTGAGGTCTGATTCATAGCCATCTCTTTCCATACTCTGGTAAGCTATCTTTGTGCCATCGGGTGAGAAAACGGGACTTCGGTCATATCCTTTATTCCCTTCACTGATATTTACTTCGTTGCCGGTGTTCACATCGAAAAGAAATATGTCAGAATTGGTGCTCCTGGCATAGTCTCTCCCGCTCAATCTCTTTGTTGTGTAGGCAATATGTCTGCCATCAGGGCTCCATGTTATTTCTCCTTCATCAAAGAAAGGAGCAAGAGGTGATTCGAACCTTTGTCCTTCCATTATATCCTTTATATTGGTTACACTTTCCCCATTGAAATTGCCAGTAAAAATATGACTGTAGGAATAATCGCTCCAGGAATCCCAGTGTCTGTACATTAAATCGTGTATTATCCTTACCCGGGCTTTTGGAAGATTATGTTTTTCATTGGCAGTTTGTTCAAGTTTAACTCTCCGTGTGAAACAGATCTTGTCTCCGACCGGAGATATCCTGTAACTTTCGAAGTCATCCAGACCTTCCACCCAATTGATAACTGATCCATCAGGATTCATCAGTACCAGTTTCCCTTCATTGTCAACAAAAGCTATTGCTTCGCCATTATTTATCCATTGAGGAGAACTGCCTCCTGCACTTGTCAGTTGTACTGGGTCACCTCCTGAAAGGGAGATACTGAAAATATTTGTTGTAGAGGTTTCGGTATCAAGGTCTGTTGTGGTAACGGTGTAAAGAAGAGTAGAACCATCAGGAGAAAGAGTTATGCTTCCTAACCTACCGAATTTCCATAAGACTTCCGGAGTCATAAGGCCATCAGCCCTTTCCTTTTCAGTGAGTTGGTTTGAAGAAAGTTGTACTGTAACTTCTTGGCTTGATTTTTTTTCATTACATGATACGGACAACGCAGCAAGGATTATAATTACCTGAGCAGCAAATATTTTCATAATTTCCGGGATTATTGATTTTTAAGAGCTTCCTGTACTTTAATTTTAAGTTCTTCGTATAATTCAGGATTGTCTTTCAGTATTTGCTTCACTGCATCGCGACCTTGTCCTATTTTTGTTTCACCATAACTGAACCACGATCCGCTCTTTTTTATTATATTAAAATCAGTACTTAGATCAATTATTTCTCCGAGTTGAGATATACCTTCACCATACAGGATGTCAAAGTCAGCTTTTTTGAAGGGTGGGGCAAGTTTATTTTTCACAATTTTTACCCGTGTACGGTTCCCTATGATTTCATCTCCTTCTTTTATCTGGTTTGTTCTCCTGATATCAAGTCTGACAGAAGAATAAAATTTGAGAGCATTTCCACCTGTTGTTGTTTCAGGGTTTCCGAACATAATGCCGATCTTTTCTCTCAACTGATTGATAAAAACACACGAAGTATTTGTTTTGCTAATGTTTGCGGTCAGTTTTCTGAGGGCCTGTGACATTAATCTTGCCTGAAGCCCCATTTTTGAATCACCCATTTCACCTTCAATTTCTGCTTTTGGTGTCAGTGCTGCAACTGAATCAATTACAATGATGTCGAGAGCTCCTGATCGTATAAGGTTATCTGTTATCTCAAGAGCCTGTTCTCCGTTATCCGGTTGTGAAATAAGAAGGTTCTCAACATCAACACCCAGTTTTTGGGCATAATGTCTGTCAAATGTATGCTCGGCATCTATTATAGCAGCAATACCGCCAGTCTTCTGTGCTTCAGCTATGGCATGTATAGCCAGTGTTGTCTTGCCCGATGCCTCCGGGCCATATATTTCTATAACACGTCCCCGGGGCAGCCCGCCAATGCCCAGTGCCGCATCAAGACTAAGAGATCCTGTGGATATAACCTGTATGTTTTCAATTGCATGATCGCCAAGTTTCATAATAGTGCCCTTCCCAAAATCTTTTTCAATTTTACCAAGGGTTACTTCAAGAGCTTTTAGTTTCTCCTGGTTGATAGTCGCTTTTTCTTTGCTCATATTATTGGTGTTATTTGTATAATCTGAATATCTGGTCGGAATGGTTTTTTGTTTCTACTTTGGAAATAATTTTTTCTATTGTCCCTTCTTCATCAATAATGAATGTTGTCCGGACTGTCCCCATAAATGTTTTGCCATAAAGACTTTTCTGCTTCCATACTCCATAATCAGTAAGTATTTTTTTTGAGGTATCAGCAATAAGGGGAAAAGGCAGGGAATGTTTTTCAGCAAAGCCTTTATGTGATTTTTCTGTATCCATACTGACGCCCACCACGGCAAAGCCTTCTTTTAATAAGGTATCATGATTATCACGAAGATTACAGGCTTCACTGGTACACCCCGGAGTGTTGTCTTTAGGATAGAAATAAAGAACAAGCTTCTTTCCTTTATAATCACCTAGTCTGATAAGCTGCCCGTTTTGATCTCTGCCTTCAAATGGAGGAGCTTTCATCCCTTCTTTTAATTGATCCATAGATTGTATAATTTTGTAATAAAGGGTAAATTTACGAAGTTTGAGCAGTATTCTGAACAAAAAGTTTTTTTTCTTTTTAACAGTTTATACGCTTGAAATTAAGTAATAATGTGTTATTAAAAAATGTTATCCGGATAGTTGTGAGAGAAGGTGTTGGCTCAGGTCTGATGATCAGATTATATTTGATATGTTTTTTGTTCCTTGTGAATCCCTGTATTTATGAGGATAATGTTTTTTCGCAGGAGGTCCGGCCAAAACCTTTGAGGCAAATGTCACTGGAAGCATTTTCGAAGGGTGATTATGCTCAGGCACTGGAGGGATTTAATGAATTACTTGATTTATATCCCGGTGATCCCCTGTATAAATACTATGTTGCAGTCTCTCTTGTCAGGCTCGAAAGAGATACTGAAAAGGCTGTAATGCTTCTTGACGAAGCCCTGCAAAGTACTTATGACATCAGAGAAATACCATCAGATGCATTATTATGGCTGGGTAGGGCTCAACAGTTATCCGGCCGTTATACAGATGCTGTTTCGTCATACGAGAAATTTTCAGAGACAGCAGGAAGGAAGGTTGCAAGGAAACTGGGAGTTCAGAAATATATCAAAGAGAGTAAGGAAGGTATTGGTAAGATAACTCATGCAGGAGAAACAAAGGAATTGCCGGCACAGAATTATGATCATGAAAGCGGATACCTACGTGAGAGGATACCGGAAAACAGTACTCCGGAAGGCAATTCTGACCTGCTGATAAGAGAAGCAGACAGGCTTCCCGGAGACTGTGACAGTATCCTTAGTGAGGCCCTTGTTTATCAGATTAAAGCAGATTCTGTACTGAAGCTTGTAAATGAAATCAGAAATAAAACTGATTCAACACAAATTACATCTGAGACTGAACTGACGGAAAAGCTTAAAAAGAATGAAGCTGTAGCTGACAGTTTGCAGAAACAGGCCGATATCAGATATGACAAAGCTCATTTGGCAATTGAGGAAGTAAATAAAATACAAAAAGTAGAAGAGAGCCATGAGGCATTGAAAAATAAAGAGCCTGAGCGCTTGGGAATGGTTAATCGGGATGAGAAACCGACCGAAAAGGAAGAACTGTTGAAAAATAAACAGACAGAAATATATCAGAGTTTTACACTTATTGAAAATCCTGTGTACGATCTTAATGAGAAAATAGTAATCAATCCGGACATACCTGACGGTCTGATATACAGGATACAGTTGGGTGTTTTTCGTAATGAGGTGTCTCATCCTTTTTTCAAAGGGATAACCCCTGTATATGGTTTTAAGGAGGAAGGGAAAGATCTGACGACTTATTATGCAGGTGTTTTCAGACGAAAAGATGATGCCGGAAAAGCACTTCTTCAGGTCAGACAGAAAGGATTCAGGGATGCTTTCATTGTCGCTTTCTCAGATGGTAACGTTATATCAGCTGACAGAGCAGCTGTTTTGGAGGCTGATTGGGGTAATAAACCCTTTCCTGTGAACGATATACCAATTGAAGGAACATCATTGGACACTTTACCTCCGACTTTATCCTTCAGGGTAGAGATAATGAGATCACCTGAGCCTGTTGATGAAGAAATGAAGGAAGGATTTGAGAAGATATCCACAGGCCGGGGGCTTGATGTATGGCAACTAAATGACGGGACTGTTGTTTATTTAATCGGTAATTTCATTACTTTTGAAAGCGCTGAAGAATATGCAAGTCTGCTGTCCAGAAACGGATATGAAGATGCAAAAGTGGGCGCATGGCTGGGGAAAAAGGAAGTACCCTTAGAAACAGCCAGACAATTATTTGAGAGACTGGAATGAAGCTTATATGAGCAGAAACTCACAAAAGGAAATGATTATATAATTCATGTAAGTTCCACATAGCCAATGAAATAATAATTAAATAAACGTGTGAAAGAAAAAGCAATACGCAGAAAGAAAAATTATAAGACAGGTGGCAAGGTCAGTTCACTGGTTCTTTACAATGATAATTTTAATACCTTTAATCATGTCATCAAAGCTCTTGTTGAGGTTTGCGGACATGATAACATACAGGCAGAACAATGTGCCCTGATTGTCCATTACAGAGGAAGCTATGAGATTAAAACAGGCACATCTGAAATTCTGGCAGCTATGAGCAGGTCACTAAATGCCCGTGGCCTGACTTCATCGGTCGTTATCTGATATAATACCCTATCATATCCCTGATTGCCTGCCGGCATACCTGACAAAATCCTTCAGGTGTATTCATGTTCATGGTACACTCTATAGCCGGACGATAAATACCCTTCGCAGAATATCCTCCACCTTCAAATAATCCTGTTGTGTGCAGGTATTTATCTTCAACAGGTGTGGGAATAGGTGTGCCTTCTGGTATCATATTCTTCCATTTACTCTCAAAACTGACAAGAGTTGTGATATTTGGTTCCCATGGTTCTACATCAAGCGGGTAGTAATCTTCATAAGCAACATCTTTAGAGTAGTATTCATCAGCCAGCCCGGCAAAAGCATGACCTAATTCATGTAAAAAAAGATATTCAGCAAGTCTGTTGTCGGAAGTTGTTCCGCTGTAATAATTATATACACCACCACCTCCGTATCGCGGACTGTTGATAAGTATTATAATATTATCATGCGGAACTGTGGCTGCATAATCATTCACTGCTTTGATATCATTAGTCGTAAGATACCGGTCTACATCGAAGGTGTAAAAGGATGAGTTAAGAGCTGTATTTACATAGATATGCTCTCCCGGAACATCAGTCCCTGATTCTTCTGAAACAGCTTCCACAGCCCGTATGTTAAATTTATCCTTATACTCATTATAAGGGGCTTCCTTAAACAATATATCAGCCAGTCTCCCGGCATCTTTTCTGAATTTCCCCATTTCCTCCATGGTATATCCTTCTGCTATTACAACCAGATCGACACAAACAGCAGGATCGCCTGAAATAACTAAATCAGTTACTTTTGCCTCAACAGGTTTTTCTTTTCTGATGAAATAGTTTTCAGGATCAATATATGTCTCATACAAAACGGTAAATGATCCGTTCCTCTCTCTTATGGACAATACGAATTTTATTTTGCTCTTTGGGAAAGGCATAGTAGCAACTTCATAGAAACTCCTTTCTGTCTCCCTTGCTTCGGCAGTTGTCTGCCATTCCTGAAAAAGAGTGCAAAAGCCACGGGAATATATCAGAGTATTATCAGAAGCATCATAAACATCATATTTGAAATTCCCGTAATCGAAAGGTGGAATAAGCTGCGTTCTGGAACCTGCAAAAAAAGGTTCTTCTTTCATTTCAAGAGGATAGACAACCGTTTTACCGTAGTCTCCTGCAAACATAAAATCGATACGGAGAACTTTATCTGTAAAATATTTATCATAATTTATCCGGGCCTGTGCCCCGTTGCAAAAGAGCAACAGAAGGATGATATACACTATTCTCATGATACCATGTATTATTTTATTAGTAAAGCTAAAAATAATAGGTGATTTGCAGATTAATAATTTACCTAAATTTGCCAAAAAATAAATTACCATGGCTGACAGGAATACAAGAATCAGTGACTTTGTCTGGAAGAATATTAATGAAAAGCAGGTCACGGCGCGTAAAGATGCTTTTTGGGAATCATTGCATGAAGCCGGGACAGAAATATGGCTTGACACGGGGGATATAGAGGAAGCTGAGGCCAACTGGACAGCAGAGATGAGTGCTCTGACTACCAATAATACTCTCCTTAACAGTGAGATACAAAAAGGGATCTATGACGTTTTTATTTCTGAAGCCAGGAGTCTGGTCAGAGATCTGTCACCGGAAGAACGTGTAAGAGAGCTGGCTTTTATAGTTAATGCCCGGCATGGTCTGATACTTGCTTTAAAATTCGGAGGAATGGTGAGTGTTGAGCTGCATACTTCAACTGCCAGGGATATTATGGGTATTGAATATTATGGAAAACGTTTGCATGAGATTTGTCCTGATCAGTTCATTATTAAGGTACCATTTACTGCGGAAGGATTAATAGGTGCAAGACGCCTCAAAGAATCAGGTATCAGAGTTAATTTTACTCTTGATTTCAGTGCCAGACAGAATGTCCTTGCCACACTTGTCTCTCGACCTGATTACCTGAATGTTTTTATGGGAAGAATAGGGGCATTCATCAGAGACAATAAGCTGGGTGCCGGTACAGGAGCCGGAGAAATGGCGGTTATTGCATCTCAGAACTGGGTTACTGCATTTTCTTCAAAAAATCCCTGGCAGACAAAACTGATTGGAGCCAGTCTGAGACATGAAGAGCAGATTGACCTGCTGGCAGGTACAGATGTTTTGACAATACCTCCTGCTATAGCAGCAGCAGCAAAAAAGTCCTTGTCAGGGGAATTCGTTTCAAGAATGCATGAGAACTATGAGGTAGGTCTCTATGAATCGGCAAAAGATGCCCATATTGAAAAGTTCTGGAAAGTGGATGATTGTGTTCTCAATCTGGCAGAAAGACTTGTTTCAAAGATACCTTCAACAGGTATTGAACTAATTCATATTGCTCATGAAGAAGGTTGTGGAGATATGTTTCCCTCATTAAGCAAAGAAGAAAAAAATTATCTCAGAACCGATGGCAAAATACCTGTGTATTCAAGATGGGAGAATAGTATAAAAGAAGGAAAGACGGCACCCGACAGCCTCCTTACGCTGGCAGGTCTGGAGTCTTTTGCCAAAGACCAGGCTATGCTGGATGAGAGGATAAGGAGCCTGATATCTATTTAGCAGATTTTCTCTGCCTTGCAATTTCATATATGAGTATTCCGGCAGCTACGGATACATTAAGAGAGCTGATAGTTCCTACCGTAGGGATATTGACCAGGTGATCTGCAATGCTGGTCAGTTCACGGCTAACGCCTTTATCTTCAGATCCCAGAATAAGTGCTAAAGGGCCTGTCAGGTCAGTGGCTGATATTTCCTGTCCGCTATTTTCTGCTGAACAAATAACTTTTAATCCTGATTTCCTTAGGTATTCAACTGTTCTGACAACAGATCTTTCCCTGCATACAGGGAGGGTATGCAGGGCTCCGGCAGATGTTTTTATTGCATCAGCCGTTATCCTGGCTGACCCTCTTTCAGGTATTACCAGAGCATGTACTCCCAACGATTCGGCAGTGCGTGAAATAGCTCCGAAATTTCTTACATCAGATATTCCATCAAGAACAATTATAAGAGGGTCTTCACCTCTCTCATAAATCATAGGGAGTAGATTCGAAAGATTCTGATATTCAATAGATGACAGCCAGGCAAGTACTCCCTGATGGTTCTTTCTTGTAACCAGTTCTATCCTTTCTACAGGTACGATCTGATATACAATATTATGTGTTCGTACCAGAGACATAAGTTCACGGTATAGTGATCCCTGTAAGCCTTGTCTGATAAGCAGACGGTCAAGCTGTTTGCCCGCCTTAATAGCTTCAATCACCGGCCTCAGACCAAAAATACAATCGGATTCTTTTTGCATCAGGTTTATATATCTGCAGGATTATCAAGCCGGAAGACAATACCTCTTTTCCAGCTGGCTACAGCCTGTGCCCAGTAGGTTATCAGGCTTTCATTTCTACTCAGATAATAATCATTATCTGAAAAGTCACTGTCTTTTTCCCTGAAAGTGAAATATAAGAACTCTTCGTTTACAGTGTATCTGTTGCCCCATCTGGACTTAATAACTGGTTTACGGTAACCCCAGTCCTCCCCGTCAGTGGTCTTATAAACCTTGTCGGGAGGACCGTAAATAATGTAAATCATACCCCTTTCCGTACGCCAGCCTTCTTTATAGGATGTGAAATAACGATTTGCATATAATACTCTTGTATAATATATCCTTATCAGTTCACGTGCTCTTTCAATATTACCTCCACATCCGATCCAGAATTCATCAAGAGCCAGCTTTGGGTCTGGGGCATTAAAGAGTGAATCAAGTTCCGCAGGATCAGTAAGATATGCGAGAGGCTCAATCATTATTTCAGGTGTATTCATTTCCGGAAAAACAGATCCCAGATTTAAAAGAGTATATCCTTCCTTTATCTCCCTCCCTGTACTTATTTGGTAAATACCTTCATTTGGGAAATTAAGGGGAAGAGTGTCAGAGTAGGGAAGTGGTACTATCGTATCCGGCCCATAATCAATTGTCCGTTCCGGAACAATCATTGAAGGAGGATCGGGGATCTCAGTAAACCGCCTGTAATATGACACGTAAATCGAATCAGGAGGATGTGTCAGATGAATGAGATTAATAAATTCATCAGGTTTTAATACCGTTTTGAAAACCTGTTTACCGGAAAAATAATCCAGTACACGGAAATTATAACGGTTATTATAAGATAAAGTGTTGAAAGGGACAAAAGTCTGGACTACATCATTCCGTAACCTGTCAACAATTTTTACTTCAGCCGTGTATTCCATTCCCGGACTTACTTTTAGCGGTATGTTATAGACATATTCTGGTCTGTCACCGTCTTTTGGTATGCTGAGGTTATAAAAGGCAGTATCTGCCAACATCCTTCTTCCGGAAATATTATACAGTTTTACCGTGATGAGCATTTCTGCCAACGGTATGCCCTGAGGATTCGCTTCAGAAAAGAATAGCTGGTCAGAAGGAAACATGACAGATAGATCCGTTATATCATCAGACCGGTTGGAGATATAGTACTGTGGATAAAAAAGATTTTTTGTAGGATTATAAAGATATGATAAGTCTTTAGGGTCAAAGGTGACACGGGATGTTGAACAGGATAAAAAAAACAGAAAGATTAGAATAATCCCAGGTAAAAAAACGGATCGGAGGCTTATATTCTTATGATCTTTATTGACTGCCATTTCTATCTTATTTATCCTTTCTGTCAGTATCATTCCATTCAATTCTTACCCTGCACAGATCTTTGTTATCGTTGACTCTGGTTATTGAATGGTTAAAGATAGCTGTTTTACCATTGTTTTCCTCAGTTGTCTTTATTGCTATTTCGTCTCCAAAAACAGATTCTGCAAGATAATTGATTTCTACGGAAGTTGGAAGATGCCTGATAACGAAATTCAGGTCATAGGTATTGTATACCCATTTGAGGTAATTGACATTATTGGTATGCATATTTACATCAAGATCTCCTGCTGCTACTTTAAAAATGGGCGATATCCGCCCGTCGTGAGTAAGATCAGGCAGTTTGTCAGCGCTTCTTATAAATTTATTGTCAAATTGATTGGTGAAATGATAGCCTTCAGAAATATTGTAAGGTCTTCTTATCTTCTTTGTTGTATGGTCAATGATAAGCCATGATGATGAGGCCATTGCAATAATTTCACCGTTGGGGAAGCGGATGTCATAGTTTCTCATTGCAAAGAGTTTGTCTGTTCCGGCCGGCCACGTTGTCAGACCTATGGTCTCTCCGGGAGAAGGGAAAGAGTTTATTGAAGCATACATTCTGGATAGAACCCATAAATTATTGTTTTTCATCATATCATCTCTTCCATAACCGAGCCTGATAGCATGTTCAGCAGCTATATCCTGCATGTAGTCAAATAATGAATAAAAAAGGGCCTTCCCGTCAGGACCTGTCTCATAAACATGAACCCTGTATTGTTTCTCATATTTGTGAATGGAGATATTCATATCTTATTTTGTAAATAAACTTCCACATCCTGAGTATATTGTTCCCATTTCAGCATTTCTTCATAATGACGTTGTTCAAGCTTCCGGTATCTCTCATAGATAAGATCCGTATTCCTTTCAGTATTACCTTCAGTGCTTAAGATTCTATTCATTTCCAACATTTCTTTTTCCATTCTTTCTATTTCAAGCTCAGAGTTCTCGACTCTTTTTCTGAGTTTTCTCAGATTGCGTTCATAGTTTTTCTTTTCCAGGTATTTTTGTTTATTGGATGATATATTTTCCTTATTATCAGGATTTGTATTTTTAATGGTTTTGTCTTTTCTCTCAATTTCTCTCAGGTTGCTCATATCTTTTTTTCTCAGGAAATCGTATATTCCTCCAAGATGTTCTTTTAAAGAATTATTCCGGAACTCAAAAACCTTACTGGTTATACCGTCAAGGAAGTCACGATCATGTGATACTACAATCAATGTTCCGTCATATTTCAGCAGAGCTTGTTTTAAAATATCTTTAGACCTTATGTCAAGATGGTTTGTCGGTTCATCAAGAAGCAGGAGGTTATAAGGCTCAAGGAGTAATTTGATCAGTGCAAGACGTGATCTCTCACCACCTGAGAGAACTTTTACTTTTTTATCTATATCATCACCCTTAAAAAGGAAGGAGGCCAGCATATCTCTTATACGGGACCTTACTTCTCCTTTAGCTATATAGTCTATGGTATCAAAAACAGTAAGGTCTTCATTAAGCAATTCATCCTGGTTTTGTGCAAAATAACCAATCCTGACATTATGTCCCTTAGTGATGTGTCCTTCATGGTCAAGTTCTCCTGCAATAATCTTTACAAAAGTGGTTTTGCCCTCACCGTTTCTTCCCACAAAGGCAACTTTTTCACCTCTGATAAGTTTAAAATCAACATCCTTTAATACTTGTAAAGAACCGTAAGTCTTTGACAATCCTTCTGTCTCAATTACTGTAGTACCTGATCTTGGTGCAGGAGGAAATTTCAGGTTTATTGAACTGATATCTTCTTCGTCAATTTCTATTCTCTCAACCCGGTTCAGCATTTTGATCTTTGATTGTACCTGAACAGCTTTTGTGGCTTTATATCTGAAACGCTCAATGAATTTCTCAGTGTCGCCTATCATTTTCTGCTGATTTCTGAAAGCAGCGGTCTGCTGTTCCCTTCTCTCTTTCCGTAATATCACAAATTCAGACCAAGAGACCTTGTAATCATATATTTTCCCGAGGGATATTTCTATTGTTCTGGTAGTTATATTGTCAAGGAAAGCTCTGTCATGTGATACAAGGACAAGCGCTCCGTTGTAAGAAGCAAGGTAATCTTCCAACCATTGGATTGATTCAATGTCCAGGTGGTTTGTTGGTTCGTCCAGAAGAAAAACAGAAGGCTTTTTGAGGAGGATCTTTGCCAGTTCAATCCTCATACGCCATCCTCCGCTAAGCTCACTGGTAAGTCTTTCAAAATCACTTCTTTTAAACCCAAGGCCCAGGAGAGTGCGTTCAGCTTCTGCAAGATAATTATTGCCTCCCAGGATACTGTATCTTTCCTCAATTAAAGCCAGGTGATCGCAGAGCCTTAGATAATCTTCAGATTCATAATCTTCTCTTTCTGTAATTTCTTTTCTGCATCTCTCAATTTCTTCAGATAATTCTGTTATTTCCCGGAAACCGGAAACGACCTCATTAATAATTGTTGTGGAGTCCTTTATTCTCATTTGCTGAGGCAGGTAACCGATAGTTATATCTTTCGGCATATCAACCATACCCGAAGAGGGCAGTTGAAGACCTGCTATGATCCTGAGGAGTGTAGACTTGCCTGAACCGTTTTTCCCTGCCAGACCAATACGGTCCTGATCATTGATAAGAAATGAGATGTTTGTAAGCAGATCAAAGCTGCCGAAAGAAACACAAATATCCTGAAGCGAAATCATCCTGAATAAAATTCATGCAAAGATAAGAAAAGTAAGTAAGGCTTCTTCTGGCCGGATAAATCAATATGATATATCTTTGCAAAGGGTAAGTTTGAAGAACAAGGAATACATATCTGGTAATGAGTATTAAAATGAGAAAAAATAGTTTTTTATTGAAGTTGCCCGGGATAATACTAATAGTAATATTTTCAGTAGTATCCTGTAAGAAAGACAGCGAAGAGGAAAAGGCTTATGATTATTTTGTGTCCGGACAATTGGTTTTTTCATTACCTGCTTCTTCTATATCTGCAGTTATTGATAACCTTGATGACCAGTATCCCGGGCTCAACGATATAAAGCCTTATATGACCTCCGGGATCAATGTTTATAGAATAGTCTATAATACAATTGTTAATGGTAATTCGGTGCAAGTATCCGGACTGATATCTATTCCTGATACGGAGGGGACATATCCGGTATTGAGTTTTCAGCACGGTACTATAACGGAAAATGTATATGCCCCCAGTGAATTTCCCATGGGGCTGGATAATCAGTTAGTTGAGTTTATTGCTTCAATGGGTTTTGTTGTCCTTATCCCCGATTACCCGGGTTTCGGTGAATCAGCAGACATACCACATCCTTACCTAGTGAAAGAACCAACAGTTCAGTCGGTAATTGATTTTTTAAGAACCGCTGAAGAGATCTTTCCTTCTGAGTATCCCGGAACGGAAATAGAAAACGAGTACTATCTGTTGGGTTATTCACAGGGTGGTTGGGCAACTCTGGCCACTCACAGAAAAATGGAACTTGATTTTGCCGGTGAGTTTAATTTATCCGGCAGTGTATGTGGTGCCGGTCCGTATAATATTTATGATCTTCATG